>JAEXCN010000278.1 GCA_023402175.1 Pseudomonadota bacterium | reverse complement strand
TGAGATGCGCGTCGGCGGCGATCCGGTCCATCACCTCCCCTTGCGTCATCACGGCGATCTGGTGCGCGAGCTGGAACGTGCGGCTGCGCGTCGGAAGCAGCTCGGACAGGGCGAGCAGATTGCGATGCGGATCGAAGCGCCGGAGGACACCGCGTTCGGATCCCCACCGCGCGATCTGCACCTGGATGCCGAGATGTTTCTCGAGGTAGCGGATGAGACCGGGATAGAGGTCCTCGGTGGTGAGCTTCGCGCGTGCAGCGATCGCCTCGGCGGCGGCCTCGAGCTCGGGGAAGTGGTTCGAGCGGCGCTGGATCAGATCCGTCACCTCCTCGCTCGGAAGATGGGTGCCAGGCGAGGCGAGCTCCTCTCCATCGGAGAGACGCGACGAGAGATCGTCGGCAGACGATCGCGCGGCCTGATAGGCACGATAGAGCGACAGGACGGCGCGTGCGGCGCTTGGGCTCGCGACGGCCAGCTCGCGGACGTCGATCGACGTGAGATCGTGGTCCTCGAAGAGCGGATCGGCGAATGCCTCCGTGAGATCGGAGACGAGCCGCGCGTCCTCGTCGGTCGCGAACGAGTGCACATCGACGTTGAACAGCTGCGCGAGCTTGATGAGGAGATTCGCCGGGAGCGGACGCCGGTTGTTCTCGATCAGATTCAAGTAGCTCGGCGAGATCCCGAGCCTCTCCGCGAGCTGCACCTGACTGAGCGCCTCACGTCGCCGAAGCGCGCGGACCTTTGCTCCGAACCGAGGCACTTCGACACTTTGACGCAGGGGCATAATTCACCTCCGTGGCGGCCTTGTCATTGACAACATTTACACCACTACACGCTGTCATTGACAACCTAAAACCAAGATTTCTCCGAGTGCATATGACTATTCTTGACTGCAAACTACTCACACCGCAATCTCCTAACACGTTGCATCAACGCGACCTCGAGGCTCGGTAAATGACGACCCCCGCTCCTTCCCATTCCCTCCTCGCGACGCCGGTCCCGGGACAAGACAGCGTCCTCACTCAGGAAGCCCTCGCCTTCGTCACTGACCTCGTTCGAACCTTCCGCCCGCGCGTGACCGAGCTCCTCGCGAAGCGCGCGGAGCGACAGAAAGACTTCGATGCGGGCAAGGCGCCCGACTTCCTGCCGGAGACGGCGAACATCCGCAGCGGCGACTGGCGCTGCGCACCGGTCCCGCAGGTGATCGCGGATCGCCGTGTCGAGATCACGGGGCCCGTCGATCGCAAGATGATCATCAACGCGCTCAACTCCGGTGCGAGCGTGTTCATGGCGGACTTCGAGGACGCCACCACGCCGACCTGGTCGAACCTGATCGACGGGCAGCGCAACCTGATGGACGCCGTCCGACGAACGATCACGTTCGAGTCGGGCGCGAAGAAATACGCGCTCCACGAGAAGACTGCGGTCCTCTTCGTCCGTCCACGCGGCTGGCATCTGCCGGAGAAGCACATTCGCGTCGACGGTCAGACCGTCCCCGGCGCGCTCGTCGACTTCGGTCTCTTCTTCTTCCACAACGCAAAGGAGCAGATCGCGCGCGGCGCCGGTCCCTTCTTCTATCTGCCGAAGATGGAGAGCCACCTCGAGGCGCGGCTCTGGAACGACGTGTTCAATTTCGCGGAGGACCGCCTCGGCATCCCGCGCGGGACGATCAAGGCGACGTGCCTCATCGAGACGCTGCCCGGCGCATTCGAGATGGACGAGATCCTCTACGAGCTGCGCGAGCACTCCGCGGGTCTCAACTGCGGGCGCTGGGACTACATCTTCAGCTTCATCAAGAAGCGCGCGAACGACAAGTCCGCGCTCCTGCCCGATCGCGGCGAGGTCACGATGGACAAGGCGTTCCTCGACGCCTACGTGACGCTCCTCATCGAGACCTGCCACCGTCGCGGCGTCCACGCGATGGGCGGTATGGCCGCGCAGATCCCGATCAAGGGCGATCCCGCGAAGAACGAGCAGGCGCTCGCGAAGGTCCGCGCGGACAAGCTCCGCGAGGTGACGAAGGGCCACGACGGCACGTGGGTGGCGCATCCCGGCCTCGTCCCGATCGCGAAGGAAATCTTCGACGAGCACATGCCGCAGAAGAATCAGCTCGACAAGCGCGGCCCCTCCACGCGCTCGGAGACGAGCGCGATCGCGAAGATCACGCGCGAGGATCTGCTCCGCCCGCACCAGGGCAAGCGCAGCGACAGCGGCCTCCGCCACAACATCCGCGTCGGCATCCAGTACCTCGAGGCCTGGCTCCGCGGACAGGGGTGCGTCCCCATCTACGATCTGATGGAGGACGCCGCGACCGCCGAGATCTCGCGCGCGCAGGTCTGGCAGTGGATACACCACGGCGCGCCGCTCGACGACGGCTCCATCGTCGACGCGAAGCGCTTCGAGCGCACCGTCTCCGAAGAGATGAAGCGCATCGAAGAAGAGGTCGGCGGCCCACGCTTTGCCTCCGGAAAGTTCAACGAGGCGTGCGACCTGTTCGTTCGCCTCTCGCTCGCTCCTCGCTTCGAGGAGTTCCTCACCCTACCCGCCTACGAGATCGTCACTCACGACTCTCTCACGGCATGAAACGCAGCGTGTGACACAGGAGAAACCTCAATGAGCGCCGCCGCACGTAGTACCGAAGTCCTCGACCACTCTCTGACCGACCTTCGGGAGGTCGTGTCGCGTGAGTCACGCGATGTGCTCCATGCGAAGCGCTTCGACGGCATCGTCCGCGCGTACGCGAAGGCCGATGTCGAGCGTCTCCGGGGCTCTTTCAAGATCGACTACACGATCGCCACCCTCGGCGCGAAACGCCTCTGGGAGCTGCTCCACACGGAGCCGTACGTCGCGGCGCTCGGCGCGCTCACCGGCAACATGGCGGTGCAGCAGGTCCGCGCGGGCCTGAAGGCCATCTACCTCTCGGGCTGGCAGGTCGCGGCCGACGCGAACACGGCGGGCCAGATGTACCCGGACCAGAGCCTCTACCCGGTCGACAGCGTCCCGACCGTCGTGAAGAGGATCAACTCTGCCCTCCTCCGCGCCGATCAGATCGAGCACGCGGAGTCTTCAACCACGGGTGGGAGCAAGCGTGACCGCTACTGGCTCGCGCCGATCATGGCCGACGCCGAGGCGGGCTTCGGTGGACCGCTCAACGCCTTCGAGCTGATGAAGTCGATGATCGAAGCCGGCGCCGCGGGCGTCCACTTCGAGGACCAGCTCGCGAGCGAGAAGAAGTGCGGTCACATGGGCGGCAAGGTCCTCGTCCCGACCGCGCAGTTCATCCGCACGCTCACCGCTGCGCGCCTTGCCGCCGACGTCTGCGATGTCCCGACGCTTCTCGTCGCCCGCACCGACGCCGACAGCGCGAAGCTCCTCACGAGCGACGTCGACGAGCGCGATCACCCCTTCATCGTCCGCCAGGGGCACCAGGCAGAACGTACGCCCGAGGGCTTCTATCGCATCAAGAGCGGCGTCGAGACCGCGATCGCGCGCGGCCTCGCCTACGCGCCGTACGCGGACCTTGTCTGGTGCGAGACGTCGACCCCGGACCTCGCGCAGGCGAAGAAGTTCGCCGAGGGCATCAAGAAGGAGTTCCCGAACAAGCTCCTCGCCTACAACTGCTCGCCGTCGTTCAACTGGAAGAAGCACCTCGACGACGCGACGATCGCGAAGTTCCAGCGCGAGCTCGGCGCGATGGGGTACAGGTTCCAGTTCGTCACCCTCGCGGGCTTCCACGCGCTCAACTACGGGATGTACGAGCTCGCGCGGAAGTACAAGGACGGCGGCATGGCCGCGTACTCGGAGCTCCAGCAGGCCGAGTTCGCCGCGGAGAAGGACGGCTACTCCGCGACGCGCCACCAGCGCGAGGTCGGCACCGGCTACTTCGATCAGGTGGCGGAGGTCATCTCGGGCGGCAAGGCAACGACGCTCGCGCTCGAGGACTCGACCGAGGCGCACCAGTTCTGATCGCACCGCGGCGCGGAGCATTCCGCGTCGTGCGAGGTCGCAACGAGAGGCCGCGGCGGCGCGAGAGTGCCGTTCGCGGCCTCTGGCGTTTCGTCTCTCAGACCACCAGCTGGTCTCGGATGAGGCCGTAGAACGTCGTTGCGGCGTGGAACGACCAGCCGAGGTGCGCAGCACACGAGCGGCACAGCTCGACTTGCCACGCGAACCCGGGGAACCAGGTCCACACGGTCGATCGCTCGCCGGCAGAGACGCACCCCGGCGCCTCCGACCAGCAGCTCACGATGAATCGCAGGCCCGACGGATTCATGAACGAGTGCTCATGGCTGCCGTTCACGACGAGGCGGGCGGCCTCGCGCACGACGCGAGCTCCGCACGCGGCGCACCTGAGCCAGCGCTCCTCCTCGAGCATCGTCTCCTGCTCGCCCGCGCTCTCGGGCGCTGGCGGCGTCGACACCCGGCGCCGAGCATCCCGAAGGAGGCCTACGGGCGTCGTCGTTCTCACGGGGTCACGATACAAGCTCGTGCATCTCACGGAGCGCGGAGACTTCCTGCGGGGACGTTGATCGCGCGCGACCGGGCGGCGACGCGATCACGGCGACGACAAACGTCGATCGGTGGCCGGACCATCCGGGAATGCTTACAGATTGTCGAAGCGACGTTCATTCGACGAGGCGTCATGATCTGCTCCTTCTGCAGCTCCCCCGCCGCGCATCCTGCGACCGGCTGCCAATACGGACCGAGCACGCTCGCGTGTCGCGCCTGCGTCGAGTCGTTCTGGACGTGGCTGCGCGCGCACGCGAACAAGCGTCCGCGGCGCGGCCATGGGCCCGATACGGCGCTCTCGTTCTACGAAGCAGCCACACTCTTCTCGACGCCGTCGAAAGACGTGAAGCGCTGAGCCTCGAAGAGCGTCTCGCGCTGCAGGATGTGCGCGACTCGCGTACACGCCGAATGAGCGCAGGGGCCGAGATCGACGACGTTCGGCGCCACGATCGCTGGTCGCGCCACTTCGCGACCGGCCGGCTTGATAACATCGACGCGAACGATGGCCGAGACGATCAAGCCGAAGGACAACGAGAAGACTTCCCCGCACGACCCCACGTCCGACTCGGAGCGCTGGGAAAGCGAGGGCGATCTCGGTCGCACGGTCCGCATGGGCACCTCGCCCGGATCCGTGCTCTTGGAGGAATCTGCCGCCGAGACCCCGGCGCCGATGCCGCGCGCCGCCGGAAAGAGCGTGGAGCTGTTCGTGATCGACGAGACGCAGCTCCCCGGCATCGAGCGCAAGCCCTGGCGGGCCGCGGAGGTGTGGACGAAGCGTCGCGTGTACGGCCTCGACTCGACGTTCACTTGCGTCGAGATCCTCGATCGCGACACGGGCCGTCCCGAGGTCGGCCACGACATGCTCGGCGCACGTCTCGGCGGCGGCCGGCTGCGCGAGAAGGACACCGTCCGCTTCAGCTACCCGCTGCCGCTCCCCGGCATGGAAGCGATGTTCATGAAGGGCAAGAAACACGGCTACACCTCCGCGGTGGAGCGGATGATCGTGCGGATCCGGGTCCTCCACACGTCCGCGGACGAAGCGCTCCCGAGCTGGGACGAGATCGCGAGCCGCTGGTCGGAGCCGGGGGCGCGCTGATCTTTTCGCGTCTGAATGGCGGAGAGCCGGGCTCCGTCGGACTCTTGGGTTGTAGAATGTCGGTCGTGGCTTCTTTTCGGTCGTCCCTTCGCCTCACCGTCGTGATCGCATCGGTCGCCGCCGCCCTCGGCTGCACCCGGGCGGATCCCGCGCCGAGCTCTGCCGGTCCCGAGCCGTCCACCAGCGCCAAACCGGGGGCAAGCCCAGGGTCCGAAGGCGCGCCGCTCGTGCTCGCGCAAGGCATCCGGTTCGTGAAAGCCGAAGCCGGTGAGGTCTCGCAGGTCGTACGCGCCGAGCGGGAGAAGGCCGCCGCGGACGGGCGCGACCTCATCGTCTACGTCGGCGCGAAGTGGTGTGAGCCCTGCCAGCGCTTCCACCACGCGGCCCAGCGTGGCGAGCTCGACGTCGAGTTCCCGAACCTGACCATCCTCGAGTTCGACCTCGACGAGGACCGCGATCGGGTCGTCGCGGCCGGCTATTCGTCGAAGATGATCCCGCTGTTCGTCACGCCGGGCCCGGACGGACGCGCGTCGTCGCTCCGTTTCGAGGGCGGCGTGAAAGGCGAGCGCGCCGTCTCCAACATCACGCCGCGCCTCCGCAAGCTGCTCGAGAAGTAGCTGCCCCTCAGGCCGCGAGGCCGAAGGCGGCGATCCCGCGGCTCCGCAACTCCTGCCGAAGCATCGGAGCGCGCGCGGGCGCGGCCAGGAGACGTGCGAGCAGATCGGCGGACCACTCGTCGAGCATCGCCGCGCCGCACGCATCGAAGTCGTTGCTCGTCCCGCGCAGGATCGCCTTCCATCCCGCGGTGATGGCGACGAACGACGGCGCGACCTGGCTCCCGTCCCAGAGGCCCGCCACGCGCAGCGCTTCGGCGACGTCGGCCTCGAGCGGCTCGGTGAGGCGCCCGTCGAAGAGCAGGCCAGGCAGCAGCGACGCGACGTGCGGGGAGCCTGCGCTGATCGCGACGTCGGCAAGCGTGCAGACGAGCACGGTGAACGGATCGTCCGGCGCCGGCGGAAGAGAAGTCGTCTCGCGCGGGATCTCGCTCGCAGCGACCTCCTCGAAGACCGGCGTAAGTGGACCGGACGCGTCGTCACGCTCCGTCGATTCGGCGCGCGTCGCCGAGAGGACGACCTCGCTCTCTGCTGGTGCGGGAGGAGGCGGCGCCTCGGATGTCACCGGGCGGCCCGCCGTGACGAGCACCACGCCGCTCTCGGCTGGCGCAGGCGCGCTGCCCTCGGACATGTCCGCGAGCGCAGGCGCGCTGCCCTCGGACATGGCGAGCGCAGCTGCATCTCGTGTGCTCTCGCCTTCGACGTGCGCTTCGATCGGCTCGAGCTCTTCGACCACGATCGGAGACTCGTCGACCTCGTCGTCCTCCGGCGGCGCGAGCGAGGGATGCTCGGTCGCGTCCTCCGAAGCAGCGTCGACCGTCGGAGGCAGGCCCTCGTCGGGCTCGCCGGCGAGCGCGCTCGCTGAAGATGACGCGTGATCGAGCGTCGGCGGTGGTTCATCGTCCGAGCGCAGCGTGATCGGCGCGGGCTCGCGCGGAGGCTCGCCGCTCGGAGGCCACGCACGTTCCGGTCGCGCTCCACCGGTGGGCTCCGTGTTGACCCAGATGACGCCACGATGAAGAGCAGGGTTGTCGTTCGGGAACTCGGAAGCGAGGCTGACCACATCCACCTCCAGCACCCGACGTTAGCGAGCGCCCAGGAGACGGCCAAAATTCCGAGCTGGCGTGCGTGCTGGAGCGAAGCGAGCCACCCGTTTCACGAAGCGCTTCGTGAAACGTTTCGTGAAGGGAACGCGATCACTTCGCCGGGCGCGGACCGGCGCCTTCGATCCTCGCCGTCGCCTTCGTGATCGTCGGCGGATCGGTCCGCGTGATCGTCTCCTGCCCTGTCGTGAAGACGTTCTGGAACGTGATCGGACCGTGATCGCCTTGGAGATCGAGCCACGCCACGGCACCCGCGAAGTTCGAGTCCTTGATGACGTGCGGCCCCTCCGTGCTCGCGTCGTAGATCGTGATCCCGAAGACGTTGTCTTCGCTCGTGACGTGATCGATCTCGAGCGTCCCGATCCCTTGCATGTGCGGGCCGCAGTGGGCGCCGCGAAGCGTCGAGTAGCGGAGCTTCAGGGACTTTCCGCCGTACGACGAGACCATGTCGAGCCCGCCCTTCGCGACGAGCGTCGAGTCCTCGATGTCGGCCTCACCACCATCCTTGAGCATGATGCCCTCGTTGGTGTTGGCCTCGTAATCGAGGTACTTCGCGACGAGCGTGCCGCGGATCTCGGACACGCTCGATTCGCCCTCGAGGAGGCGCGTCGACGCGGTCGCCTTCACGCGCGTGACCGAGAGCTTCGACTCCGGGCCGACCGTGAACGGGTGGACGGCGGCGAGGACGTTCGAGTCGGTGACGTTGACGACCCCTGCCCCTTTCGTCGTCTCGATCCCGTACTCGGCGTTCTCCGTGTCGAGGCCCTCGATGTCGAGCTGACCATTCTGCGCGACCTGGATCCCGCGCCAGCGTGAGCAGCTGATGGTGGCGTGCTGCGCCGTCGCCTTCACGCGGAGCGTGCCGCCGACCTGGATGAGGGCCGCCTCGGTGCAACCGATCTTCGCCCCCGGCTCGATCTCGACCGTCGCGCCTTCGAAGATCCGCACGACGCCGTCGAGCTTGAGACCGTCCTTCCAGACCTCGCTCGTCCGAATGTCCCCCGACTTCGTGTTCGTGTTCGCTTTCTCAGGCGTCTTCTCGTCGCCTGCAGAGCAGGCAGAGACACCACCGACGATGAGCGTGACGAGCGCGAGACGTCGAAGCATGTGCATGATGCTAGCAAGAAACGATCGCGCGCTTCGTGCGGTTCGATGCCCGCGTTTCGCGCAGACACGAGCGAGCACACACATCCTCTCCTGACGAGGAGCCGGCTTGCCACGACGACGTCCGTCTGGGATGGTGCTTCGGGCTTGGCGTGCCCCTGAGTCCATGGGGGCACCATGATCCGCCCGAGGATCCGAGGATATCGTGCCCAACGCATTCATCTCAGGCACCGGTTTCTACGTCCCGCCCCGACGCGTCACGAACGACGATCTCTGCACGCAGTACGGGATCGACACGACCCACGAGTGGATCCACAAGCGCACGGGGATCGAGGAGCGGCGCTTCTCGGAGGAAGGTGTCGCCACGAGCGATCTCGCCGTCGAGGCGGCGAAGGCAGCCATCGAGCGTGCCGGGATCGCGAAGACCGATCTCGACATGATCATCTTCGCGACGCTCTCGCCCGATCACGCGTTCCCGGGCTCCGGAGTCTACCTCCAGCAGAAGCTCGGGCTCTGCGACGGCCCGAGCGCGAAGTTCGTCCCCGCGCTCGACGTCCGCAACCAGTGCTCCGGCTTCCTCTACGCGCTCGGCACGGCGACCTCGATGGTCAAGTCCGGCGCATGCAAGCACGTCCTCGTCGTCGGCGCCGAGACCCACTCCGCCGCGATGGATCTCACGACGCGTGGTCGGGGCGTCGCCTCGCTGTTCGGTGACGGCGCCGGCGCCGTGATCGTGAGCGCGACCGACGAGGATCGCGGCATCCGCTCGTGGAAGCTCGGCGCAGACGGACGCTTCGCCAATGCGCTCTGCCAGAAGATCTGGGACATCCGCCGGCGCCCTTTCCTCCCGCAGAACGCGGAGGGTTGGGGTCAGGTCGAACCCGACGCGATGTGGGCGAACATGGAAGGCAAGGTCGTCTTCAAGAACGCCGTCGAGCGCATGATGACCGTGCTCATGGAGGTCTGCCTCGATGCCGGCTGCACGGGGCAGGACATCGACATGTTCTTCTTTCACCAGGCGAACATGCGCATCAACCAGTACATCCAGCAGCAGCTCGGGATCCCGGACGACAAGATCGTCCACAACATCCAGCGCTACGGGAACACGACCGCCGCGACGATCCCGATCCTCCTCGCCGAGGCGGAGGCGAGCGGCAAGCTTCGCCGCGGGATGAAGATCGCGATGATCGCGTTCGGCTCAGGCTTCACCTGGGGCGGCGCAATCGCCGACTGGTGATCATCGAAACGTGAGCGGGCGCGAGGCTCGCTCACGTTTCGTTCTCGTCGCCGGTATCCCGGCTCACTTACCGCAGAAGATGCCTTCGACGCGGACGAAGTGCTGCTTCTGATCCTTGTCCTGGTTACTGCGGAAGCAGTCGTAGGCACCCCCGTCGGGATCGTTGTAGGTCTTCCCGCAGATCGTCCCGATCTTCCCTTCGTAGCCCGCGCACGCACTGCCCCTCGCGCTCGACTGGCACTTCTGGAAGTCGGGGAACGTCGCGTGCTCGACGCGGAAGCAGTCGTCGCACGACGCGCGCTGGCACTGGATCGACGCGGCATACGTCTCGGGGCACTGCCCTTCGGCCATCTCGTTCCGCAGGATCGCGAGGCAGCCGGCGACGTTGAGCGTGTAGTAGTAGCGGTCGCGGTACCACTGGATCGGACCGGTGTTGTCCGTCGGTTCGATGCACTTTGCACACGTATCGTGCGCGGTCGCCCATTCCTTGCACGGATCGCCGGCGTCCGGTGCCTGGTTGGTGAGACACTTGTCGAAGTACTCGCCGAGCTCGTCCGCATCGCACGCGGCGGACTTCGTCGGCGGCTTCCATTCCGGCTTGAACGTCGCCGGCAGCGACGGGTTGCAGCTCACCGGTCCGTTCGCGTCGAGTCCCGTCGTATTGCCGTCCGTGTTGAAGCCGGGCCCCGTATCGACGGCGCCACCGTCCTTCTCGTTCTCGTCGAACGCGCTCGAAGTCTCGCTCTCGCACGCGGCGACGGCGAGCGCGAACAGTCCCACGGTCAACCCGATGGACAAGAATGCGCGACCCTTGTGCATGTCCAAGCTCCCTCTCATCTCCATCTTCCCATCGATCGCGCGCCTTCGGCTCGAAACCTCGAGCGCACGTCTCGTCGGACGAAGCACGCAGCTCGGTGCACGTTCGACGCCATCGACGCGCCACGTTCGTTCGACCGCTCGCCCCCGCGACGCGAGCCTCCGGCTGCCTCGCGGCATCGCCCGGACGACACTTCTTCAATTTCGCTGTAATCCAGCGCAGGTGCACGTTGGGATGACCTGGATCGATCGGGGGGAAAAAGGTGATCCAGGCTGAGGACTCCAGAACGCAGCCCCTGCACGGGCCCACACCGGACAAACCCGCCTTTTCCCCTGAACTAGCGTGGTGGAGCTCTTGGCAGGGGGCGTGCAGAAGGAAGGCAAGCCCGACGGGTAGATCAGCCAAAGTGAATTGGGGCGCTGAAGCTGGAAACCCTGTCGACGCGGAGGTTCAAACCATGATCGGATCCCGAGTTCTCGGTGCAGCGTGCGCGGCCGTCCTCATCAGCTCGCTCGGCGCCCTCGCAGGGTGCAGCGGCGATGAGAAGCCGGAAAGCGCTCTCACCGCTCAGCAAGTTCAGGCCGCGAGCGTCTCCCTCGTCCTCCACGACGAGAACGGGACCCGCGTAGGCGAAGGGTCGGGCATCCTGATCGCCCCCCGCGTGGTCCTCACGTCGGGCCACCTGATCGCCGGCAAGGCGCGCTGGACGGTCACGTCGGCGGACGGCAAGACGAAGGCGAACGGCGTACGCGGCATCACGTACGACTGGATGAAGTACGACAGCAACAAGTCGCACCCGCGCAAGCACGACGTGGGCGTCATCTACCTCGATCGTCCGATCGAGCTCGGCGCATACCCCAAGATCTCCGAGCAGGCCGTCGCAAGCGGCGCGAAGGGCACGCGCATCCGCAGCACCGGCGCCGCGTTCCAGATGCTGCCGGCGACGTTCAGCAAGTTCAGCTCCTTCCCGCATGCCTTCGTGACCGACGTCCCGGGCGGCGAGACGCTCGATACGGGCGGCGCGGTGCTCAACGAGAAGAACGAGATCATCGGTCTCGTCACCGGCCGCGGCATGCAGACGGGCAAGCTTCACATCGCCCGCGTGAACGACGTCGTTCAGTGGCTCTCGCCGAAGGTCACGTGCGGGCACAAGTCGGCCAAGGGCCTCAGCACCCGCACGTACGGGACGCCTCCGCCGAAGCCTGGCTGCGAAGACAACGGCACCGGCACCTCGTCGAGCGGCGGCTCGAGCGGCACGACGTCGGGCTCGTCGAGCGGCGGCAGCTCCGGTTCTTCGGGCTCCTCGGGTGACGGCAGCTCGGGCTCGTCGGGCTCCTCGGGCTCGTCGGGCTCCTCGGGCTCGTCGGGCGACGGCAGCTCCGGCGGCGGCAGCTCGTCGGGCGGCGACGACGGCGTCCCGGGCAGCTGCAACGACGGCGGTGGCGGCTTCAACTCGGACGGCTCTCCGAACCCGCCGACGGGCGGCTCGGGTGGTGACGGCTCCTCGAGCGGCAGCAACGGCTCCTCGAGCGGCTCGTCCGGCAGCTCGGGATCGTCGGGCGCGTCGAGCTCGGGCAGCTCCGGCTCGTCCGGTGCGTCGTCCTCGGGCTCGTCGGGCGCGTCGTCGTCGGGCAGCTCGGGCAGCGACCAGTCGAGCTCCGGCGCCTCGTCGTCCGGCTCCTCCGGCGCTTCGAGCTCCGGCTCTTCGGGCGCTTCGAGCTCCGGCTCCTCGGGCGCGTCGTCGTCGGGCAGCTCGGGCGCGTCGTCCTCGGGCTCGTCGGGCAGCGACCAGTCGAGCTCCGGTGCCTCGTCGTCCGGCTCCTCCGGGGCTTCGAGCTCCGGCGCGTCGGGCAGCTCCGGAACTCCGGGTAGCTCCTCGGGCAGCTCCGGCGCGTCGTCGTCGGGCAGCTCGGGCAGCTCGGGTTCGTCCGGATCCTCGGGCGCCGGCGGCAGCGAGGGCGACAGCGAGGCTTGCACCGGTCCGTCCGACAACCCGGAGGTCTGCCCGCCCGAGCCCGATGGCTGCACCGGCCCGAACTGCGGCGGCGGTCAGCCCGACGACACGATCGACTACGGTGGCTGCGGCAGCTGCGGCAGCAGCTCGAGCGACGGGGTCATCATCCTGCGCTGATCGCTGCCTGACCGCACGGCACTCGACGTGAGTGCTCTCCGACGCCGCGTCCGCCCCCAAGGACGCGGCGTCGTCGTTTTGTCCGCTTCTGCGCGGACGCGAGACGTTCAGTCCTCGATCTGCGGGCCGACACCGGCGAGATCCGAGGCTCGTCGCCCTCGGATAGCGTGCCGAGATGCGCGCTACTCCGCGCTCGGTCGTTCGCTCTCGACCACGAGACTGCGCCATGCCCCGACGACCGCGCGCAGCACGCCGAGACCGTCGACGCCGTCTTCTTCGATGATCGCGTCGTCGGTGACGTCGATCACGGCGGCCTCGGCCGGAAGGAACAGGCTCTTCATGACCATCTCGTCCGCGAGCTGCGGAGCGGCCTCTCCGCGGCGGAGGCGCGCGAGCGGTCCGCGCCGAGGCAGCGGCACTTTGCGACCATGGAGGTACCCGGCGAGCGCAGCGCGGGCGGACGGCGAGATCCGATCGAAGATGACGCCCGCGGCAAGGCCGTCGTCGCCCGGACGCCGCCCATGAATGACACGCGCCACGGTGGCCTCGACGTCGATCCACATCCCGGGAATCGCAAACGAGACGATCAGCGACTCGCCCGTCAGCACATGCCTGCGGAGCGGCAACAGGAGTCCGTCGATCGAGATGTCGAGCGTGCGATCGGCGATGAGCACGAAGTCGTGCTCACGCACCGCCTGACACGGGATCGTCACCGCTCGGCGCGAGGCCGCGCGGCGTGACTCGCGGATCGATGCAGGGCTCGCCGCCGAGCCGAACGAAAGCGACGTGACTGCGCTCATGTCTCGATGCTCCGGATGGTGGCCGCCCAGTCGATGCGCTGCGCGCGGCGCGGGATCGGCGGAGGGATCCTGCGCAGATGTCCGCGGAGGATGAAGCGCTTCACCCGGGGCAACGTCGAGAAGCGGAGAGCGACGCCCCTTCCCCGGTCGCCCGGACGACGGCCGCGGATCACGCGGGCAACGCGCGCCTCGGTGTCGAACCAGAGACCGAGTGCGGTCGCGCGGAAGGACACGAACACGTTCTCGCCGGGCTCGAGGTCGACGTCCGTGGCGACGAGCATTCCGTCCGGAGAGACATCGAGTGCCTTCTCCGAGACGAGCCGGAAGTCGCGCTCGCGGACGATCTGACACGTCATCGAAATCGCACGCCGGACCTCACGGCGCTCGTTCTTGCGGACGAAGAGCGGCATGCGGTGATCGTAAGAGTCCCCCGCAACCGAGGGCCAAGTTCACGCGGACGATTGCTGCGGCTCAGCCGCGCTTGCCGCCGCGCTTCGGTGCACGGGGCGCCGTCTTCGGCACGCGTCCGGGCGCCTTCCGTCGCGTCGCCTTCGCGGGCGGCGGTGCGCTCACCGCGGGCGAGACCGTGACCGTCGACTCGCTGCCGAGGGGGTCGGCGCAGCAGCGGAAGCCGGTCGAGTAGTCGTGGTAGCGCGCTTCGTGCGCGGTCGTCTGGTAGCCGCATCCGTCGCCGTGACCGACGCTCGCGACGTCCTGATAATACCCGCCGTAGAACGTGCCGTTCGGATCGGCGACCCACTCGTGGAGATTGCCGACCATGTCATAGACGCCATAGCCGTTCGAACAGCCGCTGTGCGCGCCTGTCTTCGCGAGCGTGCCTGCGAGCTGGTTCAGCTTCGGCTGGTTCATCGTCGACGCGTCGTAACGGAAGCCGAAGAGCGCCACGACCGGGTTGCGGCCCTTGTCGTTGCAGCGTCCGGGCTCTCGCTGCTCGGCGTAGCCGTAACGTTTGCCCTCCGGCCCGCGACACGCCTGCTGCCATTCGGAGACCTTGCACAGGCGTTTGCCCGACGCGTTGCACGCGCGCTCGGCCTGGTTCGCGCTGATGTAGCCCTGCGGATAGACGTTGGGCTCGCTGACCGCGCGCACGTGCTGATCGGAGATCGTCGAGAACGGCGAGAACACCCGCTCCTCACCGTTCGGCAAGAGCTCGACGAGGCTCGCCTCGTAGCGATCGATGCAGTAGCGCCCCTCGATGGCGACCATTCCAGGACGGCACGCGACGCGAGCTTCTTCTGCCGCCGACGCGCCGAGCGCCGCTGCGACGAACCCGATGCTCTTGTCGCCGGCGTTCGACTTGTCCGTCTTGCTGGCGCTCGCGACGTCGGTGCGCGCGGACGGACGACCATCGTGCGGCTCGCTCGTCGTCGCTCCGCACCCGGCGAGGATGGGCGATGCGATGAGCGCGAAGGCTCCGACAACGACGTGGAATATCCCCGTCTCGCACCGCCTCATGTCGTTCACCCTAGAACGCATCTCGTAACCGAGATG
>JAEXCN010000260.1 GCA_023402175.1 Pseudomonadota bacterium | reverse complement strand
GCTCCACAGAAGCCATTCACCGGACGGCAGGTGGGGGCGGGATGACGGCGGGAGGACGTCCGGCGACTCCGACATCGCGCTGAGGATGAGACGGCCGGGCCGTGCGCGTCGGTGCGCCGCCCGGTCGGCGGGCGGTAGGCGGGGTCGGCGGCTTGGTGTCCGCGCGTCGCTCGCGCGGCGTCCGGTCGTGGATCGGTCCTCGTGTTGTGACCTCGTCGCCCTCCCGTGATGATCCGCCGAACGTCCTTGCTCGCGGTCCCCGAGCGCTGGTCTGACCCTCGCGAAGGGTCAGACCGCCAGACGGTCGAGGACGACTTCGAAGTAGGGGAGGAGCTCGGCCGCCGGCGCGCGCGGGAGGACCGTGAGGACGGGAACCGACGGATGAACTCGTGCGAGCTCGTCCGCGTTCGTTCCGGTCGAGGTGTCGGGCTGGGCGGGCGTCGACAGGATGAGGCCGTCGAACTTGATGCCCTCGACCGCTGCCGCGCGGGTCGCGGCGATCACGTCGTGAAGGACCCCGAGTCGATCGGGCGCGACGACCACCACCTTCGTCGGGCGGAGCTCGACCAGCAGATCGGCGTTCGTCAGCGCATCCGTGAGCGGGCTGAACAAGCCGCCCGGGAGCTCGAGCACGACGGCCTCTGCCTGCTCGCGGATCGGCATCAGCCACTCGCGGACGACGCGCGGCTCGATCGTTCGACCCTCCCGGCGCGCGGCCAGGTGGGGGGACACGGGGTCCACGAGCAGGTAGGGCGGGGTGAAACGTGTCACGTGAAACGTGGACACCTGTCCAAGCCCGAGGACGTCGCCTCCGAGACGGCCGTTCGGCGCCTGCCCGGACTCGATGGGCTTCAGACCCGCGACGGCGATTCCTCTCCGGGCCCATGCCGCGACCAGGCCGGTCGATACGACCGTCTTGCCGATCTCGGTTCCGGTGCCGGTCACGACGAGGAGCGGGGCGGTCATCGGGACCCTCCCATCGTCCGTGCGAACGCGGCGACGACGGCGTCGATCTGCTGCTCCTCGTGCCGGGCCGTCACGGTGAGTCGGAGCCGCGCCGTCCCTGCGGGGACCGTCGGAGGTCGGATCGGAGGAACGACGGTGCCGTGCTCGGCGAGCCTCCGGGAGACCTCGACCGCGCGCTCGCTGTCGCCGACCAGGATGGGCACGACGTGGCCGAACCCCATGGGGTGCAGTCCGGCCGCCGCCAACCCATGACGGAGTTGAGCCGCGAGCGAGGACACTCGTTCGCGGAGCCGAGGCGACCGGACGACCTCCTCGAGAGCGAGCCGGGCGGCGGCTGCTGCGACGGGAGCGAGGCCGGTCGAGAACACGAAGGAGCGGGCCCGGTTCCAGAGCCAGTCGCGCAAGACGGCAGGGCCGCCGACGAAGGCGCCCTGGCTGCCGAACGCCTTGCCGAGCGTCCCCACGATGACGTCCGGAACGACGCCGACCTCCGCGCAACGGCCGCGCCCGTCGGGACCGAGCACCCCGAGCGCATGCGCCTCGTCGACGTACAGGGCGGCGCCGCGGGCATCGCAGATGCGGCGGAGCTCGCCGAGGTCAGGGCCGTCGGCGTCCATGCTGTAGTAGCTCTCGACGACGACCCAGGCGCGCTCCTCCGAGCGTGCGGCGAGCGCCTCGTCGATCGCCGCATGGTCGTTGTGCCCGACGACGGCGACACGTGCGCGAGACAGGCGCGCGCCGTCGATCAACGACGCATGGTTCAAGGCGTCGCTGACGACGAGGTCGCCCGGCGCGGCGAGCGCGGAGAGTGTCCCGACGTTGGCGGCATACCCGGAAGAGAAGGCGAGGCAGGCTTCGACCCGGAGCCACTCCGCGAACGCTCGCTCCATCTCGACGTGCGCGCGACGCTCGCCCGCGATGAGCCGAGAGGCCCCGGACCCGGTCGTCCCTCCGGGCGCGAACCGACCCGCGAGCCCGAGGTAGTCGTTCGAGCAAAAGGAGACCGCATCGTCCGGGAGCGGGCTCGGTGGAAACCGGCGCAGCCCCCTTCGCTCGAGGTTGTCGAGCGCGTCATGCAGGTGGGCGAGAGGACCTCGGCGACTGTGTGTCACGTGAAACACTCCGGGAGCGGGACGCCGCACCGGAGCGTGCGTTCACTGCTCCGACGCGCAGTCGAGGGCGTCGTCGATATGACCGAGGACGCGACGAAGCATGTCCTTAGCGCGACGCTCGACGTGGAGTCGACGCGCACGTTCTTGTTCGAGCTCGTGGGCGAGAGCCATCGCGGCGAGAATGACGGCCTGCGGGGCGGATGCCTTGCCGCGCGGGGAGAGCTCTTCGACCTTCGCCGTCACCGTGTCGGCAAGGCGCTGGAGCTCCTCTTCACTCGCGGAGCTGACGACCTTGTAGCTCTGTCCGGCGATGCGGAGGCTGACGGGGCGCCCATCCATTCGCGCGAAGCTAACACAGGAATGACCAACGAGCCCGAGCGGGCCCGGCATCCCGATGGGCCTGCGGCGTAACCGGCGCGGACGGGAGGTCGGCGAGATCGGTGATCGATCGGCGAGAGAGTCCGTGCGCCTCGACACGTCCGCCCGCGCCACGGACGGAGCCGGCGTTGCTCCGAGGATGTCCGCGGGCCGTCCGAGCCGCCGGGGGCGACGACATCACCACCTTCATGGCCAACCGTGAGTTGTCGGTCGTGGCAACGAGGAGCCCAGCACCGCGTCGTCGTCCGCATCGACGTCCCGGAACCGGCGCCCATCGGACACACGGCTCCGAACGACCCGCAGCCCCCGTCCTCCTTACTCGATGGCGCGCTCATCGAGCTCGCTCGGAGTCGACCGACCCTGCGTGTCGTCGGCGGACGACCCGGGACCCGAGCCTCGGCCCACGACCGCGGATGCGGAGCCCGAGGCCATCGGTCGAAGACCCGCGGACGAGGCGCGACCTCGTCGCTCCGCGATCGTCGCGGGCAACCCGTGCGAGGAGGTTCGCGACCGAGTACCGAGAGCGATCCGTGTCGGGGTGGTTCGTCGACCTCCAATCGGGAGGCATCGTGGAGAGCGGTGGTGGTGCCGGCCACGTGGTGGTGTCGACGAGGAGCCGGCCCCCACGCCCAGCTCGCCGGGCACATGCGCCAGGTCCGAGCTCAGAAAGAGGACGCGCCGGGACGCCACGGCTCACGCATCGGACGACCACAGAGCTGCGCATTCCGTTTCGGTGCGGAGCACGTGCGGTCTGCTCGTCGTCGCCGCCAGCGCGCCCGGCGAGCCGGTCGAACACGCAGACGAAAGGATGCGCGCGACCGTCTCAGGCAACGCTGCTGGTCCAGGAGAGCAATCGGCCTCGATCAACGAGACGAGCCCGGGGCGAACCCGACGCGGAGCGGAGCGCGCTTCTCGCGAATGGCTCGCGCACTCACGGTTGCCGTCGTCGCGTCCTCCGACGACCAACGCTCCACGATCAGCACTCCGGGACATGTCGCCTCGCCCGGTGCCACGTCGACGAAGAAGACGATGACCGAGGACGCGGCGAGCCGGTCGAACACCCTGACGCGACGATGCGCGCGAACGCGGCGCTCTCGGGGACGCAGGTCCAGGTGGCGCGCGCATCCCCGATGGGCGAGCCGCGCGCGTGCGAACGCGACGCGCGGATGCACGTTGGTGGCGAATCGCGTTCGGCGTTCGGCGTCAGCTGATGGGACGACCAAGCTTCCGTGACATCGTCTTCATCGGTCGATCCCACGCCGACGAAGAAGACGATGACCAATGGACGCGGCGATTCGAACACCCCAATGAGGCGATGCGCCGAGCGCGGCCGTCGCAAGCCATGCTGGTCCAGGTCGCGCACGCGTTCTCGATGGGTGAGCCGAGCGCCGACAAGGTCGACGTCGCGAGGTTCCGACAATCAACCGTCGAGGACATCGTCGCCCTCGACGGGGGCCACGCCGACGACGAAGGGAGGACGTACTGGCCCCTGCGCGCAGCGCTCCTGTCGACCGCCGAAGGTCGCCCGTCGAAGTTGATGGCCAGGTGCGGGCTCGAAGCCCACGCGCGACGTGTCGAGGGAAGGCGGTCTCCTCGTGCCCGTTGAGACGGCGTCGTCGGACGCTCGGACTCGCCCCGCGCGTCGCCCGCGCCATCGCCGACGAATGCATCATGCATGCATTCGTCGGCCGTGCTGTCGGCGCTTGCCGTCGTCAGCGCGTGATCGCTTGGTACGCGAACAGGAACGGCAGAGCGAGGTACTCGAGGTCGATCTGCACGCCGAGGATCGCGTCGGCTTGGCGGCCTTCGCCGGCGAGACCGTACCGACCCTGGAGGAAGAGCCCGAGACCGAGCGAGTACGCCGAGTGGTAGTTGAAGCTCCGCGAGCCCCAGAAGATCGTCCCCGCGGCACCGGGCTCCCATCCGAACCGACTCGTGCGCGCGAACGCTCCGGCGGACAGGATGAACGCGGTATCTCCGGCAGGGACGAGCCACTCGAGCCCGCCGCCGGTCTCGAAGGTGTCGAACGCCGCGGTCGCGACGTCGATGTACGGTCCGATGGCCATCGTGCCGGCGCGCTCGCGGAGCAGCAGCACGTCGAGACGCCCGCCGAGGTGGTAGGCGAGGCGCGGCCCGTTGCTCGCGCGCATGTCCGTCAATGCCGCCCCGGTCGTGACGCCTGCGCTCACCTGAGGAGTAGCGAACGCGTCGGCGGAGCCCGTCGCAACGGCGAGCATCGCAGCGAGCGAACCGACGAGCGCGGGGAGATGCCGAGACATCGATCCTCTTCTCTCACGAAAGCCGGAGGCTCGTCACGGATGAGCATGCCGCGCGAAAGCGAAGCGGCGCCGGCTCGGTTCCGAGCGGCGCCGCATCACGACAAGACGAGAGCAAGTCGAGAGATCGAGGATTGCCGATCAGCGCGACTTGCACGCCGGCCGGGAGTCGGAGCACATCCAGCACGGCGTCGGCTCGTCCTGGCCCGCGGCGCAAGGAGTGGTGGCCTCGCCCCCGCCGCCACCCGTCGACGCCGGCTTCGGAGGGCACTGGTTCGGTGCTGCCGGATCGGGGAAATCGATGAGGCATCCGTTGCAGACGCGGATCGGGAGCTGGTACTCGCCGCTCTCGACGTCATCTCCGCCAGTCGTCTTTCCGAACGCCTTGATGTTCGCGACGACGAGCTTCGTCTGACCGGCGCCGACGCCGCCGGAGATCTTGCCCATCGTAGCCGCGTCGATCGCGACGACGCTCACGCTCGCGTAGGACGGCGCATTGTTGACCTGCGGATCGAGGAAGCCGGTGGCGAGCGAGGTGAACTCGCCGATCGCGCCTCCGTTCGGGTCCGTCACACGAACGACGGCGCCGTTCAGATGCACCCGGTTCGACTCGGCGCGGAGGTTCGTGGCGTCACCGCGGGCGACGAGCTGGTTGCCGACGAGCAGAGTGGCCATGTAGCTGTCGCGAACGGCAGCGTCGATCAAGCCTTCGCCGAGCGTCGGCTGGGTCGGATCGCTCGTGTAGAGGCAGGCGCCGTTCTGGCGGTTCTGCGCCGGCGCGAGCGCGGCTCTGATGAAGATCGTTTGATCGTTCTCTGCGCATGCCGGGGTGAATGCCGTGGCAAGAACGCCGACTGCGACGACCGCAAAAGCCTTACCGAGAACGCGATTCATTGACCTTCCTCCGCGATGATGCGGACGAGGCGGAGCACCCGTCTACCGAGCACTGGCACCGTCGGAGGGAAGCGTATCGAAGCGCCACCCCGGTCGCCAAATTCCTGCCGAGGTCTCCCACATGCGCGTCGACCTTCGCCCGGGTGTACCTGAGTTGACGGCCCTCTGGGCGAATGCGAAAAGCCGCTCATGCTCGAGATCCGCCAGACTTGGATGGGAGGGGACCTCCGCGACTTCCTCGACGTCGTCGACGTCATCTACAAGGACGACCCCCGGTACATCCGTCCGCTCGATCTCGACTTGAAGGATCGACTCAACCCGAAGAAGAACCCCTTCTTCGCGCACGCGGACGGCGTCATCTTCACGGCCCATCGCCACGGTAGGTGCGTCGGGCGCGTCACGGCACAGATCGATCGCGAGCACCTCGCTCGTCACAAGGACGATGTCGGCTTCTTCGGGTTCCTCGACACCGTCGACGATCCGGAGGTCGCACGCGCGCTGCTCGCGCGTGCGGAGAGCTGGCTGAAGGAGAGGGGGATGAAGACCGCGCGCGGTCCGTTCTCGCTGAGCATCAACGAGGAGATCGGATGCCTCGTCGAGGGCTTCGACTCTCCGCCCGTGCTCATGAACCCGCATCATCGTCCGTACCAGGGCGGCCTGATCGAGAAGGCGGGCTACACGAAGGCGAAGGACGTCTTCGGGTGGCGCTACGAAGTCGGTGAGCCGAACGCTCGCGTGAAGAAGGCGCAGGAGGACATCCGCGCGATGCCGGAGGTCACCGTCCGGAACCTGTCGAAGAAGGACCTGGACCGCGACGTCGCAATGACGCTCGACATCTTCAACGAGGCCTGGTCGGAGAACTGGAGCTTCGTCCCGATGACGAAGGCAGAGGCGGACAAGATGGCCGCCGACCTGAAGCTGTTCCTCGTCCCGGAGATCACGGCCCTCGTCCTGATCGATGGCGAGCCGGCGGCCGTCGCTCTCGCGATGCCGAACGTCAACGAGTTGATCGCGGACATGAACGGCAAGCTGTTTCCGTTCGGGCTGCCGAAGCTCCTCTACCGCCTGAAGGTCGAAGGCGCGAAGAGCGGGCGCCTGATCATCCTCGGCATCAAGAAGAAGTTCCGGGTCCAGCGAAAGTACGCAGCGCTCTCCCTCTTCCTCTACGCAGAGATGAACGAGGGTGGAAAGCGCGCCGGCATGACCTGGGGCGAGCTCGGCTGGACGCTCGAGGACAACGCCGCCGTCAACGCCGGCATCCGTATGATGGGCGCGAAGAAGTACAAGACGTACCGCATCTACGAGAAGAGCCTGGCCTGACCGCCCCGTCGGGCCGCGCGTTCCCGCGGATACATGCATTCAAGTGCATGTCTTCAAAACTCATCGACGCCGGCGTCGTGAGCTGAGCCGTCTTCCGAGATCCAAGCTTCACGCGGGCAAGGCCATCGGACAGCTTGATCTCTTCCGTCCATCTGGCATGGAAGCGCGACATGAAGGTCCTCGTCACGGGCGGCTCCGGGTTTCTCGGAAGCCATGTCGCCGAGCAGCTCTCCGCTGCCGGCCATGAAGTCGTCGCGCTCGTTCGAAAGAGCTCGAACCGGAAGTTCCTCTCCACGCTGAAGAACGTCGAGCTCGCAGAGGGCACCGTCGAGGACCGCGCGTCGATCGATCGCGCGATGAAGGGTGTCGATGCCGTCGTCCACTCGGCGGGCCTCGTGAAGGCGCGTACGGAGGCGGCGTTCTTCGAGTGCAACACGCAAGGGACCGTGAACCTTCTCGACGCCGCGATCGCGCACGCGCCGAACCTGAAGCGCTTCGTGCACGTGTCGAGCCTCGAAGCATGTGGACCGTCGCTCGACGGTCGGCCGGTGCCGTTCGATCAGGAGCATCCGGTCACCGCGTACGGCCGGTCCAAGCTCGCGGCCGAGAAAGAAGTACTCGCGCGCAAGGAGAAGCTGCCCGTCGTCGTCCTTCGACCGGCAGCCATCTACGGTCCGCGCGACGTCGAGATCCTCGAGGCGTTTCGCGCGGCGAGCAAGCGGCAGTATCCCGTGATCGGCGACGGCCAGATGCTTGGATGTTACACGTATGGGCCCGACTGCGCGCGGGCGTGCGTGCAAGCGATCGACGCCGACATCCCGAGCGGAGGCATCTATTTCGTCGACGACGGCGAGCCCCTCCCGATGGCGCGCGCGATGGGCGAGATGCTCCACGAGGCGCTCGGCACGGCACCGCTCGTTCGCTTCGGCGTGCCGTTCCCGCTCCTGCGGCTCGCGTCGTTCGGCGTCGAAGCCTACGGAAAGGTCCGCGGCAAGGCGGTGATGCTCACGCGCGAGAAGGTGAAGATGCTCAGCCACCACTGGGTCTGCGAGAGCACGAAGACGCGCGAAGACCTGAAGTGGACGCCCGAGGTCACGTTCCCCGAGGGCCTTCGCCTGACCGCGCGCTGGTACCAGGACAACGGCTGGCTCTGACACGCACGCGGCACGATCGCGCTTCTCTCGCAGCGGAAAGTTGCACGAGGGAAGATCCCCGCGCGCGTGGTCTCGATCCCTCGGACGATGCCGTCACCATGACGACTCGCCGAGGGACGTGACGGGCAAGTCCTTTCACCACCGTGAGGCGAATCGGCATCAACGCGCGCCGGCGCGGATCTGCGGGTTACTCGGAATTTCTCGCGCGCGTCGAGGTGGGCTCATGTCGGCATGACGCGTGCTTCGGTCGAAGCGCGGAGGCGCGGTGATGTCTTATTCGACGGCGATCCCGATCGACAGCGAGCAGAGCGATTCCCGGATCCTGATCGAAACATGCCTCGCGCGTGTGCGACAGGACGCGGGCCTCGATGCGGAGCCGGTGCTCCCGCCGCTCGACGTGCTGCTCGGGAAGACAGGCGCGCCGCCCGCGACGCGTTTCGAGGTCAGCCCGTCGGCGCAGCAGCTCCCGTCCGCAGAAGCGATCGTCAAATCGTCCGTGCGCCCCGCCGCGGTCACCACCGCGAAGATCGAGCGTCCCGACACGGTGCGCTCGATCTCGCGGCGGATGCGCTGGCCGGTGCTCCTCTGCGGCTTCATCGGCGGGATCTTCGGCGGCGTCGCGGTCATGAAGAGCCCGGTCGGACAGAAGCCAGCCGTCCAGCAAGCGGTGAAGACGGTGCAGCACCACCTCGAAGGCGCGTACGCACTGAAGTCCCGGCTCGTGCAGCGCTGATCACTTCCGCGCAGGCAAGAGCGAGCGGGCCATGCGGTCCCCGAGCTGGTCCATTGCCGGGCGGTAGTTCACGACGGGTCCGCTCGGCGGCGATGCCGGCGGAAGCGGGCAGATCGACGAGGCCACGGCGTTGTCGCCGAGGAGGCGTGCGAGCTGAAGCGGACGGATGCCGGGGTATGCCTTCGCGCGGACCTGCTTCACGGGTGTGCTCGTTGTGTCGCAGGCTGGCGAGTCGTTGAAGCCCGAAGTGTTCACGGACCCGATGATGCAGTCCACGCAGTTCCCGCTGGGCTCGCAAGTGCGAGGCTCGTCGAGCGCGAAGGTGCACGCATACTGCAAGTCGCCCTTCCCGGTGTCCCACTCGCGCCCGTGAATCGGGTCGGCATCGTCGGCGGCGGACGGCGGCGGAAGCCCCGGGCGAGGCGTCGTCGACTGGACCATGTGCGGATCGATCCCGTACGAGTCGTAAGCGATCGGGTCCTTTCCGACGACCGCGATCCAGTCGCTCTCGGTCATGTCCGGATGGAGCAGCTCCGGCGGTGCGCCGGCGATCACGGTGAGCACGACGAGCTTCTGCGAGCGCGTTCCTGGGGGAAGGTGACACAGCTCGTCCGACGGCGACGTCGGCAGCGCGCCCGCGTAGATCGGGTTGTCGCACTCGTGACTGCTGACGTACTTGCCGGTCGCGTCGTGGTCGGTGAGGTAGCTCGGGACCTTCGCCGAGAGAAGCCCGTGCACGTAGCGTTCGAGCGGGTATTGCGGGTCGATCCCGTAGCGACGCTTCATCTGGAAGAAGCGCGTGCTAATTTCGTCGTCGGTCGGCCCGTAGTAGCCATCGATGCCGTCGCCCGACCTGCCAGGAATCGGCGACTCCGTGCAGTTCGGATCGTGCAGGATCTTTTGGCAGGATGCCTCGTTCGCATCGCAGAGGCTCGCGAAGCTGCACGACGTGCAGTCCTCGCTGCCCGGATCGGTCCCACAAACGCTCGTCCCGCGCGGAGCGGTCGTGCCCGCGCCTTGGCCCCCCGCGCGGAACACCTGCGAGCCGGGGAAGTTCTTGGCCGTGAAGATCCAGCCCTGGCCGGCGAGCGCGAACGGGTCGGCGGCCGAGTCGTCCTCGTCCGTGAGGACGACGATGCTGAGGAGCGAGTCGGGACGGAGGAAGTCGTGCCGCTGCTTCACGATGGTCGCGTCGGTCCCGACGAGCTCCGCGCGGCGCTCGGGCGTGAGGCGGATGTCTGCGTACGGATCCGGCTCGACGAGGAACCGATACCAGGACTCGAGCTGTGCCTCGAGCCCACAGCCGGTCGTTCCGACCCCTTCGATGAGCGTCGAGATGTCGCTCTCGAGGACCTGCGGGTCGGTGTTGCCACCCGGGCCGAACCGAAGAAAGCCGTCGGCGGCGCTCGGGAGAGGCGTCCCGGCGGCGGTGAGGTTCACGAGGTGCGCGCGATCGTTCGTCCGAGGAATGATGTCTTCAGGGCAGATGTCGCCTCCGCGATTGCCGAGCGACGACGTCAAGATCCCGACGTGCAGATCGTCGACGGGCGCGAACTCGAGCGAGCCGGTGGCGCACGTCCCGTTGTTGCTGCGCCCGAGCACGCGGCCGGAGGTGTCGACACAGTTCGGAGCGACCAGGCGCCGGACGAGATCCGGGATCGATCGACGAAGGAGCTCCTGCTTGTCACCCATCGATGCGGAGTTGTCGATCATGAGGAGCAGATCGACCTTCCCGGCGTGCGTCTGCGTTCCGCTCGGGACGACGATCCCCGTGAGCGACGAGGGCGTCGTCTCGACGAGGACCGGACCGCCGAGCGGCGCGTATTCGCCCTTGCACGCGCCGAGCGTGAGCAGTGCCGCAAAGCCGATGAGTGATCGTCTACGCATGCTGACCTCCAACGAGCACCAATGGCCGCGGGGCGAGATCCTCATTGCGCATTCGAACGCTCCGCGCGGCGGAGGAGCGCGCGCACGCGTCGGTCGTACGCCGTGTTCGGGTGGTCCCGCAGGAATCGTTCGCAGAGCTCGCGTGCACGTGCATCTTCGGAGCGGGCGAGGTGAAGCTCGATCCGCGCGAGCATCGCTTCGAGCACGAGCGAACCGTCTCCGAAACGCTCGTCGTAGGTGTCGAGCTCCTTCGCCGCGTTCGCGGTGTCCCCATCCGCGATGGCTGCGCGAGCACGATCGATGAGCGCGATCTCGTCGCCGACGCCGCCTCTCGAGGCCACTACCGACGGTCGTGCGTCGACAGGCCGGCGCCCGCTTCGAGGCGCGTGCGCCGGCGCTGAAGCCGTCGAAAGTGCGGCGGCAGGAGGAAGCTCGTCGACCGGGATCGCAGCTTCTTGCGGAGATGCCGGCAACACGTCCGAAGCCGCGATCGACGGTACCGCCGTCGCAGGCGCGCCACCGGCGGCGCTCGGGCCGATCAAAGACGTCTTCGGCGGGGACGACGACGCGATCGCGGCCGCGATCCCGCCCGCTGCGAGGAGAGCGAGGACCCCCAGCTTCGCTCCGACGCTCGCCGTCGCGGCGGAGCTCGCTTTTCCCGCAGCCCCCGTCGCGGATCGACCGACATCGAGAGCGGCAGCTGCGCCGACGAGACCGAGCGCCACGAGCGCACGCGCAGCTCCGTCGTCGGGCTCGCGGTCGATCGACGCCGCCTTCAGCAGCGTGCGCGCGAACGCGTCCGTGCCCGCATCGTCGCAGAGTCTCGACGGTTCACTCATGGCTTGCTCCGCGGGATGCTCGTGCTCGAAGTCTCACGACCGCTTTCTTGAAGTCCTCGCGCGCGCGGCGTAGTCGCGTGCTCACCGTGCCGGGCGGGATCCCGAGCAGCTGGGCGATCTCGGACGTCGTCAGCTCCTCGAGCTCGAACAAGATGAAGACGGCCGCGAGCTCGATTTCGATCGAATCGAGCGCTTCGCCGAGGAGTCTTCGCGCCTCTTGCTGTTCGACGACGACGTCGGGTCCGGGCGCGTCGTCGACCGGTTCTTCGAGCTCGTCATGAGCGAGCGTGACACGCGAGCGTCGCTGAGAGCGCCGCATCTCGGAGGCCACGCGAAGCGCCGTCTGGAACAGGAACGCACGCTCCGCTCCGGGAGCGACGTCCTGGATGCGCCGCGCGAGCACGCCGAGCACACGCTGGGCGCCGTCATCGGCGTCGGCTTCGGGCACCCCGAGGCGACGGAGCGAGCGCCAGAGGAAGCCATAGTCCTCGGTGACGACGCGCCTGAGTCGCGCCGTCTCGATGGCCGTCGGCATCGAGGACGCAGGGGCGCGTTCCGAGCCGGCCACTGGGCCTCCTCCATCGAGAGACGGGTTCGCGAGCACGTCCACTGTCATCGGGATCGAGATCGGCGCTTCCCCCGCAAATGGCCGGTCGTGAACATCCTCATTTGGAAAAGCGATGACCCACGAGCACGAACGCCTCCACCGCAAGGACGGGTACGCGATGGATGACGTCGTTCGGGCGCACGAAGAACCCGTGGCGCAGGAGCGGAACCACGGCACGAGCTTCTCCTTCGACGAAGAAGGTCCTCGTGAGATCGAGGCCCACCCTTCCCCCTGCACCAATCGACAACCAGAGGAGAGCGCTCGACTCGCCGTTCTCCACAGACTCGCCGACGCCACGGAGGATCCCCGCATCGAAGCGCCCGCATGGCGCCATGCGGAACGATCCCGATCGCGCCGCGATCGGGCAGGCGTCGAGGTCGAGCGTCCATCGTTCGAATCGAGCCGTGCCGTGAATCGTCGAGAGCTCCGAGCTGCGAGCCGCGTTCACGCCGAGCCGGTAGGCGCCGCCGTCGATGTCGAGGCCGCCGAAGATCCCCACCTCCGGCGCGAGCCCCGGCCCGACGCCGCTCGCACCGCCGAAGCCTAGCCCGAGGACGCCGAGCGCGCGCCTCTCCGAGCCCGGCGGTTTCGTTGCGGCCGCCCCCGATGCGGGCGCCGCTTCGGTCGCGGATGGCGACGCTGGCCGTTCAGGCCTCGCGGGCTCGGCATCCTCATCCTCGTTCATTGCGGCGAGCGCCACCGCGAGCGCCAGCGCTTCGACGGTCTCGTCGCACGTGGCCCCGTGCACATTCCGCGCGTGTCCGTCGACGACGAGCTGTCCGTCGTAGCCATGCGATGACGAGCCGCTGATGGACACGCGAGCGTCTTGCGGTGCAGCGCTCGGAGCACGTTTTGCAACGGCCGCCTCGAACGCGCGCGCATCAGGACACTCGCGCGGAGCCTCATAGTCGAATGCTGCGGGATACTCGGCCGCTCGCGCGACGTTGGTCGCGAGCGTGATCGTCACGAGCATGACGAGCGTCGCCCGCATGCCTCTCGAGCGACGTCTACGCGCCGTGATCGCGCTCACGCGAGGTTCGTGCTGTCATCCCCTGACGACAGCGTCAAGGACGATGCTGCGCTCACGAGCGATCTGATCTGGCGTGAGAGAGCGCTAGAACGTTCCCACGACGCCGAGACGTGCGCCACCGTGGCTCGGTCCAACGACGATCGAGGGCTGACCCGTCGTCGATCGCTTCCCCGTGTTGGCGAGCACGGTCGAGACGACCGCGACGCCGAGCCCGACGATCCCGATCCCCATCCCGACGTTCGCGAGGACGATCTTGGAATCGATCGCGTCCTTCTCCGAGCTCGGACAGGACGGTGCGCAGGTGCTCCTCAGGTGAGATTCGTCATTGTTCGCGCCGATCGCGAAGAGCGCCGTCATCCCGATGCCGGCGACGCCGACACCCGCGCCGACCCATCCGAGGACGGGGATGGTGAAGCTCCGGTCCTCGGGCAGCGGCGGAGCCGGAGGAGCCTGCACCGGCTCGGGCTCGGGCTGCAGCGGCGCAGGCGGCTCGAACGAGAGCTCCACGAGCCTGTTCTTCTCCGCCGGGCGGAGGACGAACTTGTCTTCGACCGAAGTGCCGTCGGCGCGCTCGAAGCGAACCTTGTGCTCGCCCGGATCGAGCGGCAATGCGCGTCCGTCGATCGAGTCCGACACCGGACGATCGTCGAGCAGCACACGGACGGACGTCGTCTCTTTGCCTCGCTCGTCACGCGCGCGGAACGTCACGCTCGGGATGTCGCGCTCCGCATCTTGCAGCCACTGGTTGCATTGCTTCGCGACCGCGCCCGGGCACGACTTCGAAGCACACGTGATGAACTTCTCGCGCGCGCTCGTGAGCTTGCCGTCGTCACGGAGCTTCTGACCGTCGTCGGCCGCTGCGATGCAGGCCGTCCGATCGGGACCGGCCCCCGACGCCGCCGTGGTCACGAGGAGAAGGGCGAAGCCGATGACTGCGCTAGTTCGTGTCATTGGACGCATTCCGGGATGAAGTGGCGGTGGCCCTTCTTGTCGATCGTGTACGGCGGGTCGCAGCTCACCTTTGGCTTCGCCACGGGCTTCGGGACGACACGCGGCCGCGCGGTCGTGGAGGGCTCTGCCGAAGGCTCGGGCGCGGATGCGGTGGATGCCGCCGACGGCGGGAGCACCACGACCGGGGCCACGACCGGTGCGGCTCCAGAACGCTCGGTGGCCGGAGGCGTATCGTCCGCTGCTGCGCCGGATGCGCTCGCCGTGGCGGAAGTGCCGCTCGAGCCCGCATGCGGGCGCTGAAGGAGCACGACGATGACGCCGATCGTGACGAGAAGGCAGGCGGCGAGCGCGATGGCGACGAGCTTGGCGGCGGACCTCGGTCGGCCTGCAGCGGCATGTGCGCCCGTCGCGAACGCGCGGGTCTCGAGGTCGCTCCCGGCGAAAATTGACGCGTGCGCGCCGGAACCCGTCGCCATGCTCGGCTGACTCCCGTGCCCGGTCGCGAGACCCGGAGCGCTCGTGAGCGATGGGCTGCTCGGGCGAGACATCGCTCCGCTGATCGGTCCGCTTTCGCTGCTCGGATACGCGCCGCTCGTGGGCAGCGGACCGCTCGGAGGCGGCGCGCCGACCGGGATCCCTCCGCTCGGTGTCAGCGCTGCGGGCGGCGGCTTCGATCGCGTGCTCGAGCGCTCGACGTGAGCGACCATCTTCGCGCGCTCGTCGAGGACGTGGCCTCCGAGCCTCATCACCCACTCGGCGACCTCTCTAGGAGATGCCGGAGTCACGATGCGCTCGAGGTCACATGCCATGTCGTGCGCCGTTGGGTACCGATCGTCCGGCGCCGCCGCCGCCGCTCTGCGAACGATGGCATCGAAGGGCGCGAGCTCGGGCGCGATGCTGCTCGGCATGCGGAGCTCGCTCTTCAGGATCTTCGTGATCGCGGCGGCCTCTTGCTCGCCAGCGAACATGCGCACGCTCGTGAGCGTCTCGAACAGAACGATCCCCGCTGCGTAGACGTCGGTCACGCGCGAGAGCGGCTCGGCCGCGAGCTGCTCGGGCGCCATGTAGAGCAGCTTGCCCTTGATCTCGCCCTCGCGCGTCTCGTGCAGCCGGCCCGCCGCCTTCGCGATCCCGAAATCGAGGACACGTGCGGTGCCGTCGACACCGACGAGCACGTTTTGAGGAGAGACGTCGCGATGAACGATGTCGAGCGGCGCGCCCTTCTCGTCGGTCGCCTCGTGTGCCGCATGCAGACCGCGAAGCACTCCGGAGAGGATTGCGACGACGACGGGGGGCGGCAGACGGACTTGCTGATCGCGCGCGGTACGCGTGAGCTGCGAGAGCGAGACGCCCCGCACGTACTCCATGACGAGGAGTAGCTCGCCTCCTTCGACGACGACATCGAGCGTCTGGACGACGTTCGGATGCTGGACGCGTGCTGCGAGCCGCGCCTCGTCGAGGAACATCGCGGCGAAGTCTCTGTTGTTCGCGAACTGCTGATGCAGCCGCTTGATCGCGACGGTCCGCAGGAAGCCTGCAGAGCCGAGGAGGCGACCGACGTGCACGGTCGCCATGCCTCCCGACGCAACGGCGTCGTAGATAGCGTAGCGGCCCGCGACGATCGTCGGACCCTCCCCCGTGACCGGATGATGCGCCCCGGGCATCGTGATGAGTCTACGCGAAGGGCATCGTGCCGAGCCAGACACCGGCGGCTCGCGCCTGCCTTTCGAGTGGGATGAGGTGGGCGTCCGATGCGTCGTCGCGATTCGCCTCGGACGCTGCAATCGTTGCTATTCTCCGTCTTCATGCGTTGGTGGGGCCTTCGCGGATGCGGCGTCATCGCTGCGATCACTCTCGTGGCTTCGATCGAAGCCTGCGGGTTCGGCGTCGATCTCGAGAACCTGTTCGGACCGCCCGCGGTCGCGAACGACGGCGGAGATGGTGGAGTTCTCGACGGCTCGCCCGATGCCGAAACGGCGCTCCCGAGCGTGCCCGTCGTGCAGATCGGCGTCGGCGACGGCTTCGGCTGCGCACGGCGCACCGATGGAACCGTGATGTGCTGGGGCTACGGCGAAGACGGCCAGCTCGGCGACGGCAACTCCACGCCCTCGAGCAAGCCGGTTCTCGTTCGCGATCTGAACGACGCGATCGATCTGTCCGTGGGCCAGAGCCACGCGTGCGCCATCCGCGCCAACAACACCGCTGTCTGCTGGGGCGACAACGGCGTACGGCAACTCGGCGACGGCACGAACGAGGACGCGCCGTTCCCCCGCCCCGTCGTGCAGCTCACCGACGCCGTCGAGATTCGTGCTGGCGGGCGATCGACGTGTGCACGTCGCAAGGACGGGACCGTCCACTGCTGGGGCCGCAATCGCGAAGGTCAGCTCGGCGACGGTACGACCGACGGTCGCTCGCAGCCTGCACCGGTCACCGGCGTCGCGGACGCGATCGCCCTTGGTGGCGCGTACGACACGAACTGCGCCGTCGTGAAGTCCGGTGAGGTCTTCTGCTGGGGCAACAACCCCGAAGGGCAAATCGGCAGCGGCGCTCCGGGCACGGATGTCCTCACGGCGGCAAAGGTCCCGAACCTCGACGGCGTCGCCTCTCTGAGCAACGGAGCCTCGAGCGGTCACATCTGTGCAGTGCTTGCGAGCGGTGCGATGCGCTGCTGGGGCTGGGGCAGCCCGGGCACGCTCGGGAATGGCAAGACCGAGTCGGTCAACGTCGCGCCCGTCGTCGTCGCTGCCATGAACGACGCGGATGGCGTCGCGGCCGGCTCGAGCTTCACGTGCGCGCGCCGCAAGGATGGCCACGTCGCGTGCTGGGGATCGAACAGCTGGCGTCAGCTCGCCCTCGGCGACGACAACCCGATCGACGGCACGGCGACGCCGCTGCCGGTCGACGCCCTCTCCGGGGTCGAGCAACTCGCCGCGGGCGACGACTTCGGCTGTGCGATCCACTCCAAGGGGGAAAAGATCTCGTGCTGGGGCGCGAACCGTTGGGCGGCGCTCGGACGAGGCACGCGCGTCGACAGCGACGTCCCGATGAAGGTCGCGAACGTCACTGCGGCTTCGCTCGGCGTCGGTCGCGAGCACACGTGCGCGCTCGCCGGGGACGGCGCGATCTCCTGCTGGGGGATGAACAACAATCGCCAGCAGGCGACGAACGCGTTCCAGGCGACGGGAGCGCCGGTGAAGGTCTCCGTCATCAGCGGCGCGACCCAAATCATGGGCGCCGACGCGCACACGTGCGGGCTCTTCGGCACGGACATCAAGTGCTGGGGCTACAACGATCGGGGTGGCCTCGGTAACGGAAGGATGCGCTACGTCGAAGTCGACCCCGTCGTCTTCGCCACAGGTCCCGCGACTTACGTCGCCGGCGGGTACCACTTCACGTGCGCGCTGCTCGCTTCGCATCAGGTCGCCTGCGCAGGGTTCAACGAAGGCGAGGGACGTATCGGCCGCCCGGGCGGCGACGCGTCCAACCCGGCCGTCGTCGAGGTGCCCGGAACCGATCCGGATGGTGGCGCCCCGACGAGCGCGCCTCTCTCGGACGTCACGCGCCTCGCGGTCGGCCGCCTCCACAGCTGCGCGATCCACGGCGGCGGCAAGGTCTCGTGCTGGGGCTCGTCGTGGGACGGCGCGCTCGGCGTACCGGGTGACTCGCGGCCCGTTCCGACGCCGGTCCCCCTTCCCTCCGCAGCCATCGACATCACGGCCTCGTCGGGCACGCATACCTGCGCCGTCCTCGAAGACGGGAGCGTTCGGTGCTGGGGCGCGAACTACGCCGGTCAGGTGTCGGGCAGCTCCGGCAGCGACATCCAGCAGCGCACGCCGAACCTCGGCGGCAAGTCGGCGCGCTCGATCGTGGCCGGTGACGCGCACACGTGCGCGCTCTTCACGGACGACACGATCGGCTGCTGGGGGCGCGGGCGACGAGGACAGCTCGGCAACGGTACGCGTGCGGACGCGACCCAGCCGGTCGCGGTGAAGGACCTCTCGGACGTGAAGGCGATCGCCGCCAACGCGAACCGGACATGCGCGATCGGCAGCGACGGCTCCGTCTACTGCTGGGGCGAGAACGACCTCGGCCAGCTCGGCGACGGGGTCGTGATGCAAACGGGCGTTCCGGCGCCGGTCGTCGGGTACTGAGCCGTCGGAGCAGGCGGAACAAGCGCGAAAATCGGCCTGCGATGCCGCACGCCGGAAAGAATGGCGCGCTTCGCCGCGTTGTCGTCCGGGCAATCCCCTGATTTGTCGCCCGTCGGAGACGAGGGATTGTCCGCCGGCAGACCCGTCGGACTCGCCGGGCCGGCCGAAAAACGAGCTGTGCTACCCTGCCGAGCCCGTCTTATACCGTCTACCGTCTCGTCCGGCATCGGAGGAAGAGATCCTCGGCCGGCCGGGTTTGCGCTCTGGCCGTAGGGTTACTACCTTCGCCACTCCGGCTTTTTCGCCCCTTCGAGGTTTGTCGCCGTCATGTTGACCTGGGCACTGAAGAAGATCCTCGGCACTTCGCACGAGCGTGAGATCAAGAAACTCAAGCCGCTCGTCGACGAGATCAACAAGCTCGAGCCCGCGATGGCCAAGCTGACGGATCACGAGCTCAAGGCGAAGACCTTCGAGATGAAGGAGAAGCTCGACAACGGCGCGACGCTCGATGACATCCTCGTCGAAGCCTTCGCCGTCTGCCGCGAGGGCGGCAAGCGCGCGCTCAAGATGCGCCACTACGACGTGCAGCTCATCGGCGGCATGGTCCTCCACAAGGGCATGATCGCCGAGATGCGCACGGGCGAAGGCAAGACGCTCGTGGCGACGCTCGCCTGCTACTTGAATGCGCTCGAGGGCAAGGGCGTCCACGTCGTCACCGTGAACGACTATCTCGCCCGCCGCGACTCGGAGTGGATGGGCAAGCTCTACGGCTTCCTCGGGCTTTCGACGGGCGTCGTCGTCAACCAGCAGGGTGACCGCGAAAAGCGCGACGCGTACAAGTCCGACATCACGTACGGCCAGAACAACGAGTTCGGCTTCGACTACCTGCGCGACAACATGAAGTTCAGCGCGCTCGACTACGCGCAGCGCGAGCTCAACTACGCGATCGTCGACGAGGTCGACTCCATCCTCATCGACGAGGCGCGCACGCCGCTCATCATCAGCGGCCAGGCCGAGGCGTCGAGCCAGAAGTACAAGACCATCAACGAGGTCATCCCGCGCCTCCGCAAGGACGAGCACTACGTCGTCGACGAGAAGGGCCACTCGGTCTCGCTCACGGACGACGGCGTCGAGGCCGCCCAGAAGCTGATGGCGATCTCGAACCTCTACGACCCGGTCAACCTCGAGTCGCTGCACATCCTCAACCAGTGCCTCCGCGCGCACACGCTCTACAAGCGCGACGTGAACTACCTCGTCACGGATGACGGCAAGGTCCTCATCATCGACGAGTTCACCGGCCGCGTCCTCCCCGGGCGCCGCTGGTCGGACGGGCTCCACCAGGCCGTCGAGGCCAAGGAGCACGTCAACATCCAGGAAGAGACGCGAACGATGGCCACCATCACGTTCCAGAATCTCTTCCGCATCTACAAGAAGCTCGGCGGAATGACCGGCACGGCGGACACCGAGGCCGAGGAGTTCCACAAGACGTACAAGCTGAACGTCGTCACCATCCCGACGAACAAGCCGATCCTCCGCGTCGACTCCCAGGACCTCGTCTACAAGACCGAGCGCGAGAAGTTCACCGCGGTCACGAACGAGATCCTCGACGCGCACGAGAAGGGCCGCCCGGTCCTCGTCGGTACGACGAGCGTCGAGAAGTCGAACGCCATCGCGAAGATCCTCAAGAAGAAGGGGATCCCGCACGCGGTCCTCAACGCCAAGCAGCACGAGAAAGAGGCGTACGTCGTCGCGCAGGCCGGTCGCAAAGGCGCGATCACCGTCTCGACGAACATGGCCGGTCGCGGCACGGACATCATTCTCGGCGGCAACGCGGAGATGCTCGCGAAGCTCGAGTTCAAGGAGCAGGAGCGCGATCCCGACGCCGATCCCGAGGAGTTCGAGAAGACCGTCCAGAAGTACGAGAAGAGCTGCAAGAAGGAGGGCGACGAGGTCCGCGAGGCCGGAGGTCTCCACATCGTCGGCACCGAGCGCCACGAGTCGCGCCGCATCGACAACCAGCTCCGCGGACGCGCGGGCCGTCAGGGCGATCCCGGCTCGAGCCGCTTCTATCTGTCTCTCGAAGACGACCTGATGCGCATCTTCGCCGGCGACCGTGTGAAGTCGCTGATGGAGCGCATGGGCATGCCCGACGACGAGCCCATCGAGCATCCGTGGGTGTCGAAGAGCATCCAGGACGCGCAGCGCAAGGTCGAGGCGCGCAACTTCGACATCCGCAAGAACCTGCTCGAATACGACGACGTCATGAACGAGCAGCGGAAGACGGTCTACAAGATCCGTCAGCAGCTCCTGCTCGGCATCTACACGCCGGAGATCCTCGACGACGACGGCAAAGCCTCCGGCAAAGTCCGCAAGATCGAGACCCTGCCCCGCCTCAAGGACGAGGTGAAGCAGGCCGTCACGGACATGATCCTCCACTTCGGAACGCCGATGCCCACCCCCGGGCAGGAAGTGAAGCGCCCGAAGAGCGTCGACGAAGTCGAAGAGATCTTCGACATGGAGCAGCTCCGGAACGACGTCTACCAGTTCTGGGGCTACCGCTTCGACTTCAAGGAGAAGGAGGGCAAGGATCCGAAGGCCGTCTACGAGCGGCTGATGGAGGAGATCCCGGCGAGCCTCACGCAGCAGCGTGAGCGTCTCCTCGATCTCGTCGACGGCATCATCGGTGCGGTCGTCGAGGAGAGCTGCCCGACGAACAAGCCGCCGGAGGACTGGGACTGGAAGGGCATCCGGACCGCGTTCGTCGAGCACTTCGGCACCAAGCCGAAGGACTACGAGAACACCCACGACCTCTCCGATCTCGCGCACCTCCTCTACACGCAGGCCGTCGAGGCGCTCGAAGAGCGTGAGAAGGAGATGGGCACGGAGCTCCTGCTCCGCGTGTTCCGCCACTTCTATCTCGAGGACACCGACAAGCAGTGGGTCGAGCACCTCACGAACATGGAGCACCTCCGCGACGGCATCGGTCTCCGCGGCTACGGCCAGCGCGATCCGAAGCAGGAGTACAAGAAGGAGGGCTTCGACATCTTTGTGAACATGATGGCGGCCACGACCTCCAACGTCGTCACGAAGCTCATGCGCGTCCGTCTCCAGAAGGAGACCGACATCGAGCGCCTCGAGCGGGAGGACTACGAGCGTCACCAGCGTGCGGCGCAGGCGATGCAGCTCCGTCACGGTGGTGAGATCGCCGAAGGCGACGGCGAGGCCCCGCCGCCTCCGCGTCCGCAGCCGCGTCCCGCCCCGGTGCGTCGCGAGCAGCCGAAGATCAGCCGTAACGATCTGTGCCCGTGCGGCAGCGGCGAGAAGTTCAAGAAGTGCCACGGCGCTGCGCTCGAGGACGAGGGCAGCGACGACGCGACGGCCTGAGTCGGCCTTTCGATCGCGAAACGAAAAGAGCGCGCACCTTTGCGGGGTGCGCGCTTTTTTCGTTCGGGCGTTCTCGTCTCGACGTCGAGCGCGAGGGTGACGCTCTCGGAACGTGCCGCTCTCGGAGCGTGACGCTTTCGGAGCGTGACGCTTTCGGAGCGTGCGGCGCTCGGTCAGGGCGCTGCGCTGGCGTCGCCACCGGTCGATGCCGGGGGCTTCTCCGGCGGCGGGTCGTGCTCGACGACGACCGGCCCTGCCGGATCCTCTTCGGCGGGGACGTCGAACATGCCCTGGCTCGTCGCCGGACCTTCGGAGAGGCCGTTCTTGACCGCTTCGGCGCGCGCGACGCGCTTGTCGAGCTCCTCGTGCACCTTCGCGAGCTCCGCCTTGTAGTCTTCGTCGTCACCGAGGGTCGGCGCGATGTCGTTGTCGATCGTCCGCGAGAGGTTGTTCGCGGTGTCCATGCGGCGAGTCATGAACGTGTCGGCCCACATGTTCCTGAAGATGTTCCTCTCGTGTTGGATCGCTGCCTGGCTCTCGAACTTCATGCGCTCGGTCATGTTGCTCCGCGCGAGCGACACCTTCTTCTGCCCGGCGAGCGCCTTCACGCGCGCGCGGGATGTCTGCAGGCCCTTCATGAGGTCGTTGACATAGGCCTTGAACGCCGGAGTGTTGATGTTGCCCTCGGCGGCCTGGACCTCTTTGACCTCGAGGTCGTACGACGTGACCAGCACCTGGAGCGCTTGTCCGGGCCCTTTGAGCTCCTTGGGCATGTCGAAGTTCCCGTCCGGGATCGCCCCCGCCTCGACCATGCTCGAGCTCGAAGCGATGGCGGGGCTTCCCTCGGATGCCCCGCCGTCCTTCGGCTGGTAGTACCGCCCGGTACTGCGCTTGACGGGCTTGTCGTTCCCCGCGTCGCTGCACGATACGACGATCGCCATCAGCGCGAGGGCGGGAGCACACAAGAAGAAGACGATTCGTGAACGCTTCATGGCTGCCTCCCAAGCGGCTACTGGAAGTCGAAGCCGGCACCGCCGTCGCGAAGCAGCCCGCCGAGACCGCTGTCGAAGCCGGGGACGTTCAGCCCGCTGTCGAAACCGGGGACGTTCAGACCGCTGTCGAGACCAGGGACGTTGAGCCCGCTGTCGAGACCAGGGACATTGCCGGCGTCGAGCTGGGGCACGTTGCCGGTGACGATCGAGCTCGCATCCGACTGCACCGTGACGCTCGCGTCGAGGCCGAGGTCGCGCCGGATCCCCTCCGCCTTGAGGAGATGAGCCTCGACCGACCTGCGGAAGTCGGCGAGCGCCCCCTTTAGATCGGGATCGACCATCGTCGGCGTCAGCACCTCGTCGATGATCGCCCGCACCTTCATGTGCATCACGATCTGCGCTTCGATGTAGCTCTTGTCGAACAGGGGTCCGGTGAGCGGGTCGAGGCGCCCCTTCACCGTGTCCACCTCGCTCTTCAGCACGTCGCTCGTCGGATTCGCTTCCGGCGTGATCTTTTTCTGCTCAGCGAGCGCGGCGAGGCGATCGTTCGCGGCGCGATGCTCCGCGATCATCATTGCCGCGTAGTCCTTGACGCTGTCGCTCGATGCCTTCTTCTGCGCGACGGAGCCTTGCTCCACCTCTCCGGTGTTCACCGTGATGAGGACGTGCACCGCCTGCGACTCACGGTGGAGGCCGCCGTCGTCCGGCTTTGCGACGCGCCTGGCCTCGGCGGGTCTCGCTCCCGCTTCGGGCGCGCTCGGGCGCGCCTTGTCGTTGTCGTCTTCTCCGCACGACGCGGCAAGCATGATCGCGGAGACGGACGAAAGCGCGATCAAAGCGCCGATGCGGCGCTTCAACAATCTACGGTAATTCATGAAGCAGCCTCCCGAACGAGCACGCGCGCTCGCATCGGGAGTGCCATCTCATCGTCACGTCACGAGAAAGCGTCGATCGCGCATCGAACCTGGCCGCCCGTGTCTCCCCGTTCACGCATGCGAGGCGCGCCCGCAGGAACGCGAGCGGGACGGCATGCCTCGGAAACTCGACGGTCGAGCGCGTCCCGTTGTCCTGGGCGAGACGCGCTCGACCGCATTCGTCACCACCGCTGCTCGGTGCGATCCGAACCTGCGACCTTGACGATCTTGTTGTAGACGCCGAGGAGCAATAGCGACGGGACCCACAAGCCGACGAAGCCGGCGAGCGGCGTAGTGGTGGCGGGCTGGAAGGAACGGCGGATGATGCCCCGCCGTCCGGCCCGGCGAGTCATGCCGACCACCTCGAGCGCGAGCGACGCGATGAGGGCTGCCCCAGCGGCCCAGAGATAAGCGTCCGAGGGCATCCGGGCTGTCTGCCGCTCGATGCTCCTCGCAATCGGTCCTTCGCGCTGCTCGGCGGCCGCGCTCTCTCTCTGCGAATAATCCGTGTACGTGTTCATGGTTTCACCTCGAGGACGCGGCATCGGGTACCGCGCATCGCGGCGCGTTGTGCAACTCGCACACCGCCTCGACTCGATCGCCCGTGCTGGGCTTGAACGACGGAAGAGCCCGAAAGGCGCCGACTCCCGTGGCCGGAGCGCCCCGCACGGCTGGTGCCGCATGACGAGCGGGCGACCGATCTCCGTGCGGGGCGGCTGCCCAGCGGCATCGCCGCGCGGACAGCGGGCATCACGGCGCGGAGCGCCACGACTATTCGCTCGTCTCCATCGGCCCGGCTCCTAGCGCAGCCGGGCGTCTCCGCGTGGCGCCGCCACGCTTGGCTGCACCGCGCTTCGCGCCGCCCTTCTTCGCGCCGCCCTTCTTGGCTGCGCCGCGCTTCGCGCCGCCCTTCTTTGCCCCGGCGTTCTTGGCTGCGCCGCGCTTCGCGCCGCCCTTCTTCGCCCCGGCCTTCTTGGCGCCGCCTTTCTTCGCACCGCCCTTCTTGGCGCGCGACTTGGCAGCACGCCTCTTCGGCGTACCCGCCTCCATCTCCTCCTCGGCGCCGGCTCCGCGCGACTTCGCGCGCGCGCCGCCCCGCTTCTTCGCGTTCACACCACCCAACCCTGAGCTTCGCTTTTTTGCGGCCATGGTTCCCGGGGCTGCAACCCGTGCGCCTCGCCGTCACCGCGCGGTCGAAGACGAGAGCGGAGCGCACGCCGAGCCGAGTACATGACGGCTCGGCGCGCTCCTGTACGCACGCGACGACCGCGAACGATGAACCGTTCGACGCGCCGATGACGGGTGAACGATGCACGACGCTCTGTGCGGATCCGCTCGTTGTAGCAACGGAGCAGATCGATCCGGGCACGACGGCGTCGGGCGGAAGTCGACATCCTCCGCAACTCGAGCCGCCATCGGCGAGCCACGAGCCCGTGGAGTCGCTGCCGCGGGTTCGTTCACTGCGTGTATACTACAATGCCGCGATGGTGCATCACGCCGCCGGGCGATTCGACGCCGCGCTCGGGCTGCTCTTCGGCGCGAGCCGGCGGGGACTCTACCGCGTGCTCGACGCCGGCGACGTCGGGTGAGGTGGGCCGCGCGCCTGCCGAGCAACACGCGTCGCGAGCTTCGGCCGGGTCGGGTAATCTCCAGCAAGAGGAGATGTGGATGCGAGCTTGTCTTGATCCCCACGGGCGCGGGATTGGCGCCGCTGTCCGGGCGCTCATCGGCGTCGCCGTGTTCGGCGTCGTCGCGAGCGCCTGCGCGAGCGCGGACGAAAAGGAAGTGCTGCCGCCCGTCGTCCTCGGGATGCTCGACACGGCCGCCCCGACGTACGACGACGGCGAGCAGCAGATCTTCCAGGTCGGACGCGAGGTGCGCCTGCCGTATCGGCGGCCGACCGACGAGGAGCGTCCGCGCGGCGAGCAGGACCCGTATCCGCGCGCACCGTTCCACGTCGTCAAGGACACTCGCGTCACCGTGCGCTACACGTTGTCGAACCTCGATGATCAGCAGCACACGGTCGAGCTGCTGATCGATCCGTGGAACGAGTTCGTCCGGTACGTGCCGGGCGTGACCACGATCCGCGATGACGAGGTGCTGCCGAATTTCTCCGGAATCGACCTGTTCGTCATCGTCCCGCCGAAGGGCCGCGTGACGGGGATCATCACGCCGGACGACATGATCGAGCTCGCGACGGATCTGACCGTGGCGATGGCACTCGAGCGCCGCCCTCCCGATGCTGCAGGCGCGTTCGGCGGCGCTGTCCTCTACAACCGGACGTTCAACGTCCAGAACCGCTCGAGCGAGCCCGATCCGGTGCTCCGCGACTGGATGCCGGCATCGAGGGAGAAGGTCGCCGCCGTCATCGGGTTCGATCTCGGGCTTCGAACGTCCGCGCCCGCAAAGGTCGCGGTGGAGCTCGTCATCGACGTCGAGGATCTCGACGGCGAGCGGATCGTCATGGACGGCGAGGAGGGCCGGCAGATCGGTCGACCCGGGCAGGTGCTCACGCCGCCGGCCGCAGGCCCCGCCGCGATGTGACGGCGCCGGCTTCAGACGGACGGGCTGATCGAAGCGCGGGAGCCGCGAAAACCCGCGTGACCGAAGGTCGCGCTTTTCCAGGGCTTGACTTCGCTCGCCTGATCGATGAGCGTGCGCGGTGGAGAGCTGACCGAGTGGCCGAAGGTGCCTGATTCGAAATCAGGTGTGCCCGCAAGGGTACCAAGGGTTCGAATCCCTTGCTCTCCGCCGAGACGCTCGCTCTGACACCGTCAGAGCGAGCGATGTCGTTTAAGGAGTTACTCCTTCGCGACGCAGCTGTACGTGAGCTGCCAGCCCTGAACGCTCGGGATGTTGGTGGTCGACGTCAGGCGAATGGAGAGCTCGAGGATGGCACCGGTCGCCGCCGTCCCGAGGAGCAGCGCGAGGTTCTTCGGACACGGCGCAGGACCGTTCATCGGGCAGATGGCAGGGTCGCTCGTGCCGGGGTTTTGGACGTTCGCAAGCGCCACCGACGTCGAGAAGGCCGTCGGCGTGGCGGGATCGGCCGTGCGTGCCGAGAATTGGACCTGACTCGAATTCGGGACCGTCGACGAGTACGCGAACTGGTTCCACCGAGGTCGGAAGCCCGGACCACACTCGGCCGTGTACGTGAACTTGTAGTCTGCAGGCGGCGGCGGCTGCGCGCCGTACGAAGCGCACTGACCGGGCTGCGAATTGACGAAGCTCTGGTTGTTGCAGGTGTCGCACTCGGCGGCCTGCGTGTACGTGCTTCCGCCGTAGGCGGCGACGAGGCTTGCAGGGAGCGCCGCCGAAGGCGGGTTGACGATGCTGACGCGGTTACCGCTGCCCCACGCGCCGGGATCGCTGCACGTCACGCCTGGCCCTGGCGAGCCTGGCCGCACCTCGATGCATTCGTTCGGCGGAATGGGCTTCGTCGCGAGATCGATCACACATGCGCTGCTCTGCGAGCCGCTCGAGGGCAGCGCACAGATCCCGCTCGTTCCGACCGTGCTCGGGTTCGCGCTCCATTCGAGGATGACGAGCTTGCCCGTGTTGGCGGCAACGGTTCCGCGGTTGCACACCGGGACGTGAACGATGCCCGACGTGTCCTTGCATCCGATGCCGGTCGTGAAGTCCCGCGCCGCGCACTTGTTGCACACGCCCGCCTCGGGGACCTTCGTCCAGCCGATGCACGTACCGTTCGCCCCTCCGCCGTCGGCCGAGCCGCAACAGTAGTCGTAGTTGCACTCCTTGAAGCTGGTCGCCGGAAGGTTTCGGCTGCAATAGCCAGGCGTGGTGTCCTGCGCCTGCGCTTTCGGGCCGGAGAAGGACTCGTAAGGGACCGAAGACCCCTGCACCGTCTGGACGGTGGTGAGCCCTCCATCCGGGGCGAGGGTGTCGGCGTCGACGTCGAGCCCGACGCAGTTTGGATTGCACGGATTCGAGCCGCAGCCGCCCGCGTCGGGTGAGGGTGCGGAAGCGGACACTCCCATCGGCCGCACGCTACCCAGAGCGGTGTCGAGGGCCGAGATCGACGCGACCTCCGAGATGTTCATCGTCGACACGGTTCCGGAGCCGCCTCCGCACGGGCCCCACACACCGTCGTGACAGACCTGCGTTCCGTGAAAGCAGTTGACGAGGTTGCCGTCACGCCCCGTCTCGAGATGACATGCCGCGGTCTCGCCTTCGGTCGCGCAGGCACCGGTGAGGACGGAGCCGCGTGGTCCGCCCGCTCCGTCCGTCGCATCCGGGCGAGAGCTTCCGCACGCGATGGCGAGCAGATAGAGCGTCGCTGACAGCGCTGTGCCGCTCACGACGAGACGAGAGAACCTAGATCGACGCGTCGGTGCTCGTGACATGGTCCTGAATGCCTTTGTACCGCGAGCGTGCTCGCGCTCGACGAAGGGCGATCGATTCCGTGGGACAACGTGGGCGCCTCGACACGCGTTTGCGGTTTGCCGGCGCGACCATTGAAGGATGCACCATCGCCCGCGTGATCGCGCCGAAAACGTTGCAGAGTTATTTCGAAGCGTCGTGCGACATCACGCGCGTCAACGGAAGAGGTGATCGATCACGCAGCAGATGGACGTTACTCACCATCTCGATCGAGGTCGTGGTCACTCGACTGGCCGGACAACGGAGACGCGCCCGCAGCGCGTCTGGCGTGAGTACGGCTGCTTCGATCGCGTCGAAAGACGTATGTAGGATGCATGCATTGGCGCCGCGCAGGTCGAGCGCGAGCCGGCGGACTCTCTCGTGCGCGTCGGGACCGAGCACCCGCCGTTCGCAACTCGCAACCCGCAGCTCGCAATTCCACCAGACGACCGCTCACGACACTTCTCCGCGGCGCGCGGCCCTGTCATTTCCGAGGCTTCCGCACGTTCACACGGAGGCTTGTCCACACGAAGCGGCGATGTAGTCAGAGCGGAATTTTGCACAAGGCCATCGTGGCTCTTGGCGCATTATCGTATGCATATGGAGTGCTCCGGCATTCCGTTCTGGTCTCGATCTTCCTAAGCAGCGCCACCATCGCGTCGATGATCGGATGTGGCGACGCCCGCCCGCCGGTGACCGACAACGAGGCCATCGAGAGCGGGGACAATCCGCTCGTGCACAGCGGAGATGACGATCAGCTCGGCCCGGTGATTTGCCGGCCCTTCACCCAGCGTCCGTGTCTCCAGGTCTACATCGATCGGAACGGGACGAGGATCTGTCAGCCGTCGTTCAGCATCTGCTGGCACGACGGTCGACACTGGACGGGCTGCGGCGAGCTCGATGCCGGCATGCCCGGCACCCCCGACGACGACGACGCCGGCGCTGAAGCAAGCGAGGATGGCGGCGTGAACGGCAACGGCAAGGGCAAGGGCAACGGCGCCCAAAACAGCGGGGGCCAGAATCACGGGGGCCAGGGCAACGGCGCGCAGGGCGTTGGGGCGGGACAGAACAACGGCAACGGCGTGCAGGGCGTTGGGGCGGGCCAGGGCAACGGGCGCGGGAAGGACGCGGGGGCCGAGTGAACGGCGCGCGTAGCGGTAGTAACGGCCCAGGCGGGTAAAGCTTCAGCTCCGCGTCGGCGCGATGCTGCCGGACCCATCCGACAGCGCAGGTGACGCGACGCTGGACGGCCAACGCAAAGCCGAAGAGCGCGGCGAGCGCGACCTTTCCGCGAGAAGGATGACGGATCCGCGGTCGTGCGTTATCCACCCGCAGTGGGCGCGCGTTCCTTCGCGATGGCGATCCTCCTCGGCGCGGCCGCCCTCGCGGGCGGATGCTCGCGCACGCGTGAAGCGCCGCCGTCCGCGGCGCACACGGAGGATCCTCAGCCGTTCGATGGTGGTCCCACGAAGACGGACGCCCCAGCGGTCGCGCCGGTGAGCTTCGAGGAGCCGCCTCCTTCGTGCGAAGAGAATCCCGCCGTCTTCCTCTTCCGGTCACCGGCGATTCCGGTCGCGGGAGCTCCCGTCCGAGTCCTCGCGGTGAGCGACAAGCCGCTCGTCGGCGAGCTCCGGGCAGGAGCGAGCAGGTCCGAGACGCGTCGAGGTGGGCCGCCGTATTTCTGGAGCATCGAGGTCACGGCGCCGGCGGCAGGACGGCTCACGGCCGCTTTCTCTCAGCGTGCATGCAGCGATGGCGCTCGGGGCGAGACCGCGCTCGACGTCGTCGTCCGCAAGGGCGCGCCGCCTCCGCCTTCGGCGCCGAAGGACGGCCTGTGGCCCGTGCGAGCTGCGTGGACACGATCGCTCGAGAATGTGTATTCCGCATGGATCGAAGCGCTGTTCGACGCCCCGGAGGGCGAGCAGCCGAGCTGGTCCGCGCTCCACGAGGTGCTCCGCGATCCGAAGCGGAACCTCCTCTACGATCACCTCGGCCTCGGCGAGGACAGCGGCAAGACCGCTCCGGTGATCCGGCCCGACTGCGCCGATCTCCCGTACTTCCTCCGCGCGTATTTCGCCTGGAAGCTCGGCCTCCCGTTCGGCCTCGCGGAATGCAATCGCGGCGGCGGCGGCGCTCCGCCTTCGTGTTGCGGGCTCATCACGAACGAAGACCTCGACGAGCGCGCCGAAGCGAAGAAGAAGGACGGCGCTGTCGCGACCTTCGGCGCATTCCTCAGAGGCACGCTCGCGGACAAGGCGCATTCCGGCTCGGCGCGCACACCGTTCGAGGACGAGGGCTCGGACTACTACCCCGTGAAGCTCTCGTGGGACGCGCTTCGTCCGGGCACGGTCTACGCGGATCCGTACGGCCACATCCTCGTCGTCGCGAAGCGGCTCCCGCAGACGGCGGAGCGTGGAGGAGTGCTCTACGCGGTCGACGGGCAGCCGGACGGCACCGTCGCGCGCAAGCGCTTCTGGCGCGGCAACTTCCTCTATGCGACGCAGCGCGAGCTGGGCGGCCCGGGGTTCAAGCACTTTCGTCCCGTCTTCCGTCGCGGCGGGAAGCTCGTGCGCCTCGACGACGGAGCGATCAGGGCGAGCGCCGAGTACGGCAATCTCTCGCGCGATGCGAGCACGCTCGACGTCGAGGGATTCTACGACGCGATGGACGACGTGCTGGCGCCTCGACCGCTCGATCCCGAGCGGGCGATGATGGAGACGATCGCCGCGCTCGACGAGCAGGTGCGAACGCGCGTGCAGTCGGTCGACAACGGGCGGAAGTGGCTCGACAAGGGCAAGGGCCCAGCGGCGATGCCCGAAGGCGCGGAGATCTTCGAGACGACCGGCGCGTGGGAGGACTTCTCGACTCCGTCGCGGGACCTCCGCCTGCTCATCGCGATCGACGTCGTCCGTGGCTTCCCTGCACGCGTCGCGCGCCGCCCCGAGCGCTATGCCATGCCGGGTGGCAAGGGACCGAAAGACGTCGAGGCGGAGCTCGCGAGGATCCTCGACCGCGAGCTGAAGTCGCGATCGATCACGTACACGCGCACCGACGGCTCGCCGTTCACGCTCACGCTCGCCGAGGTGCTCGCGCGGAGCAGCGCGTTCGAGACGACGTACAATCCGAACGATTGCGTCGAGCTGCGCTGGGGCGCCGCCCCGGGATCCGAGGAAGCGTCCACGTGCCGCGCGCACGCTCCTTCGGAGCAGAAGGCCCGGATGGAGACCTACCGCGCGTGGTTCCACGAACGCCGGCGCCCGCCGCGGAAGTAGCGCGATCGCGGCGCCACGCGGCAATTCCCGACGATGGCGGAATCCGCGGATCCGCATGATACGCTGGGCGCATGCGGGGCCTCCTTCTGACGTCTCTCGTCGGCATGTTCATCGTGGCGTGTGGAGGTGCGGTCGACACGTCGCTCGGGTCGGGAAGATCGAGCGCGACGGGTGCTCCGGGCGATCCGGCAGGATCGAGCAGCGGTTCGGCGTCGCCCCGCCCGGCATGCGCGATCCAGACGCCGGTACGCCACGACTTCGAGAACGGCTTCGTCGACGCCTGGGGCGCCGCGAACGTGGCCGCGCTCCGTTACGACGACGTCCAGCCGATCAGCGGGACGACCAGCCTGAAGCTCACGCTCGAGTCGCCCTACGTGGGGTCGAACAAGCGGGCGTACTTCGGGAGGCGCTTCCCGGCGAGCTGCGCGCTCGACCTCCATCTGAAGCTGCGCACCGAGAATCTCTTCGAGAGCGGCTCGGTCACGATCGTTCGGCTCGGTGCGACCCCTGCGTCACTCGACCTCGTCCTCGGCGAGCACGGAGTGGTGTCACTGGTCGAGGAAGGTCCTTCCGGTGAGACCGAAGCTCACCCGATCGGATCGGTCGCCGCCGACGAGACGACTGCGATCTTCGTCTCGCTCGATCTCGGTGCGAACCGCTTCGAGGCCGCGGTTGCTCCGGTGGGGGCGCCGCTGCCAGAGCGCGTGCAGGGCCCCCTCGTCCTCGAGAACGGAGACGCCTCGGACGTGGTGTTCGGAATGTGGACGGCGACCGCGACGCAAGGCTCGTACTGGCTCGACGACTTCTCGCTCGAGTGATCGCTCACTCGACCGAGCGGAGGACCAGGCGTGGAAGGTTCGCTGACCATCGGGATGCTCCGCCTCTGTGGTCAGGGGAGCTGTCAGCGGACTCGAGTACTCGGGGATGGATCGAGTTTGCAGACAACGCGTCTTGCCACGGGCTGTCGAATGACGCGTGCTCCGGCCCCGGATCAGCGCTGTTCCACGGTCTCTCCCTGCTGTCGGCCATGATGGTCACGGAGGAGCCCACGTAGCTGGTGGATCGACGGTATCGGTCGTGCACTGCGCCGGGGCATGAACATTCGCCCCATCGTCTTCTCCCGCGTGGGCCTTCCGAGTCTCCTTCTGCTGCTCGGGACAGGCGTAGTCGCATGCTCGTCGAGCGCCGACGAGAAGAAGGCGGCGTGGAGTTGCACCTCGTCCGACGTCCCGATGGGCGAGGTGGTGCACTGCACGCAATCCGCGCTCACCATGGACGGTCCGGCAACGGATGGGATTCCGGAGGGCTGCATGGGCACCCTCGACAACCCGGACCTCTGTCCGGACTCGGTCATCACCATCGGTACGCCCTACGAATGCAACGCGGGCGAGCCGGAATGTCCGCCGATCGACACGAGCGGCAGCGTCGGGGGCGGCGCTGGCGGAACGTCGGGCGGCACGACCGACGGCACCACGGACGGGACCAGCGACGGCACGACGGGCAGCACGCCCGGTGGCCAGCAGAGCGACCAGGGCGGCGCGAACCCGGGCAAGGGCGGCGGCGGTGGTAACGGAAACGGCAACAACGGCAACGGACCGAAGAACGGCGACTTCGGGTCGTCGGGCCCGTCCGAGTGCTCGTACGTTCCCGACCTGCCGTACTGCGGTGGCGGCTCCGGCGGAACGAGCGACGGCACGACGGGCGGCACGACCGACGGGACGAGCGATGGTTCGACGGGCGGCTCGTCTGGAGGCTCGTCCGGCAGCCCGAACGGCAACGGCAAGACGCCGCCCGGCCAGGAGAAGAAGGCTGGCGGCTCTTCGTCCGGCGGCTCTTCGTCCGGTGGGACGTCCGACGGCGGCAAGGGCAAGCACTACAAGTGCGTGAAGGACAAGGACGGCAACAAGTCGTGCGAGAGCGTGCCGGACTGCGCCGTCGGCACGCATCCGTCGGCGTGCGGAGCGTGCGTCCCCGATGGCGAGTCGGGTGACTGCGTTCCTCCGTCGGAGGGTGGTTGCTGGGTGACCGGTGGTGGCTTCATCGTCGGCCCCAACGTCACGACGGGCGCGGACGCGGATGGTCACGACAACTTCGGCGGTAACGCGAAGCCGATGAAGGACGGTCGCATCCAGGGCCACTGGAACCACGTCGATCACGGCACCGGCAATCACGCGAAGGGTCGACCCGAGTACATCGTCTGCCGTCACGTCGACGAGCCGGGCCCCGGTCAGCCGGGCGGCAAGAAGGGCTTCACGATGAACCAGGTCTACTTCGGTGGTCCTGCGGAGTGGCGCGCGAACGACACGTGGGCGAGCGGCTACTGGTTCGACGTCGTCGCGAAGGACCACGGCGAGCCGGGGAGCAAGCCGCACCCGAAGAACGGCGGCATGCCCGACACGTATCACTTCACGATCCGCCTGATGGACGATCCGGACAAGCAGGTCTCCGGCGCGATCGTCTACGAGACGAAGGGCGAGCTCGAGGGCGGCAACATCCAGATGCATCCGCCGAACAACGGGCATCCGTACACGCCGTCGAGCCTGCCGAGCTGGGTCGCGTTCGAGCCCTGATGCCTCGAGCCGCTACGCGCGCGTGATCCGCTTCGAGAACGAGAACGAGAGGAGGAGGAGCTTTCGATGAGTCGTCGTGCCTTGGTCACTTGCACGTTGGTGCTGTCTGGTGTCGTGTCGATCGCCTGCGGGAGCACGGGTGAATCGAGCTTCGAGGACGGCACCCGCGGTGGGAACGGCCAAGGCGCGAACGGCGGCTCCGGAAGCGGCGCGCAGCTGCCGGAGATCGGACCGAGCGGAACGAGCTCGGCGTGCGTCACCGAGCTGGCGGGCGCCGAGCTCGCGCCGACGAACCTCGTCTTCGTCTACGACAAGTCCGGGAGCATGGGCGACACCGCGACCGGCTTCGATCCTGCGAAGCGCTGGATCCCCGTCGGCTCCGGGCTCAAGCAGTTCTTCGCCGATCCGTACTCGAAGACGGTGCGCGCGACGCTGCAGTTCTTCCCGCTGAGCGACGACACGATCGAGACCGCATGCGCGCATCCGTACGGCACTCCTGTCGTCCCGCTCGCGCCTGCATCCGACGCGGCGTTCATCTCCGCGATCGACTCGATGAAGCCGAGCGGAGGGACGCCGACGCTGCCGGCACTCATGGGCGGCATCAGTCAGGCGAAGGACATCGTCGCGGCGAGGCCGGACGACAAGACGGCGATCGTCCTCGTCACCGATGGTGAGCCTGGCTTCTGGGATCCGAACAAAAACGCGTTCACGCCGGGCTGCGCGAACAACGACGTCGCCCACGTGGCCGACGCCGCTCGGACAGCGTTCCAGGGAACGCCTTCGATCCCGACGTACGTGATCGGCGTAGGTCCGAAGCTCGAGGCGCTGAACGCCGTCGCTGCGGCCGGCGGAACGAGCGCGGCCGTCATGGTCGACGTGAACGATCCTGCCGGAACGAAGAACGCGATCGTGTCGGCGCTCGATGCCATCCGCCGCCGCGAGCTCACGTGCGACTTCTCCGTGCCGCCTCCGCCGGCAGGCGAAGATCTCGACCCGTTCGCGGTGAACGTCGCGATCACCGGCGCAGGTGGCGAGCGCGTCCTCGGCTACAGCAAGGACTGCGCGTCCGCCGATGGCTGGCGCTACGACAACATCGACGATCCGAAGCGCATCCTCCTCTGCTCCGACGCGTGCTCCGACGCGCGAGAGGCAGACGGCAAGGTCTCAATCGCGTTCGGCTGCAAGACGAAGCTCGACGTCCACTGACGCGATCGACGCGATCCAACGAAAAGGGCGCCCGCACCTGGCCGGCGCCCTTTCTCGTGTCTGGCTCCGACGTCGAGGCGATTCGCTCGACGCCCACCGCCGCGAGCGAGGCGGAAATGACGAAGGGCGCCCGCACGAAGCCGGCGCCCTTTTCTCGTACCTCGACCTGAAGCTGAAGCCTGAAGCCTCTTCTCAGTGCTTCCCCGGCTCGACGATGATCTCGACGCGCCGGTTGTTCGCGCGGCCCTCGGCCGTCTTGTTGTCCGCGACCGGACGATCCGGCCCGATGCCGACGGCCCTGATGCGGTCGGCGGCGACGCCGCGCGAGACGAGCTGGTCGCGAACGGCGTTCGCGCGCTTCTGCGCGAGGTCCATGTTGTACGCGCGCTGGCCCTGCGAGTCGGTGTGGCCTTCGACGGTGATGTTCGCGTCGGGGTTGCCCTTGATGAGCGCGTCCGCGACCTCGTTCAGCTTCAGCATCGCGGCGGGCAAGAGGGTCGACTCGTTCGATGCGAAGAGCACCGAGCCCGAGAGCGTGATGACCATGCCGCGCGACTCCTGCTTCACCGCGGCGATCTTCTGGAGATCGGCCATCGCCTGCGCGGCCTTCTTCTCCGCGGCCTCGCGCGCGGCCTTCTCCGCCGCGAGCTGGTCCTGCGTCTTCTCGAGGCTCTGACGGGCGCTCGAGAGCTCCTTCTGCGCGGTGCGCAGCTGGTCGGCTGTGAGGTTCGAGGCCTCACGCTCGGCCATGTCCTTGTCCTTCTGGGCGATGAGCGCGCGGGCCGAAGCCTCGGCGAGCTGCGCCTTGCGGATCGCGATGTACGCGTAGTCCTTCGTCTGCGGGCTGTCGCCGTCGTCGTTGAACGAACGCTCGGCCTGATCGAGCGACTGCTTCGCGACGTGCAGCTCGGCGGGCGCCTGCTGCGAGGCGGGGCCCTTGGACGCCGACTGATACGCGGCGCGCGCGTCGACGAGCTCCTTCGGCGGGAGCGTGCTGCCGCAACCGACGGCAGCGGTGAGGACCGAAAGCGAAACGAAAGAAACAGTGGTTCGGACGCTCATCATGGAGCTCACTTTCCGGACTTGAGGTTCTTGACCTTGCCCTGCGCCTCTTCGGCAGCGGCCTTCGCCGTGTTCTCCTTCGCGAGCATCACGGAGAGCTCGGCGTCGGAGTTCGCGCGCTGCAAGATCAGGTCGGCGCGCTTGTTGTCGCCGTCGGCCATCAGCTTTTTCGCTTGCTCGATCTGCTCCGACGCGAGCTTCAGGTGCAGCTGCGCCTTCGGCTCCCTGTCGGCTCCGAGCTCGCGGGCGCTGCGTGCAGCGGCCTCCGCGCTCGCCAGACGGTCCGACGGCGGCGGCAGGCTGCTTCCGCAGGCGACAAGAAGAAGCAGAGCGGCGATCAATGACGTTCGCATCGGGTCCCTCACGAGCACGGCAGCATACCAAACAGCCAAGGCCCGGCGGAAGAACGCTGTAAAACGCAGCCTTGACCGAGAAGGCGCGTCGTTCGGGGGGCTTCAGCGCTGCGTGAGGAGCTTGTCGATCAGGTCCTTCGAATACGCGCTGAGCTCACGGAAGACGACGCCCATCCCGGTGTTCGGGCCGTCCTTCTCGACACGGACGACCTCGCCGACACCTTCGATCGTCTCCATGTCGTCCATGATGACCGTGAAGCGAAGGTTCACCTGCGTACCGACGGGCAGCGGCTTCTGCGCGCGGATGAAGACGCCGGTTCGGGAGATGTTCGTGACGTACTCCTGGATGAAGGCGTCGAACGACTCGAACTCCTTGTTGATCGTGATCCGCTCCTCGGTGCGCTTGCTCTCGCTCATGTCGGTCCTCAGTCCGTCTTCGGTCGTCAGCTCGATGAGAGCACGAGAGAGAGCCCGGAGGAGCGTGGTTTTTCGTCACGCGAGCGCGGGAATGCGTGAGCCGCGGCCGTCTGTCCGGCGCCAAATGCACGACGACCGAGATCCGCCGTAAGGCAGACCTCGGTCGTTCGGAGCGGTCGAGCGGCCTGTTTACTGGAGGCCGCGGACGGAGGACCGTCGACCGCGAGCGAAGCGAGCGCTCACTACCGAGCGAGGCTCACTTGCCCTGCAGGTCGAACTGCTCGAGGTGGTACTCCTTGCGCGGCACCACCATGATCTTGCGCATGAAGCGGTTCTCCGCGTCCTGCACGGCGGCCTTCTCGGGCCCGTTGAGGACGTCCGCGACCGCCGGGTGCGCGTTGACGACGACCGAGTAGCCCGGGAGCGTCGAGCGCTTGCGCCGGATCTCGCGGAGGATCTCGTATGCGATCGTCTCCTTCGACTGCAGCTGGCCCGTACCGTCGCAATAGAAGCACGGCTCGTGGAGCAGGCGGCCGAGGCTCTCGCGCGTGCGCTTGCGCGTCATCTCGATGAGACCGAGGTCCGAGATGCGGTTCAGCGTCGTCTTCGCCTTGTCCTTCTGGAGCAGCTCCTCGAGGGTGCGGCGCACCTTCTCGCGGTTCTTGTGCTGCTCCATGTCGATCAGGTCGAGGATGATGAGGCCGCCGATGTTGCGGAAGCGAAGCTGGTAAGCGATCTCGTGGACGGCCTCGAGGTTCGTCTTGAGGATTGTCTCCTCCATGTCCTTCGAGCCCTTGCCGACGAACCGACCCGTGTTGACGTCGATCGCGGTGAGCGCTTCGGCCTGGTCGATGATCAGGTAGCCGCCGCTCGGGAGCGGGACCTTGCGCGCGAGCGCGCGGCCGATCTCGTCCTCGATGCCGTACTCGTCGAAGATCGGCTCCTCTTCGTCGTACAGCTTCACGTCCTTGAGGCGCTCGGGCGCGAACATCTCGACGAAGCGGCAGAGACGCTCGTACTGCGGCTTGTCGTCGATGACGACCTCGTCGACCTCGTCGGTGAAGAGATCGCGCGCGACCTTGAGCACGAGATCGAGCTCGCTCGAGAGGAGGAACGGCGAACGCGCGCCTTCGCGCTTCTTCGCGATCTCGCCCCAGAGGCGAACAAGGTAACCGACGTCCTGCTTGAGGCCCTTCTTCGTGAGGCCCTCGGCGACCGTGCGCACGATGAGGCCGCCTGACGGGGGCTTCATCGCCTCGATCGCCTCGCGGAGGCGCGCGCGCTCCTTGTCGTTGCCGATGCGCTTCGAAATGCCGATGTGATCGACCGTCGGGAGGTACACGACGTAACGGCCGGGAAGCGAGATGTGGCTCGAGCAGCGCGCGCCCTTCGTGCCGATCGGATCCTTCGTCACCTGGACGATGATCTCCTGGCCCTCCTTCACGACTTCGCGGATCGGCGTCGACTTCGAGAGACGACCCGGAAGACCCGGGCCCGGACGCATCCCGCGTCCGCCCTCACGACGGGCCTCACGCCCGCCCTCACGTCCACGCCCGTCGCGACCGCGCCTCGATCCGCCGCGAGCTTCGGCCTCGCGCGCGCCGCCGCCACCGGGGCCGCGCTGGTCGCCACCGCGGCCACGAC
>JAEXCN010000254.1 GCA_023402175.1 Pseudomonadota bacterium | reverse complement strand
CGGGAATGGAGGCCGCCGCCTCGTGGCCGGTGAAGAGCTCGAGGTGGCGTGCAAGGACGACGCGGTGACCGTGGGCGCGGAGGATGCGGGGGAAGCGGCGAACGTGGCGCCCGCTCGCGCGGTGGCGCCAGGGACTGCGTCCGCGAGCGCTCGGACGAGCACTCCGACGAGTACGAGCACGAGCACGACGGCGGGCTCCTCCGCTTCCGAGAGCGTCATGGGGCTCGTACGGCGCGGGGCGCATTCCGAGGCGATGGCGGCGGCGGAGGCGAACGGGTTTGGCGCGACGTGTGACGCGCTCTCCGGCGCCGAGCTGCTCCTCCTCGCCGACGCCGCTCGTTATGCCGGGCGCTTCGATCGCGCGACCGAGGCGCTCGAGATCACACGCAGGCGCTTCGCCGGGAGCGACGCCGCGGCGACCGCAGCCTTCGAGCTCGGACGCATCGCGATGGACATCCGGCGCGAGCTTCCCGCGGCCGGAGATCACTTCGAGACCTACCTCCGCGAGCGGCCGAGCGGCAGCCTCGCCCGAGAAGCGCTCGGGCGAGCGATCGAAGCGCGGAGCCGCGGCGGTGATCTTGCGCGTGCCGAGCGGCTCGCGGTTCGATACCTCGGCGCCTATCCCGACGGTCCGCACGCGAAGCTCGCGCGGAAGCTGGCAGGCGGTGATCCGGAGCCGAGGACGCCGTGAAGAGGAGGGCCCTGCTGTTCGCCGCAGGCATCGCGCTCGCGGCGGCAGGATCGACGCGTGTGGCGGAGGCAGCTCCCGCTCGGCGCGTCGTCGTCGCGGGCCCCGAGGACGACGCGCTCGCGGCGCGCGTTCAGAAAGAGCTCACCGCGCTCGGATTCGAGACCAGCCGACTCGGCGCGCTCGACGGCTGCGCGCGGAGCGCCGTCGTCGTCGCAGCTCGGGATCTCGACGCCGTCGCCGCGGCGTGCTCCGACGGCGATCAGGTCGGCGTGTGGGTCGCCGAAGGGGGCACGCTCCGCCTTCGTGACGTCGTCGTCGTCCTCGAAGAAGGTGATCCCGGTCGCGAGACGACGGCGGTGCGCGCAGCAGAGGTCGCGCGCGCCACGATCGCGATGCGCGACGCCGAGGAAGAGGCCGCGCGCGCGAAGCCCGCTCCACCTGCATCGCTAGATCAACCGGGGGACTGGGAGACGTTCGATCAGGCACCGGCTCCGACACCACCGCGCGAGAAAGCGGCGAATCGGGCGCCGACGTTTCTCGTCGCGGCAGGCACCTCGGCGCTGATGGGTGTCGACGCGACGGCGCTCGCGTTCTCGGGCAAGGCCGAGATCGGCGTCCTCAAGCACGTCACCGCGGGCGCGCGGATCGAGTATCCGCTCGACACCGTCGCGGTCGGAGGCGGCAGCGCGCTCCTGGTCGCGCCCGCGTTCGCCGGCGTCGGCATCGGCATACCCGTCACCGGCCCCGACGCGTTCTTGATCCCGCGGTTCGGCGCAGGCTTCGGGCTTGCGTGGATCAAGGCGACGCGACCCGCGAGCCAGAGCTTCGATATGTCGGGGCCGATCTTCGGGACGACGCGCGACGTGTCGGACAGCACGTCTGCGTTCGCCGTGCAGGTAGACGCCGGGCTGTCGATGCGAATTTATCGTTCGCTGCGGATCGCCGCCGACGGCGTGCTCGGCTCGACGACGAGCCGGCTCGTCGTCCGCGATCGCGGCGCCAACGACGCGAATTGGGGAGCGCCCTTCGGTGCCCTCGCCCTTCGCCTGGAGCTCATGATCCAATGAACGTCCTGCGCACGCTCGTCGTCCTCGCCGGTACGCTGATTGGAGGCGTCCTCGTGGTCGGCTGCGGCGATGTCTATGCAGATCCGGACCCGCCGGAAGACGCGCCGGCGGCGGACGGAGGCGTGGTCGTCGTGACGGATGCGGCGGCGGTCCCTGTCGTCTTCCCCGAAGACTCGCTCCCAAGATGTCCCAACAGCCGCCCACGCGAGAACAGCGGTTGCCTGCGCGCGGGATCCACGTGCGAGTACGGCGACAGCCCCGATCGCGAATGCAACACGGTCGTCGCTTGTGAGGGCGACCTCGGTCTGACGGCGTGGGTGGCGCGTCCACGCGACACGTGCTTTTCCCAGATCTGCCCGGCGGCCGCCGACGTGGCTGCGCTCGACGGGAAGCCGTGCGAGCTCGAAATCGACGGCGGAGCGATCTCCGACGCCGACGAGACCGTCTGCAACATGTCGGACGGCATCTGCGCTTGCACGACCGGACGTGACGGAAACACGAGGCACGAGCGCCGCTGGGTCTGCGTGCGTCCGAGCTTCGTCTGCCCGCCGAACCGCCCGCTTCTCGGGACATTGTGCAGCGGAAACGTGTGGTGCGACTACGGGAGCTGCTCGTTCAAGCGCGGAGTCGTCATGGAGTGCACGCAGGGCGTTTGGTTGACGGCAGGTGCGACGTGCCAGTGATCTCGGTCCGCGCGCAGCTCGTCTGCGGTCTGCTCGTCTGCGCCGTCGTTGCCCCTGCCGTAGCGTGCCAGAGCGCAACGGAGTCGATGGCCGATGCCTTCGCCGCACCGGCTCCCGACTCATCGATGCCCGCGAGTCGACCGCTGCAGCCGAACCCGGAATCGCCGTGCCCCGGCTATGAGCCGCCGGTCGTGGGCGAAGCGTGTACGAAGCCCGAGAACGAGCCCAATGGGTGGGACGGCCTGTGCGAGTACGGGCACGACCTCGATGGGAATTGCAACGAGGTCTACGAATGCGCGAGCGGACTCTGGCGGCGGAATTCCCGGCCGACATGCATCGCGCGGTGTCCCACGAGCTTCGGCGAGATCGTCCCCGGCGCTCGCTGCGCGGACGTGTCGATGGGCTGCAGCTACCTCGAAGGGACTTGCGCGTGCGTTCCCGATGCGGACGCCGGCGCCGATGACGCCGGTGCCGATGCGGACGGCGTGCCCACTCCAGGCGTGTGGCGATGCGCACCTCCACCCGGCAAGGGATGCCCGCCACAAAAACCACCGCTCGGAAGCGACTGCGTCCGCGAGATGACGTGCGACTACGGCGCGTGTGCGCTCGCGCGGGACGTCGTCTATTACTGCCGTCCGGCGGGGGTCGCGTCGCCGGAGGGGAGGAGTGGGCGCTGGGAGCAGGCCACCTCCCCGGATTGCGCGCTCTGAAACGTGACCCGTCCGAGGGCGGCAATGCCACTGGATGCATGATGAAAATCCGCGGGCACGAGTCACGCGAGCGAGCGGGAGGAACGACGATGGCGCGAGAAGGTTGGAAGCTCGAGGGGTCGGTCTGGAGTCGCACGTCGAGATCGAGGCACCTGCTCCTCGGGATCCCGCTCATCATCGCAGCGTGCAGCAGCACGCGCTCGGACGAAGGGATCGACATGGGCGCGGCGGGTCCGCCGGCGCTGCCGAGCGGCCCGCAGCCGGAGTTCGGTCCGCTCGTCGAGCAGGCCGAGACGCCGCCGCCGATCAGCGGCGGGACGCTGGCGATCGATCGTGCGCAGAACGTCGCCGTCGCGGCAGACCCTGATCGCGATCGCGTCTACGTCGTCGATCTCCCGACCCGCACCGTTCGCCATACCGTCGCGCTCGCGCACAAGAGCGAGCCGGGTCGTGTGACGATCGACGCGTCTGGACGCGCGCACGTGCTGCTCCGCAACACGGGCGAGGTCGCGACGATCGACCTCGTGACTGGAGCCGTCACGCTGCGTACTGCGTGCACGGCGCCGCGCGGGATCGCATTCGATGCGAAGAACGACGTCCTCCACGTGGCGTGCATGACAGGCGATCTGCTCACGTTCGCAGCCGCTGGCGGAGGGCCGACGGCGCGCTCGAACGCCGGCCTCGACCTTCGCGACGTCGTCGTCCTCGGCGGACAGGTCTTCGCGACGCGCTTCAAGTCCGCCGCCCTCGTCCCGATCGCCAGCGACGGGAAGGCGATGGCCGCTCGCCAGCTCGGGGGCAACCTCGCCTGGCGTGCGATCGCTGCGCCAGCGGAGCCGAATGGCCCGGAGGAGCAGGAGGACGAGACCATCGTCGTCGCACAAGATCCATCGGACCAGCCGGTCCGCCCGGAGCCAGGCGGCTACGGCAGCTCGGCGTCGGTCGGCAATGGCTCCTGCATGACGCCCGTCGGGATCGTCAGCACGCGTCTGCACGTGATCGGCAAGGGCGGGTTGAGCGGCTCGGTTCGCCTCCCGTCCGCCGTCCTGCCGGTGGACGTGGCGTCGAACGGCCGCGAGCTCGTCGTCGTCGCGGCGGGCAACGCGTTCACGAAGAGCCTCCCGCAGCTCTTCGTCGTGCCGGCGGCGCAGGTCCGCAATGGCGGAAACCAGGAATGCCTGCCCGCGGTGGTGCAAGGCACCGTCCCCGGTCAGGCGGTCGCCGCGGATTTCGACGGAAAGGACGAGCTCGTCGTCCAGACGCGCGAGCCGGCGGCGCTCCACATCATGACCGAAGATCGCCGTCGGACCTGGAAGACGATCGTGCTCTCCACCGACAGT
>JAEXCN010000188.1 GCA_023402175.1 Pseudomonadota bacterium | reverse complement strand
GTCGTGGGCCCCTTCGCCGCGACGGGGCCGGTCTTGCCCTTCGTCTCGGCGCTCGCGACCGGCGCCGTGTCGGCCGAGGCCGGAGGCGGCGGGGTCTCGCTCGTGTCCGCCGCGGTCGCCGCGGGCGGCGTGGGCGTCGGGACCTGGATGACGACCGGCGCAGGCGCGGGCTGCGGGCGGAACACGAGGAACGCAACGCCGCCGCCGAAGCCGAGCGCGAGGACGAGGATCGGCCAGAACCAGAGCGGAACGCCCTTCTTCTGCGCCTCGTACGGAGGCGGCGTCGGTGGCACGACGGAGGCGGTGCTCTGGTCGCGATACGGCGCCGTGAGCACCGCGAGCGGGGCCGGCGCGGACGCAGGCGGCACCGCGAAAGGATCCGGTGCAGTCACGACCGGAACGAGCGGCGACGCGACGGGCGGTGCAGAGAACAGCGGCGCAGGCGGGGCGGGGCTCAGCGACGACGCGATCGCTGCTGCCGAGCCCGTGCCTCCGATCGGGCCGAGCGGCACGTCGTCGAGCGCAGACGATGCTGCGGGGCGAAGCGGAACGACGTTGCTTCGTCCAGGACCTCCGACGGGCGCTGCGGAAGGAGCCGACGGTGCCATCGGCCGCGGAGCAGGTGGCGGCGGCGTGTTGCGCTGCGGGGCCGTCGCCGTCCCCGGTTGGCGAGGCGCGGATGGGGCCGACGGCACGCGGGGTGACACCGGCGTGGGTTCCGGAGGCGGCCCGATCAACGAGGGGCGATTGCCCTGCGCGGCCTCACGCACGATCGCGGCGAGATCGGGGATGCTGCGGATCGGACGCCACTCCTCGAGGCCTTCCTGCCAGCAGAGCGACTCTTCGGTGACCGCGCCGGCGGCAGCCTTGCGCCGCAGCTCGGAGATGCGCACCGGGCCGACGGGCACGCCGTTGATCGCCACGTACCACTCGTCGGTGACGCTGAGCTCGAGCGACGCGGACTGCGCTTCATCGGGCGCGCTCGCGGGCGCGTCCTGGACGTTGCTCTTGAAGGCACCTGCGAGCGCGCCGCCGGGAGCGACGGAAGGCGACGGAGCTCGCGGCTTTGCGGCCGAGAGGCTCGTGGCGAGGCTCTTTTGCGGCGGACGCGGCGGCGTGTTGTGGAGCGGAGCGCCAGGCGGCGCGCTCGAGACGCTCGTCTCGGTCACGGCGGCGCGCACCTCGATCTGGTGCCCGCATTTCCGGCACTTCATCCGGACGGTCTTGCCCGCCACCTTTTCGTCGGCGATCTGGTACTTCGCCTTGCAGTTGTCGCAGAGGAACTTCACGGGGGGTCCGCTGTCCTGGGCCGAAGCCTAGCCGGTTTCACAGGATACGCGCGACAAGAAGAGAAGACCTCAGAGCAGCCGCATCATGTGAGCTTTGATCGACTCTCGTGTCTCGGGATCCGGCGACGTGTGCACGCACCGCTCCCACATCTCCATGGCCTTGTTCTTGAAGCCTGCCTTTTCGTAGAGCACAGCCAGGTTCTTCAAGGCCGAGAAGTGGCGGGGATTCAGATCGATCGCGCGCTCGAGCTCCGTGATGCCGTCGTAGAACTGGCCGCGTTTTCCGTAGATCAGTGCGAGGTGATAGCGGAGCCGGTAGGCGAGGGGATCGATCGCGATGCCCTTTTTCAAGAGGCCGATCGCGAGATCGACCTCGCCGTTCTTGTACGCGGCGATGCCCTCCTCGAGGTAACGCGCGGCGTTCTGGTTGATGAGCTCTGGATCGTGCGGGGATGCCGTTCCGGGCTGCGCCTCGAGCAGTCGCTCGACCTTCGACAGGAGGTCGGCGATGCGGAACGGCTTCTCGATGTAGTCCTCGATCCCGTAGTTCGTCTTCAGATCCTCCGCGATGCGCCAGCCTCGATAGACCGCGCTCATCATGAGGATCGGGATGGCGCCGTACTTCGCGCTCCCCTTGATGCGCCGCGCGATGTCGAACCCGTGCACCTCGGGCAACATCGCGTCGAGGAGGATCAGCGACGGCGTCTCCTCCTTCACGAGGCGGAGCGCGATGAGACCGCGATCGGCCTCGATGACGTCGTGGCCCTTGTCCGAGAGGAGGCGACGAACGAGCTTGCGGATGTCCTCTTCGTCGTCGACGACGAGGATTCGCTTGCCGCTCTTGCCCGGCCTCGGCGAAGGATCCGACGCGAGCCCGGCTGCATTGCGTAGCTCGTCGGTGAGCATCTCGACGCGCGAGACCTCGTCGCCCATCTCTCCGAAGTCGGTCGTCGAGAGGGCGGCCTCCGCGGCCGATTCCTCCATCTGCTGATCGATGACGACGGAAGGCGCGCGGCCCGGTTGGACGCTCTCGCGCTCACGACGATCCTGCTGCTGCGGTTCGGCCGTCGAGGCGACCACGCGTTCGACCGCGGCACGTGGCGCGTTCGGAGCCGCATAGTGTTTCTGTCCGCCCTCCTTCGCGTCGTACGCTTCGCGGATCGTCTTCTCGAGCGTGGTCGAGATCGCGACGTAGGGATAGATCCGTCGACCCGTCACGAACTCGAGCTCGTCGATGACGCGCTTGTCGTGCGGGTTCGCCATCGCGAGGAAGAGGCGATCCTCGCGTGCGAGGACGGGCAGCACGCGGCTCGACTCGGCGACCTCGCGTGGAACCATGTCGAGGTGCTCGAGCGAGAGAGCGAGCTGATTGAGGTCGATCCCAGGGACGCCGAACTGCTCGGAGAGCGCGCGGAGGACCTCCGTCTCGGGGACGACGCCGCTCGATGCGATGCGGGAAGCGAGGGGGACGCCGTCTCGCGCCGCTTTCTGCGTCTCGAGCTGCCGATCGAGCTCCTCCTGCGAGATGAGTCGGCGCTTCAGGAGAATGCGGCCGATCGGCTTTTTCTCGTCGGACGACATCGGAGGCTCATCGTCCAGGCTACCTCATTTTTCCGCGGCCAAGTCTCCGAGCGTGCGAGCCTTGAATGCCGGCCAGTTCCCGGCCCGAATGGCCTCCCTCGCACGGCCGACGAGCTCTCCGTACCAGTGGAGATTGTGCAGGCTGAGGAGCCGCAGGACCGTCATCTCCCCGGCAAGGTAGAGATGACGCAGATAGGCGCGCGCATAGCCGCCGGCGCAGCAGGGACAGCTGCAATCGGGATCGAGCGGCCCCTTGTCGTCCTTGTACCGAGCCTGCTTGATGATGACGCGCCCGAACCGGGTGAGGGCTTGCCCGTTCCGCGCGTTCCGCGTCGGCAGGACGCAGTCGAACATGTCGACGCCGCTGTCGATGGCCTCGAGCAGATCCTGGGGCGTGCCGACGCCCATCAGATACCGAGGACGCTCGGGATCGAGCGTGTGCGCGACCTCATGGAGCGTCTCGTACATCTTCGGGATCGGCTCGCCCACCGAGAAGCCGCCGAGCGCGAGGCCGTCGAAGCTCGGATCGAGCGCGGCGAGCTCCTCCGCGTGAGCCTTCCGCAGGTCGGAGAAACATGCACCCTGCACGATCCCGAAGAGCGCCTGGCCCTCCGGTCGCGCCGTCGCGAGCCCGCGGCGCGCCCAGCGCGTCGTCCGCGAGACCGCGGCCTCGACGACAGCCCGCGCGGAGTCGCCCGGCGGACAGACATCGAGCTGCATCTGGATGTCGGCTCCGAGCTTGCCCTGCACACGAACGGCGACTTCGGGCGAGAGATGATGGCGCGCGCCGTCGAGATGCGAGCGGAAGGTGAAGCCTTCCTCGTCGAGGGTGACGAGCGATTTCCGAGGGAGCGAAGCGACCGAGGAACGAGACTGCGGTGTCGCGAGCCCGCCCGTAGGCGATGGACGCGGGAGGTTGCCGCCGAGCGAGAACGCCTGGAACCCGCCCGAGTCGGTGAGCATCGCGTGCGGCCAGCGCGTGAAGCCGTGCAGCCCGCCGAGCGACGACACGATGTCGGGGCCGGGTCGAAGCCACAGGTGGTACGTGTTGCCGAGCATGATCTTCGCGCCGGTCGACGCGACGTCCTCGGCGGTGAGGCCCTTGACGCTGCCTTGCGTACCGACGGGCATGAACGTCGGCGTCTCGACCTCGGCGTGCGGCGTCGTCAGCACGGCGGCCCGCGCATGCCCCGTCTCGGACGACGCGAGCACACGGAAGCTGAATCCCTTTGCACGCGGCGCGGTCATGAGCTCGTCTCCGTTCGCGTCAGAAGCATCGCGTCACCATACGAGAAGAACCGATAGCGCTCCTTGACCGCGGCGCGATACGCGTCGAGGACGCGCTCGGTCCCGGCGAACGCGCAGACGAGCGCGAGGAGCGTCGAGCTCGGCAGATGGAAGTTCGTCAGCAGCTGGTCGACGACGCGGAAGCGATGTCCCGGCTGGATGAGGATTCGCGTCTCCTCGGCGCACGGACGGACGTGACCGTCGCGTGCCGGGTCGGCGGCGGACTCGAGCGCCCGCACGACCGTCGTCCCGATCGCGACGACGGGAGCGTTGCGCTCGCGGGCGCGGGCAATCGCGGTCGCCAGTGCGCGCGAGACCTCGAAGTACTCGGCGTGCATCACGTGATCGTCGAGGTCCTCCGCCGTCACGGGCTGGAACGTGCCGAGGCCGACATGCAAGGTGCACGATGCGATCTCGCAGCCGTGGCCTTCGAGTCGGCGCATCAGCTGCTGCGTGAGGTGAAGGCCCGCCGTCGGCGCAGCGACCGCGCCGGGAGCGCGCGCGAACACGGTCTGGTAGCGCTGCTCGTCCTCCGGGCGCACCTCGCGTTTGATGTACGGCGGCAGCGGGACCTTCGCGCCGGTCTCGAGCGCCTCGTCGATCGTGAGCGCGTCGTCGCGCGACGAGAGCCGGACGAGGAAGAGGCCGTCGGGCGCCTTGCCCTCGATCTCGACGCACAGCGCGCCGCTGATCACGCGTGCGCCCGGGCGGAGCGGCTTCGACGCACGCGCCATGGCGCGCCAGCGCTGGCGTGCCGGCTGGCCCGGCTCGTCGCCGCTCGGATCGGCCTCCCTGCGAACGAGAAAGATCTCCGCCTTGCCTCCGCTGCCTTCCTTCACGCCGAGGATCCGGGCGCGGATCACCTTCGTGTCGTTGACGACGACGAGGCTGCCGTTCGGAATGTGCTCGGCGAGGTCCTTGATGCGCCCATGGACGAGCGCATCGCCGGCGAGGACCATGAGCCGAGCGAGCTCACGCTCGGCTGCAGGTTCCTGGGCCACCAGCTCGGGCGGAAGGTCGAAAGAGAAGCGCTCGACGCGCATCGGCGCTCAATACCACGACGCTCCGGCCTTTGGCCGGCCGGCTGCGAAAAGCCGTCGTGCTGGCCAGAGGGCGTGCTGGCCGAAGGACGTGCTGGACGGAGAAAGGGAACGGCTCGCTGTCAGCCGCGGCCGGTCACGACCTCGTCGTCCACAACGCCGGGTCGGAGGCTCGTGTCGAGCGTCCGCCGCGGCGCGATCCCGGACGGAGCCTCCGCACACCAGAGCCGTCGCGAGCTCGGCGGGCCCGACACCTTCGAGCGCACGAACTCGACGACCTCGTTCAAGTCGTACGGCTTCGGGATGAACCCGCTCACGCCGCAGTCCGCCCGCTCGAGCTGGCGCTCGCTGAGGTGGTAGGAGCTCGTCAGGAGCACGCGCGTGGCCGGGTAGCTGGCGCGGAGCTCGCGTGCGAGCTCGAGCCCGTTCGCTCCGCCTTCGGTCCGGAGCATCAGGTCGATGATCGCCAGCGCGATGGGGCGCGACGCCAGGACCTGCCGGGCGTCGTTCGCGGCCTTCGTGACGACCACCTCGTAGCCTTCCACGCGGAGTGCACTCGCGAGGATCGCCGCGTCGGCGTCCGCCATGTCGACGAGCAAGATGGTCATCATGCTGGCTGCTCTGCTCCCGGCCCCGCGCCTCAGCAAGGTGGGTGCCAGAGCGACTTACCGAAGAAAGTGCGATTCGAGGGGCCCGTGGGTTTGCAGTTCTGAAGATGGCAATGCAGGTATGCATCGCCGGACGAGCTTCAGACGACGGCTCGGGCGAGCGGCGCGACGGCTCGCACGCCCGGACCGACAGCTGGTGCGATCTAGGTCAGCTCCGGCTGTCGTACGTGATCCCGAGCCGGGTCATCTTCCGCCAGAGGGTCGTCGCGGAGATCCCGAGGAGCTCGGCGGCCTTCTCGCGGCTCCCGTCCGAGTCGCGGAGCGCGCCTTCGATCGCCTGGCG
>JAEXCN010000142.1 GCA_023402175.1 Pseudomonadota bacterium | reverse complement strand
TGTGCGCGGCAGCGCGCAAGTGATCGATCTTGCTGTGTTCTAAAGATCATCCGCATGCGCGAAGCGTTTTGCGAGAGGCGACGAGGGTCCAGGTCGGAACCGAAGCAAGGCCCCTCCCTCTCGGCTCACTGTCTTCATGTCTCCCTGTTAATCTTCTTCTCGAAAGGGCTTCATCGCTGCGACTGCGCCTTCGCGCGAGAGAAGTTCACCCTGTCAACCTCGTGGACTGTCTCGTGGACTGCGGAGCGTTCGTCGGGCGTCCGATGCTGCGCTCGGACTGACTGGGTGCGACGCGATGAGACCTATGATCACGCCTTCGCGACTTGGCGGTTCATATCTCTCGAGCGAGGCGCGAGATCGAGGGAAGCCCTGATCGCGAAATGAAAGAAGGCGCCGTCGGAGCACCGACGACGCCTTTGCGCGAGCGAGCGAGCGCGATCCGTCAGATCACTTGCCCGAGCCGCACGCCGGGAACTTGTTGATGCAGTTCTTGGCGAAGAGCACGAGGTCGTTGCGCGTCGGGAGCTTGCACGTGCCGTCACGCTCGGTGGAGCTGATCCACTTGATGAGGCCGCCGTCCCCGCGGTCGCCCTCGAAGAGCCACAGCTCCGAGTTGCCCTTCGGCACCTTCACCGTGGACTTCGCGTCCGTCATGTCGTTGTTCCAGAACCAGAACTGCTTGACGCTGTGCTTCGACTTGAGGTCCTTCAGCTCCTGCGGCGGATCGTTCGTGAGGATCGCCTCGAGGGTGCGGAACGATTCGGCCATGCACGCACGGGACGCGTCGGTCGGCATCACGCCGGTCTTCGGCTCGCCGTCGCCGTTGTAGCCCCAGGCGACCTCGTTGCCGCCGTCGTACGGGTCCGGCTTCTTCCACTGCCAGTACTCGAAGCCGGTGAGGGCGAAGCCGCTGACGGTGTGACTCTTCAGCGTCGCCGGCGCGGGCGTCGGCTTGCAGATGTCGGCGGCCGCGTCACCGTCGTCCTTCATGCACTCGGACTTGGCGACGAACACGCCGGCGAGCGACGTGATCGAGCCCGTCACCATGCCGTCGTCGGTGGTCTTCGTGGCGAGACCTTCGAAGGCGCTGTCCTTCTTCTCCCAGCCGATGATCGGGATGGGCGTGTCCGCCGGGACCTTCGTGAACGTGACCCGCGCGGCCTTCTTGAACTTCAGGCCGGCCGGCTCGAACCGGTAGATCGGCGTCACGCCGGAGTGCGGCGCAGGCGCCTCCTCCTCCGTCTTCGTGATCGTGATCTCGGTATCCTCGGCGATCGCGCCTGCCGGGATCTCGAGGATGATCCCATCGGCTTCGATCACGCCACCTTCGGCGGCCGTGACGCTTGCCGCAGCGGTGGTTTGGGCGGCGGGCTCCGTGCCATCACCGCCGGTGCTCGGAAGGTTCTTGTTACCAGTCTCCGTGGTGCAGGCCACGATCGGGAGCGCCAACAGAGCGATCGACAAGAGCTTCTTCATGGTCGTCTTCCACCCTCTGCCACTCGGTCGTCTCGCTCCTTGGCCGCCGGCTCGACGGGCGAGCGCGGGGAGCGAGTAAGCAGAACCGGAGCGGACGTCCACCTACACCGCAAACTGCACTCTGTCGAGGCGACCCGGGTCGATTTTTGACCAGCAAAAGAGGCTTCAGATCTCGATGAAGTTGAGTCGTTGAAGCCTCATGACGCTCTGCGTCGTCGCTGCACGTCGGGTCGCTCCGCTTCGCGCAGCGGACGAGATGGCCATCAGCGTGATCGTCCTTCGACGATCGGCTCGATCGGCCCGGACGCACGCCCGGGCGCTTGCAACGTGACGGCGAGCTCCTTTCCTTCGGCGCCCTGGAAGTATGCGACCCGGATGTGGTGGTGCCCTCGGCGGAGCGCGATCTCGCCCTCGGACTCGCGCGGCTCGTGCTCGCCGTCGTCTTCGAGGATCGTCTCCCCGTCGACGCTGATTCGGACGCCGTCATCGGCACGTGCGACGAAGCGGTAGACGCCCTCGGTCGGAGCTTCGAAGGCTCCCTCGAAGACGAGCGCGAACCACTCCTTTCGCATTCGGCCGCGGAGCGCACGTTCCGCATCCGCGAGGGAGAGCCCTTCCGTGCGCGCTCGCGCGATCGGCCGCAGCTTGTCGAAGTCGGGGAGGCGGTGGAAGGTCCCCTCGAAATACGTGCATGCTGCACCTTGCTCGAGGGACTTCGGGATGAACGCCTCGCGAGGGCGCTCCTTCACGAAGGTCGAACGCACGACGGGGCTCGAGCGCCCGTTCGGAAGAAAGAGCGCAGCGGCGAGCGAAGTGGTGTCCGACAGCGTCACGGGGCGGTCGAAGACAGGTGATGTTTTCGTCGGCGCCGAGCCATCCTTCGTCCAGCGAATGACGCCGTCTCCGAAGAGAAGCGGCGGCCCGATACGCACGTCGATGGAATCACCCTCGAGGAACACCTTGCGTTCGCGGAGGCCGACCGGCGGCTCGATGAAGTAGCGGACGCCGGAGGCATCGAGCATCGCGCGCTGTGCCCCGAGCCGCGCGGCGAAGTTCCGCTGAGCATCGTTCGACGTCGTCGTGCCCGACCAGAGGACCTCCGCCAGCGCCGCGAGGCGCGGCATCGCCATCGTGTCGATGTGCTCTTCGGTCTCGATGCGCTCCGTCCAGACCGTCCCCTCGGCGCCGAGGACGTTCTTCGTTCGCCCGGGATCGATCCCGTCGGGGACCGGATCGAATCCGAACACCTTCGTCCACGGGAGGAAGCCGTCGTGCCCGGGCTCACCCTTCGCGCGCGACTGGTGGATGTTGAAATACAGGTGATCGTGCGGCGCCATCACGACGTCGTGGGCGCGCTCCGCCGCGAGGCGTCCGCGGCCGCGCGACTGCCACGCGACCACGATCGTGTCGGCGGGGAGCGTTGCGGCGAGAGCTTCGTCCCACACGATCGGACGACGTTCGAGGCGAGCGAGCATTCCCGCGACGCGCTGTACGAACAGGCCGTGGAGCGCTGCCGTGTCGAGGCGCCCGTCCTTCCCGTTCTTCCCGTTCTTCGCCATCGCTGCACGGCACTTCGGGCAGGCCGACCAGCGGCCCGGGGGCACTTCATCGCCGCCGACATGGACGAGCCGAGATGGGAACACGGCCGCGACCTCATCGAGGACGTTCGCGAGCAGCGCATACGTCTTCTCGTTCCCGGCGCAGAGCACGTCGTGGAAGATCCCTCCCGTTCGCGGCACGTCCTGCTTCTTCCCGGTACACGAGAGCTCCGGATGCGCCGCGAGGACGGCTCGCGCATGGCCGGGCATCTCGATCTCGGGAACGACGGTGACGAATCGATCGCGAGCCTCCGCGACGATCTCGCGCGCCTGTTCCTGCGTGTAGAAGCCGTCCTGCCCTCCGATCGCGGTGAGCTCGGGATGGGCCTTCACCTCGAAGCGGAAGCCCTGATCGTCGGTCAGGTGCCAGTGGAAGACGTTGAAGCGATAGAACGCGAGCAGATCGATCCAGCGTGCCACGACGTGTTCGGGGAAGAAGTGGCGCGCGACGTCGAGGTGCATCCCGCGGAACGGGAATCGCGGCGCGTCGTCGATCGCGACGCACGGCACCGACCAGCCTGCAGGAGGAGCTCCGAGCGGCGGCGTCGCTTGCCCGAGCCGTCGCGCGCCGGCGAGCTGCGCAAGCGTCTGCGCTCCGAAGAAGAGCCCTGCTGGCGCTCGCGCCTTCACGACCGCGCCGTTCGGCGAGACGTCGAGCGTGTACGCCTCCTCCTCCGCCGAGCGAGGCGGCTCGACGGCGGGATCACGGCGCGCGCTCGGGGGCGCCAGACGGAGCGCGATGGTCGCGCGAGGTTCGGCGGGGGTGCCGAGGACGAAGGCATCGCTGCCGAGACCGAGCCATCCTGCGAGTCGGCTCGCGACCGCACGCGCCTCGGGCGAGTCGTCGGTTGCGATGCGCGTCGTGCGATCGATCGCGAAAGCACCCTCGCATCGCTTCATCGATCGCGGCCGCGGAACGAGCGGCAGTGCTGCGGCCGAAGACGTTCGACGATCGACGACCGCAGCATCGGGCGCCTTCGAAGGGTGCACCTGCGCGGCTCGGTCGGGCGTCCGCCGCGCATCACCGCCGCACGCGACCGCCGCGACGACCGAGAGGATCGAGAGGGCCGTCCGTCGACTCACGCGGTCACGATAACCCTCCGAAGGGTCGAGGAGCAGCGTGCAGAGGCGTCGAGAGTGAGTCCGGAGAGTGGCTCTGATTCACACGCGCTGATCGGATCGCCAGACCTCTTCCGCAGCGTCGATGCGAGCTCTCGGCGGACCAGAAAGAATCTGCGCAGATCGCGTGCTCGCTCGCGATGGCAGGAGCCTTGCTTAGCCGTCTGCGTCGCGCGTGCCGTGAAGGCAACGCCGTACGTGGTCGCGTCGTCTCGGTCGCGGCTGCGCGTCTCTCTTGTCTCGTCTCTTTACTTGCTTGGAGGGTGCCATGCGGATCTCGTGGCGACGTGCGGCGTTGCTCGTTCCTGGCCTTCTGCTCGCGTGCTCGGTCAATCGAGGAACGAACCAGACGAACGACACGAACGGTGGCGGAGGTTGCGGCGGCGGCGGCATCGGCGATGACACCAGCAGCAACGTTCGCGGCGCGCCGATCGATGACGATCCGCGCAAGGGAAAGCCGGGCGAGCCCGCGCCGACGGGGCAGCAATGGAAGCCCGTCGAGACCGACGAAGGCTGCGGCCGGATGGGGCTGAAGTGGATCCTCGTCGACGAGGTCTGCGACGAGGGCGACGGCAACGACGATCCCGCGACACTCCACGCGCCCATGTTCCGCGACGGTGCGATCGTCGGCGATCACCTCTTCGCGATCGATGCGACGCACCTCTGGACGATCGACCTCGCGAACGTCGAGCAAGGCACGACGCCGCTCACCCGTGCGTCACTCCTCACCGGCGTCGGAACGCCGCTCGCCGCGGACAAGCGCGGGAACGAGATCGTCCTGGCGGCCGGGAGCGCAGGGCTCGTCTTCGTCGATGCTTCGCAGCCGACGGCGCCCCGTCGATCGCGCTCCCTGGAGCTCGCCGGGAAGGCGTACGACGTCCAGGTCGATGGCGACAAGGCCTACGTCGCCCTCGGCCGTTCGGGCGTCGCCGAGGTCGATCTCGCGACCGCGCAGCCGAGCGTCATGCGCTCCTGGCCGATCAGCGGATTCAGCGCGGGCATCGCCGCGCGCGGCGCTCACGCATTCGTCGCTGCGTGCAAGTCCTTCAAGGTCGTCGATCTCTCGACGGGCAACGTCGTGTCCGAGGCGTGGTTGCCGGGCAACGGCAAGAACGTCACCTCACTGGCGAAGAAGGTCACGCTCGTCGGCGACGTCGCATTCGTCGCTGGCGGGCGTGCGGGGGCGGTCGCGATCGACATCACCGATCCCCTGAAACCTTCCGTGATCGGCAACTGCACGGTGAAGAACGACCCTGCGTTCTATGCGAGCGGCGTGCGCGCGAGCGGCGACAAGCTCTACGTCGCCGCCGGCGAGTGGGGCGTCCTCCCTGTCGACGTGTCGAGCCCGAAGGCCGCGTGTCCGACGATGATGTTGCAGGCGCCGCCGGCCGAAGAGCCGGACCTTTCGTGCTCTGCGTCGCCGCCGTGGGAGGTCGTTCCCTGGGAGAAGACGTGGGCGCCACCGCCGCCAGGGAAAGATCCGGTGCAGACGCTGCCCGTGGGCGACCGGCTCTATGCGTTCGGTGACGCACGCCGCATCGGCGTCCGCGCGGTGGACGTCCGCGACACGACGAGCCCCACGCTCTCACTCGTCGCGCGGTTCGACGAGCCCCGCACGCTGCTCGGCCTCGCGGCGACGGCGACGCGTGTCGTCGCGGTCGGGCCTCGAGGCGGCGTGTTCGAGATCGGAACGGACGCGACGCTCACGCGCGTGACGACGCCGGGCGACGCCAAGCTCCGCGAGAGCTCGGCGGTGACGATCCTCGCGGACGGACGCTGGGCCGCTCTCGCCACTGCGAACGTCTTCGTCGAAGGCGCAACCCAGCCGATCGCCGTGCAGGGCGCGAGCGCGATCGCGGGTGCGGGGACGAACCTCGCCGCGGTGACGACCGCGAACGCGGTGCAGGTCGTCGACGTGGACACGGGCGCGAAGAAGAGCTTCGACCTCGTCGACATCGCGCACCTGCCGCTCGCGATCACCGCCGACGCGACAGGAATCTATTACGCCGCTCCCGAGTGGAGGTCCGCCGTGCGGATCGCCGGCGGGGTGACGAAGTCGCTCGCCGCCCACGAGGTGTTCGAGCAAGACGACATCATGGACGCCTCGTACTGGCGTCTCCGCCTTCCGCGTCGTCATCTCACGGCGACGAAGCGCGGCCTCGTCGAGGTTGCGGGTGTCGGACCCATGGTCGGGCTCGTCGTGCACGACGGAAAGAGCCAGAAGAAGGTCTCGCTCCCCCCGATGACCTACGTCGGGGTGGTGAGCGACGGCGATCGCGCGTGGGTCGCCGGGATCGATCGCAGCCTCTACAAGAGCTACCTCGTGAGCGTGGACGTCTCCGCCGCGGCGCCGAAGGTGCTGTCGATCGAGGCGTTCACCGGGGCTGCGTCGGGCGTCGCCGTCTCGGGTGGTCGCATCTTCCTCTCCGACGCAGACGGCGCGATCCGCGTCTACAGAATCGCCGCGAACGGCGTCGCCGAGCTCGCCTCCGTCGCGGAGGTGACGAAGTGATCCGCTCCCTTGTCCCCGTTTTCGCGAGCGCCTTCGCTCTCTTCCTCGTCTCGGGATGCACGACGACGGAGGAGCCTCCGCCCCCTCCGCCGCCGGGCAACACTGCGCAGAACCCGACGCCGCCGAAGCTCGATCCGCTCAGCGTCCCCGATTGGCCGCCGTTCGGCCCCTCGTCGGAGATCCACGCGCGCTGCAAGGACGATCTCGCGCTCCGAACGATAGCTGCGATCTACAAATATTCGCCGGTTCGCGCGGTGAGCGGCGTCGACGACGCGGTCGTCTTCACCGGGCGCGACCTCGGCGAGGGCCAAGGCGATCTCCGGATCCGCTGCTGTGACACGGGCTCGGCGTGCGCGGAGCGGACCATCACGGACTTCCTCGTCGATCTGACGCCGCCCCAGATCGAAGAAGAACGCCTCGTCGCGCGCCCGAACGGCGACGGGATCGAGGGAGACATCTCCTTCTGGGTTCGCGACGCCTGGGTGCTCGGCTCGGTCGAGCTCGCGTATGGCGGGAAGACGCTCCGACACGACTTCCCGGAGGCGTACCCGAGCACGCTCGGCAGGGACTGGGACGTCTCGCGCGTGAGCTTTCCGGCGAAAGACCTCCCGCCAGGCGCCGGGAGCGCGGTCGTCATCGCCCGTGACGCGGCAGGCAACGTGACGAGCCGCCAGGTCCAGCTGCGGATCGACGGGACGGCGCCGCAGGTCGCGCTCCTCGCCCCGACCGCAGGTTCGGTCGCCGATCGAGGCAAGTTCACGATCCGCGCGCAGGCCTCGGACGGCGACAACCCGACGTCACCGACGATCGATCTTTGGGTCGGCGGGACGCGGATCGCGGAGCTGCCCGGCCCGGTCGCGGAGGTCGAGGTCGACACCGCGACGCTGCCGCCCGGGGCCACGGAGGTGCGAGCGATCGCCCGCGACGATGCGGGGAACGAGAGCGCGCCCGCGATCGTGTCGGTCGACGTGCCCTGACGCGCGTGGACGCCGGGCGCGCGCCGGCCTAGCGTCGCGGTCCATGAGCAAGCCGAAGCTGGTCTATTTCGATGCGCCCGTCAGTCGGGGCGAGGAGTGCCGCCTTGCGCTCCAACTCGCAGGCGTCGAGTTCGAGGACGTACGTTTGAAGCGCGAAGAGTGGGTCGCGAAGAAGCCGACCTCACCGTTCGGGGCCGTGCCCTACTTCGAGGTCCCCGGTCAGCCGCCGCTCGCTCAGACGAACGCGATCCTGACGCTCATCGGCCGGCGTCACGGGCTTCATCCGAAGGACGACTTCGCGGCGGCGCGTCACGAGGCCGTCATGCACCACATCGAGGATCTCCGGGCGCAGCTCGGGGCTACGCTGCGCATGACGGATGCGGACCAGAAGAAGCGCGCCCGCGAGGAGCTCGCCGCGACCTACATCCCGGCGTGGGCAGCGTTCGCGGAGCGTCAGATCTCCGAGGACGGTCCGTTCTTCGCGGGATCGAGCGTCCACGTCGTCGACGTGAAGATCCTGATGATCGTCCGCTGGCTGAAGAGTGGCGCGCTCGACCACATTCCGTCGAACGTGTTTGCCGATTACCGAAAGCTCAATCGCGTGCACGATGCGGTCGACGCGCACCCGGCGGTGCGGGCCTGGTACGCGAGGACCTGAAAGCCGGAGCGGGCCAGCCTGTGCCACCTCGTGAACCATGACGGTGATGTCCGGGTCGGCCTGCCCGGCGGCGGCCTAAAAGCCTTGTTTTCCAGCGGTTCCGGGGTCCGCGCGAGATGGCACATTCGCTGCTCTCGTCTGGGCGCCCGGACCGCCACGGTCCGCTACTCTCCTTCCGATACCGGGGGTCTCCGGATGAACCGCCTCGCAGCCAGTCTCGTCGCGTTGCCTGCTCTGCTCCTCACGCTCGTCGGATGCCCCGGCGAGCCCGAGACGCGCGACCTGCTCGATCCGTCGACGCTCCAGGCGCCGCTCGCGGGGCAAGGGTTCCAGTTCCGGACGCCGCTCTTCCAGGTCAACGCCGGCGAAGAAGTGCAGGATTGCTACTTCTTCAAGATCCGCGACCTCGCGAAGGCGGGTGGGCTTCCGGAGAACGAGGCCGTCAATCTCCACCGCATCCAGATGGTGCAGCGCGCCGGCTCGCACCACATGAACCTCTTTCGCGTGAGGTCCATCAAGGGCCTCGATCCGAACGCGGGCTCCGTCTCACGTGGTCTCAACGGACAGGGTGAGTGCTTCAAGAGCCCGAACTGGGCGGACTGGCCGCTCGTCGCGAACACGCAGCAGGACGGCGAGGTCGACTGGACGTTCCCGGAAGGTGTGGCGAACGTCTTCGAGCCCGACGAGTGGATCATGCTCCAGACCCACTACGTCAACGCGAGCTCGCAGAAGACGCCCGACGACGCGGAGGTCGCGATCAACTGGTTCACGATCCCGAAGGAAAAGGTCGTGCACAAGATGGGCACGCTCTTCGCGACGAAGCAGTCGATCCGCGTCTGCAAGAGCAACCCGACCCCGGAGTTTGCCGGCACCTGCCAGTTCAAGAACACGACGGAGCCGGTGAACATCATCGGCGCAAACGGACACTTCCACGGCCGCGGCAAGACGTTCGACATGTACACGTGGGACGGCGTCTCGGTCGCGAAGCCCGCCGATAGCGCGCGCTTCTACCGCTCCGAGGCGTGGGACGAGCCGCCCATGCTCCGTTCACCGGAGCTCGACGTGAAGGTTCAGCCCGGAAGCGGCGTGTACTTCTCGTGCGGCTACCAGTGGCTGCCGCCCTCCGACGAGATCGGCGGCTGCAGGGCGCTCGACGACGCGGACAAGAGCACCGAGAAGGACTGCTGCTACACGTTCGGCCCGATCGTCGAGAAGAACGAGCACTGCAACGCCTTCATCTACTACTGGCCCCAGCAACCTGCCGGCGACGTGTTCTGCAACTAGTCATCGTCTCCATCGTTCGTGATACGGCGCGCTCTCATCGTCTCCGCTCTCCTGCCGATCCCGCTCGTGATCGGCGGGTGTCCGGATGATCCCGTGCGGGCGCCACTTCCGCCCGTCAGCGAGGCCGGGAGCGATGCACCGATCACGAGCGTCTGCCCGACGGGCTACCTCGGCGATCCGAGCCAGGAAGCGGTCATCGAGCTCCGCGCGCTCCGCGCAGACGGGACCGACGTGCCGCTGAACGACGGAGACGATCTCGCCGTCCTCTTCCCTCCGCAGGGAGGTCGCGTGTCGTTCGTCGGCGTGCGCGCACTGAACGTCGACGGCTGCGCGATGCAGATCGTCGGCGCGCTCCGCGATCCGACGACGAAGCAGCTCCGCCTCGACGGTCGGACCGTCAACCTGCGTCGTGAGCCTGACGGATGGGGGACGACCGGGCGCGGGACGACGACGAACATCGAGGACTCGGCAGAGATCGGCGACTACTCGAACATCCCGCTCTGCCCGAACCAGTGGGCCGACCAGGACATCTTCGATCACGAGTTCGAGCTCGAGGTCGTGATCACAGACCGCTTGAAAAAGACGATCACGAAGAAGATCACCATCGTCCCGCGGTGCGCCGAGCCCGGAGAGAAACAGACCGCGTGCCGATGCCTGTGCAGGAAGGGTTACGTGCTCGGTGAGACCTGCGGCGAGGACGCCGGCGTGGACGCGGCGACGCCATGAGCAAACGTTCGATCGCAGCGATGGCAGGCGCCAGCGCGGGCGTGCTGATGGTCACGAGCGCGATGTTCGTCGCCGCATGCGACGGCGATTCTCCATCGACATCCCCGAACGACGGAGGCGCGCACGAAGCCGAAGCGAGCGTCGAGGCCGCGACGGAAGGCGGCGCGCACTGGCGCACGGTGCTCGACGGTCTCGACGGAACGCTGCTCGCGGTCTGGGGAACGTCGGAGCGCGACGTCTGGGCCGTAGGCGGCGCGCTCGGCAACGGCTTCGACGCGCTCGTCGTTCGCTTCGATGGGACGACATGGCATCGCCTCTATCCCGGTAAGGCCGAGACGTTCTGGTGGGTTCACGGCACGAGCGCATCGGACGTGTGGCTCGTCGGAGAGAAGGGCCGCATCACGCACTGGGACGGGACCTCGTTCACGGAGGTGCCGTCCGGCACCGACGCGACGCTTTACGGAGTGTGGGCCGCGGCTCCGGATGATGCGTGGGCAGTCGGAGGAACGCCCGATCAGCCGAACGCGTCGAATGACGTCGTGTTGCACTGGGATGGCTCGAGCTGGAAGCCCGAGACGCTGCCCGCCGCGAACAAGGTGGCGCTCTTCAAGGTCTGGGGCTCGAGCCCGAGCGACATCTACGTCGTCGGCGAAGCGGGCGTCATCTGGCACAAGACCGCGGGCGCGTGGAAGCGCGAAGGCGAGAGCATCGCGACCGGACGCCTGACGACCGTCGCTGGCTGCGGGCCGAACGAGATCTACGCGGTGGGTGGGCGCGATCTGCTCGTGTCGGACGGCACCGCGTGGAAGCGCGCGGAGATCGATCCGATGCTGCTACTCAACGACGTGAACGGCGTGTCGTGCCACGCTGGCCGCGCCGTCGTGGTCGGTGGCGGAAGCCTCAAGCTTCGACGCGAGGGCGGCGCCTGGGTGAGCGACTTCGGATCGGAGCCGTACACCGATCTGCACGGCGCGTGGGCCGATCCGTCCGGCGCGTTCTGGGGAGCCGGCGGTCAGTTCGCGGCGACACCGAAGGCGGGAGCGAAACGCGGCGGCGTCGTCGCACGCTTCGCGGCGGACGCGATACCTGGAACGCTCGCGCCCTGAGCGGCGTGCGCCACGAGCGCTGGTCAGCCCGTCAACGCACGACGTTTCGTCGTCGTCTTTCGCGTCTGCGCGACGCCTGTCCCTGGAGTGACGAGCGCCTCGAGCTCGATCGCGAGCGCACCGCAGATGCGATTGGCGACGAACAGCGAAGGTCCGAGCTCACCACGCTCGAGACGTGCGATGTAGTTCGGGGACAGCCCCGCTTGCTCTGCCAGGAAGGCCTGGGTCCAGCCATGCTCTTGACGAGATCGCCGGATAGCTTCCCCCACCATGACGTTGAACGAGCGATGCTCGTCCTGATCGTCGCTTGACCCGCGCGGTTCACGCTGGTCCAGATCGAACTTGGGTCTACGCCCGCTCTCTTGGCCCACGTCACAGACCGTAGCTCAAGGTGCTTTGGTTAGCAGGTGAAATTGTGCCACTTCGGATGGGGCTCGAAGTCTCATTGCGAATCGAAATTACTTTGAATCACGCATAGTTGCTCTCTTGGGTCGTGGCACGAGATCGCGTGTCTCGGACGCCGCATCCCCGAAAATAAGAAGGAGCATGTGCGCTCTGTGATCGCGGGCGCCCGACGCGTTTTCGGCCCGATTTCGTCGAATCCACACTCCGCCCGCCAGTGGCGTCGCTGCCCTGGTGCTCGTCGTCGATCCTCGAAGGCTCGATCTATGTGGGTGTCCTTCCTCTCTCCCTCTCGATCGAGAGGCGCGCCGCCGGGCTCGCGATCCGAGGGACCGTTCCTGTACTCTCCGAGGGCGGGGGCTCTTCAGGATCGAACGTGAACGTCGACGTCGGGCAGGTCATCGCAGGCAAGTACGAGCTCGTGAGGCTCCTCGGCAAGGGGGCGATGGGAGAGGTCTGGCTCGCGAACCACAACACGCTGGGCGGCCAGTTCGCGATCAAGCTCGTCGAGCCGACGGACGACATCGAAGCCGAGACCGCTGCGGGTCGCTTCCAGCTCGAAGCCCAGATCGCCGCGAAGCTGTCGCGGAAGACGCGCCACATCGTCTCCGTGAGCGACCACGGCGAAGAGAGCGGTCTCGCATATCTCGTGATGGAGCTGCTCGAGGGCGAATCGCTCGAGCAGAGGACGAAGCGGCGCGGTCCGCTCGGTGTGCCCGACGTCGCGGCGATCGTCTCGCAGGTCGCACGTGCGCTCTCGCTCGCGCACGAAGAGGACATCTTCCACCGGGACCTCAAGCCCGCGAACGTGTGGCTCGGCCGCGACGAAGACGGGCGGCTGCTCGTGAAGCTCCTCGACTTCGGCATCGCGCGCACGAAGAAGCCTTTCCGTACGCGCTCGCCGTTCGCGACGAGCAAGGATATGGTGCTCGGGACGCCGAGCTACATGAGCCCGGAGCAGGCGCGAGGCCTCGAGACCCTCGATTATCGCTGCGACCTCTGGGCGCTTGCGGTCGTCGCGTACGAGGCGCTCACCGCAAAGATCCCGTTCGAGGGCGACACCGTCGAGGACATCTTCCTCTCGATCTGCACGTTCCGCGTCGTTCCCGCGCTGACGCGTCGGCCCGATCTCCCGCCGGCGATCGAGGCGTTCTTCGCGCGGGCGTTCGCGCCGAAGCTCGAGGATCGTTTCGCGAGCGCGGCTGAGCTCACCGATGCGTTCGAGCGGCTCGTCACGCCTGAGGAGCTCGAAGCTGCCCTCGGCCTGCCGCTCACGCCCGTGAGCGCTCGCCGGCTCGAGGTTGCACGCGGGAGCAATCCGAATTTCGGGAGCCAGCCGGATCTCGGCAGCCATCCGAATCTCGGGAGCCAACCGAATCTCGGGAGCCAACCGAACATCGCGCGGCCGCCGCCGAGCGACCCGATGTACCCGGTGCGAGGCTCTGCGCCCGACTTCGAGAACGTCGCTCTCGGTGGACCGACCGCGATCACGCGCCGGAACGGCGGAAGCACGATGTGGCTCGCCGCCATCGCGGTGATCATCGGCCTGCTCGGGATCGGTACGCTCGGCTTCGTGGCGTTCAGCCGGTCGAGCACGAAGACGACGAGCGCGCAGCCGGTCGATACGGTGACGACCCCGATCGCGACGACGACGGCGGCGACGCCGGAGTCCCCGGAGCCGCCCGCATCGATCGCGACAGTCGAGACCGCGCCGACGCCGCCTGCGGACACACAACCTCCGCCGACGACGGCGAAGGCGGCCGGTCGGCCGAAAGCGCCGAGCGGTGCGAAGACGACGGCTGCAGTGACATCGCCGGCGACGAATGGAGCGCCCGCGCCGGCGCGTCCCACGCCCGCACCGACGCCGCCCACCGCGAAGACGGTGAACAAGGGCGAGGTGTTCTGATGCGCCGCGCGATCCTCTCTGACTGATCGGTCGCTCGCGACAAGTGCCGACGAGAGTCGCGGTCGGGGGCTTACTACTATCCCTTTCCGTTGTATGATCGGCACGTGACTTCGCTTGCATCCCCGAGCTGGCGACGGTTCGCGGCTTCAGCCGCGATGGCCGTCACGGCACTCGCGATTGCCCCGCCAGCGATGGCTTCGCCCGAGTCGGATGCGAAGGACCTCTTCGCGCGCGGGCGTGACCTCCGGAACGCCAACGACTGTGGGAGCGCGGCGCCGCTCTTTCGCAAGGCCTGGCAGATCTACCCGGCAGGGCTCGGGTCGCTCCGTAACCTCGCCGAGTGTGAAGAGCAGCTCGGGCACTTTGCGTCGTCGCGTCGTGCGTGGCTCGATCTCAAGCGCGCGCTCATCACGGCGCCGAACGATCAGAAATACGAGGGATGGGACAAGGACGCGGAGGAAGCGGCCGCGCGGCTCAAGCCGAAGGTCGCGACGTTCGTCGTCGACGTCTACGTGAAATCGCCGGAGGGCGAGGCGCTCGCCAACGAGAAGACCGGCGTCGAGATCTTCGTGAACGGCGAATCCGTCGGCACGACGCTCGTGGGCACGCCGCTCGAGCGCGATCCCGGCGCGTACCGCATCCGCGCGCAGATGGCCGACGCGCAGCCGGTCGAGCAGGTCGTCACCGTCTCGGCGGGCGACAACCCGCACGTCACGATGCGCCTCACGGTCACGCCGAAGCCGAAGGCGCAGGTCTCGACGGAAGATCACTCGACCCGGCGAACGGTCGGCTGGGTCGTCGCGGGCGTCGGCGCAGCCGCGCTCGTCGGATCCGGCGTGACGTTCCTTCTCCGCCAGAGCGCGCTGTCGGATCTCGAAGAGGGATGCCCGCTGTACGAGACGCAGCCGTGTCCAGAGAAGCTTCGCAGCACCGTCGACCGAGGCCAGCTGATGAGCACGCTGTCGCCGGTCCTGCTCGGCGTCGGTGTCCTCGGCGTGGGCGCGGGCGTCGCGCTCATCGTGACTTCGCCTCCGAACAGAGAGGCCGCTGCAATCAGGCGTCTGACCGTGAGCGCCGGTCTCGGCCGCGTCGACGCGACGTGGAGGTTCTGACGTGCAGCGCCGACTCACGGTCGTGATCCTCGGCATCAGCGTCGTCGGGATCGGGGCTGCGCTGGCGTGTGGCTTCCCGAACGTGGACTTCGCCGCGGACTCTGAGCTCGTCGACGGAAGCGTCGAGACTCGCGACGGTGCAGGCCCTGAGGAAGGCTCGGCCCCGGGCGATGACGGCGGCAATCCCGACGGCAATCCATGCAAGGGCGATCCTGTTTGCGATTGTGACGGCGACGGCGATCTCAGCCTCGCATGCGATGGCGGCGATTGCGACGACCACGACGAACGTGTGAGGTCGACGCAAACGAGCTTCATCGACGCCGCCTCGAATCGCGGAGGCGACTGGAACTGCGACTACAAGGTCGAGCTCGAGGGAGACGGCGGCGTCGTTTGCGCAACTCTCATCGACGCTGGCTGGGCGGCGCTGGCAACCCCGCAGGAGATCCAGACAGCGTGCGCAAAGGAGGGATTCACCGGGAATCCCGGATGCGGCGAGAGCGGGACGTACAACCGCTGCGAGAGGGCCGGCGGCGTCGAAGCCAAGTCATGTCGCATCGTCGCCGGGTCGAGCGAGACTCGTGCGCGAGGTTGTCGTTGAGCATCCTTCCCACCGAGCAAGCGAGGCAGTCGTCATGAGGCTTGTGCAATCAGGACGCGTGGGAGCCCGTCGGTCGTTGTTCCTCGGCGCTCTCGTTCTCGTCGCGGCGGCGGGAGGATTCATCGCGTGCGGATCGGACGACCCAGCCACGCCGCAACCCGGCCTCGATGCCGGCGACGAGACGTCGTCTGTGGACTCGTCTGCGGACTCGTCTGCTTCGGACGTCGATGCGGATTCGATCACGGACGCGGGAATGAACTTCGACGCTCCGGGGGACGACGTAGACGCAGCAACACGTGAGGATGCAGCGAAGATCGAAGAAGGCGGCACGTGCCCGGGCGCGAACCCGTGTGATTGCGACAACGATGGATATCAGTCACAAGCCGGCACGTGCGGAGGCGATGACTGCGACGACCTCGACCCGCTCCGTCACCCGAATCAGACCTACGTGGCCGAACCGCCCGAGCCTGGTGCCGACGGGAACTGGGACTGCAAGGATCCCATCGAGAAGCAGTACGTGACCAATCTCAAGTGCGCGACCCTGCTCGGCCTCGGATGTCCCTCTGCTCAGGGGTACCTCGGCGATCCGCCCTGCGGGACCGTCGCCGACTACTATGAGTGCCGGTCCGCTCTGCTCGCCTGCAACGCGGTGAAGATCGGGACGCGCCGGCAGGGGTGCAAGTGACGTGAGCATGACGCGGCCCTCGAGAAAAAATGGAAAGCGCCTCTTTGGAGGCTCCATCTTCCTCGGAGCCATCATGTCGCTCGCCTTCGCTTGTGGCTTCCCCGACGTTCGGTTTGGAGTGATCGACGACGTCGACGGCACCACCCCGGAGGCGGGCTCCGAGATGGACGCATCCAGCGACGCCGCACCGTCGAACGTCGACGCGCCAGGCGATGAGGTCGAAGCGGGGACGCGCCAAGACGGGCAGTCGAAGATCGAGCCGGACGCCTCCTGTCCGGGAAACCCCTGCGACTGCGACAACGACGGATATCTTGCGGAGGGTGACACGTGCCAAGGGAACGATTGCGACGATCGCGATCCGCTCATCCACCCGAATCAGGGGTACATCTCCGAGCCGCCTGAGCCCCCGAACGAAGGCAACTGGGACTGCACCGATCCGATCGAGAAGCAGTACGTCTACAATATGAACTGCGGCGTACTCGGTGGAAGCGGCGAGGGCTTCCTGGGCGATCCCGCGTGTGGCGTCGTCGCCGACTTCTACCGCTGCACCGGCGTGCTGTTCGGCTCGACGAAGATCGGCACGCGTCGTCAGGGCTGCAAGTAAGGGCTCCGCGACTCACGCTCGATGGCGGCATCGCCGAGAGCGCTCGAGCAGAGTAGTCGCGCCCTTTCGCACGAACGACAAAACGGAGCTGGCGACGAGGAACGAAGCCTCGCCGCCAGTCGATCGCGAACGCGCGCTCTGAATCAGCGAGCGTACGACTCGCCGATTTGGATCAGAGCGCCAGCTCCCACGACGTCATCCGGTACGTGCCGTTCGTCGGGAGTGCAGGAAGGTTGTACGTGAGCGAGTTGCCGGCGGGCGCGAGCGTGCCCTGCATCGCACGGAACGCCTTGTACCCTTGGATGCTGTCGGCCTCGAGGAAGCCGATGGTCGGGTATACCCAGTCCCTGTCGGCATCTACGTCGGGGAGGAACTCGCCCGCCTCCGGCGGCATCGCGGGTGCGGTCACCTTCGTCGAGCCTGGCGGGACGACGAAGGTCCAGGCGTACCTGTTGTCCTCCTGGTCCCAGAGCTGCATGCGTACGAGGCCTCCGTCAGCAGCCGCCGTCGATGGCGACGTCCACTGGATGACGGGGCGGCGCGGACCGGAGCCTTCGACGATCTCGCCGCCGGTGATCGGGGGCAGCGCCTCGGACGCGTCGAACGTGATGCTCGGTCCGGGCGCGAGGCGCTTCGTGATCGCGAGCCTGGAGCCGAAGCCGCCGTACCAGGCGATGGTCGACTGGAGCGCATCGGCGAATCCGGTCGCCGTCTTGAAGACGGTCGATCCGTTCTCGAGCCAGTGGCTGTACCCATCCTCGTAGCCGTGGCCGTCGGCGATCTCGAGGAGGTTCACCTCGAGCTGCTGGTCCGCCGGCGTGTTCGTCGCCGTCACGGTCACCGACGTCGGCGCGGTCCATGCGCTCGTCGTGAGCGCCGTGGTTACGCCGCTGGCGGGAATGGCATTGCCCTTCTTGAACGAGTGCCCGGCGATCTGGTTGTCGGGATCGATCGCCCAGACGAGCACCGAGGTCTTGTCCCCGCCAGCGCACCCCGAGTAGAGGTCGATGATCGAGCTCGTCCCGTCGACGGACCCGTAGCAGCCGCCCGCGTAGGCGCTGTAACGCATGAGGTCCGTATTGTCGAACGGGCCGGGCAGCGTGACGTCGTACTGCCCGAGCTCGAGGTCCGGATCCGGCTCGCGCACGGTGAGCTCGTCGCCGTCCTCGAGGCCCGTCCATGTCACCAATTCGTGCTGCCAGCCCTTCGCGAACAGCGCCGTGGCCATCGCGGGCAGCGCGCCCGTGCTCTTCGCCTTGCCGCTCGCGTCCGTCAGCTTCGTCTCGAGGACGGCGCCGGCCGCGTCGTTGAAGACGACGCGCACGTTGGCGACGGGGCCGGTGCGTCCGGTCACGGTCACGGTCACGGTCCGAGGACCGGACGGAGCGTCCGGGCTCGCCTCCGGAGTCGTGCTCGAGTCGAACGGCTGCTGACCGCCGTCGAACGAAGGCGCGCTCGAATCGAGCTCGAAGGACGGGCCTCCACCACCATTCGGATCGCTTTCACAGGCGAAGATGGCTCCCGCAAGAAGAGTGAACGGGCCAAAGGCCAAAGCAGCTCTGCGCATTGCCCAGGAGAATGCCGCGGCCGCGTCGGTCGAACAAGTCATCCGAACGGAGAGGGCCGCATCGGCTCGCGGGCAGGACCCACTCGCACGCGCCAAGATCGGCGAGATCACACGCGGTCGCCGAATACTCGAGCAGGCGGACGTCACGTCGCGCGAGCGGTGCCGGCGTGCTGCACCGTCCACTCCAGTGTGTCGCCTGCTTCGTGGCCTTGCTACATTCCCGCACGACGCCCTTGACGGATTCGAAAGGAAGCAGGGTCGGGCGGCGCCGATTCGACGGATCGCGCGTGACGGGGCTGCTCTTCACGGTGCTCGTCATCCTTCGACCGTCACTGGCCGACGCAGCACCCTTCGATCTCACGTGGAGTGCTCCTCCTGGCTGTCCGTCGCGCGGCGAGATCGTCGCCGCGACGCGAGCTCGCCTGGGCGACGCCGAGGATGATCGGACGCCACCCGAGCTCTTCGTCGAAGGGACCGTCACGCTCGAAGGCGACGTGTCCTTGGGTACCTTTCGGATGAAGGATGCCGAGGGCAAAGCGCTCGGTGAGCGCCGCGTTCGCTTCGAGGAACAGACGTGCGCGGAGATCGCCGAGCCGGCATCGCTCGTCCTCGCGATGATGATCGCCTTCGCGCGTCCTCGCGTCGAAGAGAACGCGCCGGCGAGCCTACCGCCCGCGCCTGCGAGCGATCGCGCGGCTCTGGCTCCGACGCCCCCAGCGGCCGTTCTCCCATCACGCGTGCCGATTCGTGTTGCCGTCAGCGCGTCGACGCTCGGGAGCCTGGGCCTCCTCCCTCACGTGGGCTTCGGCGCAGCCTTTCGAGTCACCGGCAGCCTCGCGCCGATCCTGCTCGGGCTCGAGACCAGCTTCGAAAGGTCGCCCCCCGCGAACGGGCCGACGGGCGGGATCGCTTCGTTCGGAGTCTTCGACATCGCGGCGCTCGCCGGTGTGTGTGCGTACTGTTCGGCGAAGGCAGAGCTCGTGCCCGTCATCGCGGTCCGCGGCGGGATCATGAGCATCGACGCGAAAGGCTTTCCTGTCGTCCGGAGTGCGCCACGGCCGATCGGGTTCGCCGCCATCGGCGTGCTCGGGCGGTACGCGCTCGGGCGGAACGTGCGCCTCGAGGTCATGCCCGACGTCCGCATTCCGTTCGTGCGGGACGAGTTCCAGCTGCGCGAGCGGACCCAGCTCTACCGCATCCATCGCCCTTCGCTGGTCGAGACGCGGCTATCGGTCGGCATCGGTTGGGAATTTCTCTAGCGCAGACGGCTTCGGCGAAAAAAATCGCGACCTGACCAATAATCTTTCCGAATCGCGGCATGAGGCAGGGTGTGAACGCCGCTGTCGGGCTCGCGGGCAGGTCCGCCGAGATCGTGGATGACACGCGACCAAGCGTCCAAGACCTCTTCGCGACCCACGTCGTGTTCGTGTGGCGCGCCCTGCGCCGTTTCGGCGTTCGCCAGGAGGATCTCGAGGACCAGACGCAAGAGGTCTTCATGGTCGCCCACCGACGCTTCGCGTCCTGGGACGGGGAGTTCGCTCGCGCTTGGCTGTATGCCATCGCTCGTCGATGCGCGTCCGGCTACCGCCGGCGCGATCATCGCCGCCACGAGCTGTCCGTAGGCGAACCGCCGGAGCCGACCTCCGCGTCCGACCCCGGGGCACGCATGGATCTCCACCGGCTCGATCAGGTCCTCCAGACGATCGACGAAGCGAAGCGGACCGTCTTCATCCTCTTCGAGATCGAGGAGGTTCCGATGCGCGAAGTCGCCGAGATCGTCGGTTGTCCGGTCCAGACCGCCTACGGGCGGCTTCACGCTGCGCGCCAGGAGCTCGCTCGGGCGCTTTCCGAGGAAGCATGAAATCGAAAAGCTCCGACATCCCGCGAATCGACGAGGAAGCCCCCTCGGAGCTCGGCGACCTCGTGCACGGCGCGCGGGGCGAAGGCGTCCCGAGCGCAGCCGCGCTGGAGCGCATGGCGAAGAAGCTGGCGGTGTCCGGCGCGTTCGGCGCTCCGAGCCAGTCTCCCGTCGAGGCGGTCACGAACGCTGGCTCGTTCGGCCAAATCTCCGTCGGCAAGGTGAGCGCGATCGTGGCCGTCTGCCTCGGCGCTGGCCTCTTCGCCTATCGCGTAGCGGACTCGGCCTGGGTCCCGACGTCTCCGGAGCCAGCCGTCACGGTCGAGGACGCTCGCCCTTCGAGCCCGGAGCCGCCGTCTGCTCCGGAGCCCCACTCGGACGTTCCCGTGATTTCCGTCTCCGCGCTCCCGCCGTCCAAGCCGAGCCCGAAAGCTTCGTCGGCGCCGCCCAGGCCTGCTGACCGCTCGCCTTCGACGAAGGAGTTGCCGGTGGCGCGCGCGCCCGCCGCGTCCGGTGAGTTTGCGCTCATCCAGCGCGCACAGGCGGCGTTGCCTTCGGATCCAGCGCTTGCCCTCGCCATCGCCGATGAGCACGCGCGCGCATTCCCCGCGGGCGAGCTCACCCAGGAACGCGAGGTCGTCGCCGTCGAGGCGCTCTCACGCCTCGGCCGACGTGCGGAGGCGAAGCGTCGTGCGTCCGCGCTCCTGGAACGCTTTCCCTCGACCCCGTACGAGCCTCGTCTCGAGCGCGCCCTCGGCGAGCGAGTCTCGCCTGCGCCATCGCCGACTCCGTAACGCTCCTTTCGAGAGAGGACGACCACGTTCATGGTTCGACGTACACAGCTCGCAGGGGGCTCCCTGCGTCTCCGCCCTCTGCTGTCGGCGATCGTCTGCCTCCCGCTCGCGCTGGTGGTCGTGGCGTGCGCCAACTCGGTGGTGATCGCCGAAGCCCTTCCCGAGGCCGACGCGTCGGCGATTCCTTCGAGCGGGTTCACGCCCGCTGCGCCGGACGGGGGAGACGCAGGCGACTTCTCACCCGAGCCGGCGCAGCTCTGCATCGCGACCGAGTGTCCTGTCCCTTATGCGACGTGCGGCGCGGGCTTTCGTTGCGGCACGAACCTCTCGAACGACAACGCGAACTGCGGTGCGTGCGGGAACACGTGCGCAGACATGCCGTTCTTCGGCTTGCAGTCGCGCTGCGTCGCCGGCGTGTGCCGGTACGAGTGCATCGACGCCGAGCTCAGAGACTGCAACGGTCTCATCGACGACGGTTGCGAGGTCAACATCAAGGGCGATCCCGCGAACTGCGGAACGTGCGGCAACACGTGTGCACCCGGGCAGCACTGCATCAACGGACTGTGCGGTTGTCCAACCGGCCTCACGGACTGCGATGGAGTGTGCGTCGACCTCCTGAACGACAAAGGGAACTGCTCCGCGTGCGGGAACGTGTGTCCGAGCTATCAGGCCGCCGGGTGGCCGGCGCCTCCGAAGAACATGCAGTATACATGTGCGGGCGGCCAGTGCGGCAAGCTCACGTGCTCGGGGTACTTCCGCGACTGTGACGGCGACGAGTCGAACGGCTGCGAAACGAACATCTCGAACGATCCGAAGAACTGCGCGCACTGTCACAACGAGTGCGATCCCGGACAGGTCTGCTCGATCACGGGCGGCTCGTCGATGCCGCGGTGCCTTTGCGATCCCGGCCTGACGCTCTGTGGAGGCGGCACGTCGGGGCTTCAGTACGGCTGCGCGGATCTCGTGAGCGACGTCAAGAACTGCGGAGCGTGCGGCTACGCGTGTCCCACGACGAAGGCACCGAACGTCACCGCGACGTGTGACCAGGGCGTGTGCGCGACCAAATGCATCCCCGGCTTCGCCGATTGCGACGGCAACCCGAGTAACGGCTGCGAGGTCAACTTGATGATCGATGGAAGCAACTGCGGAGCGTGCGGCCAGTGGTGCAGCGCAGGCGAAGGGCAGCCGTGTGTGGAGGGCAGGTGCCTCATGAAGGAATGCGCGCCGGGAGAGGTCCACTGATGATCGCGACACCCACGGGGCGACAGCTCGTCAGCTATGGATGCTGGTCGCTCATCGCGGGCGCCGGCGCGCTCGGCGCGTTCTTCGGTTGCGCCGAGCAGGGATCGCTCGCGGACGAACAGCCTCCGCCCGCCAGCACGGTCCCGGACCGGCCGGCGGAGATCGTCGACGTGAACGAGGCGGGCGCGGACGCGAGCGTCGACGCAGGCTGCGATGCAGGCGATCGAAACTGCACACCGCACGTTCTCTCGTGCGCAGAAACGGCGTGGTGTCCGGAGGCGTCGGGCGTCGACGCTCGCTACGCCCTCGCGGCGATCTGGGGGACGAGCGCGACGGACGTTTGGGCCGTCGGCGCCGCGGGGTCCAATGTGCACTGGGACGGCGTCAAATGGACAGCGATGCCTTCGGTGACGCCGTACACGCTTCGCGCCGTGGTCGGGACGGGACCGGACGACATCTGGGCGGTGAGCTCGCCGAGCGTCATCTTCCACATGACGGGAACCGATGCCGGCGCTCCCACGTGGCAGCGCGTGGCGGCAGCAGCCGACGGCGCCGTCATCAACTCGAACGTCCTCACGCGGACGGTATGGGCGAAGAACGAAGACGTGCTCATCGGAGGGGATCTCTTCAGCCCACCGGCCGGAATCGGAAAGCCAAAGACCTACGTCCAGGAGTGGCAGACCAAGCGAAGCCCCATCGCATGGAGCACGCTGCCCGGGTTCGACACCGTCAATGTCTACGCCCTCTGGGGAGAAGACCCCGACACGCTTTGGGCCGTCGGATACTCGACCAACCGCGGCGGCGTCGCCTATCGCCGCTTGCCGAGCACGGATGGCGGCGTAGCCGGCTGGGAAGAGACCGACATCCAAACGAGCAACGGTCTGACCGCCGTTTGGGGAACGAGCCCGTCCGACGTGTGGGCCGTCGGCTCGCGGGGGACGATTCGTCACTGGAGCGGCAAGGCCTGGCAAATCGTGGACAGCGGAACGACGACGGAGCTCCGCGCGGTCTGGGGCTCCGGTCCTGCCGACGTCTGGGTCGCGGGCGACTACGGCACCCTCATCCACTGGAACGGCTCGAAGTGGGAAGCCACGACGGCGGCGTTCCCGGTCGGCATCAAGCCTCACATCTACGGCCTCTGGGGAAGCTCTCCTTCGGCCGTGTGGGCGGTCGGACAGGACGGCACGATCTTGCGCTTCTCGGGATCCATTCCGGCACCGAAGGGAGATGACCGATGAGAACGCGGCCGCGAATGCTCGTCCTCGTGACGACCGCGCTCGTCGGGGCGACCTCGATCTCGTTCCTGGCGTGTGCCGACTCGAACGACGGCGGAGCTCCCGTCGTCGATGGCCCGGACGCGACGACGGCGGACGCTCCCGAGCGGACCGATACGGACTCGGGCGAGGAGGACGCAAGCCCGGACGTGCATGCCTATCTCGATGCAGGTCCGGTAGAGGCGGGGCCGTGCACGAACGAAGGCTGGTGTCAGACGCCGCTCCCCGCGGATCCGATCGCCGAGCTCAGTCACACCCTGCGAGGTGTCTGGAGCGACGGTGCAGGCGTCGCGTGGGCCGTCTCGGAGGAGGGAAAGATCCTTCGCTGGGACGGAACGACCTGGGCGATCCAGTTTTCGACCACGACGGGCAGCCTGTCGACGATCTGGGGACGCGGTCCGACCGATCTGTGGGTCGGCGGAGAAGGAGGCTTCTGGCACGGTGAAGGGCCGACTTCGGCGTCGATCACCTGGACGCTCGAGGATCTCGGCGAGCCGCAGGTGCAGATCGCGTCGATCTGGGGGAGCGCCGCCGGCGATCTCTGGGCCGTCGGCAAGAGCACGGCGGTGTACAAGGCGCGCGCCTATTTCCGCGGCGCCGCCGATACGACGTGGACCGCGGACCCGCTCTCGGGCCGCACCGACGTCGCGGACCTCACGAACGTTTGGGGCACCAACGACGGCGAGGTCTGGGCCATCGGCAAGATCGGCTTCGGCACGCTGATCCTCCATCGACGCGCGCTCGGCCAACCGGAGCCGATCTGGGTCGACGAGGACCCGTACCCGGACAAGCGGAGCAGCGACCCTGCCGCCAGCTATTCGGGCCTTGGATCCATCGGCGGAACGATCTGGGCCTTCGGAAAGGTCAACTACGCCAACGCGATGTACTGGACCGGCGTGACCGACCCGATGAACGGCACCGTCGCATGGAAGCGCAACAACTGGATCGGAATGCTCAACAGCAAGACCGACGCGTTCAGTCGCTACGCCGTCTGGGGGCCGGCGCCCGATGACGTGTTCACGATCGCCGATCGTGCGCGCATCAACCACTGGGACGGAACCGCATGGAGCACGGTGCACATCACGCCGACGAGCACACCCGTCACCGCGAACCTCTACGCGATGATGGGCCGCTCGAAGGACGACATCTGGGTCGTCGGCGACAACATCGCGATCCACAAGGTCTCGCCTCGAGACGTCAAAGGAGCGAAGTGATGCGCCGGTCGGAGTTGCTCGTCGCGGCCGCGGCATGTGGTGCGCTCGTCACGCTCGGCCTCGCATGCAGCGACAGCTCGCAAGGCGTTGCCGGCTTCGAGGACACACCCGACGCGGCGAACGATGTCTCCAGCGTTCCGTCCGAGACCAGCGAGCCGCCGTCCGACGTCTCCGATGCGGGGGATGCCGGCGCGGACGTATCGACGCCCGAGAACTACGATCCCTCGGACGAACCGGTCGTGTGTGGCTCCGGTCCGTGCGCGCAGCGACTCGCAGCGGGTGACCGCCACGTCTGCGCGTTGATGGCCGATGGCACGATCCGGTGCTGGGGCGACAACACGAAGGGCGCCGTCGGCCTCGCTGCAACGGATGCCGGAGACGGCTCCGGTCCTCCGGTCAGCGCCGATCTGGTGACAGGCATCGTGCCTCGCGTCGTGGCGGCGATCACGTCGGCGACGCAGATCTCCGCGGGTGACGACGTGACATGCACGCGGCTTGCGGACGGAACCGTCCAATGCTGGGGCGCGAACAACACCGGTCAGCTCGGGCTCTCGAGCGTCACGCCGAAGTCCGACGCGCTCGCGCATCCGGCGCCGAGCACGGTCGACATCACGGCGCCCGCAGTGCGCGTCGATGTCGGTCACGGCAGCGTGTGCGCGAAGCTCGCGACGGGCGAGCTGTCGTGCTGGGGAACGAACGCGCAAAAGCAGCTGCTCACGGGCAGCGCCGCGGCGGTCGGCGGTCCCGCGGTTGCCGCCGTCGGCGCGCTGGACCTCCTGCGCACGACCTCCAGCAACACCACGATCTACGGCGTCACTGCCAACGGCCAGCTCTTCAGCTGGGGAATGGTGTCGGGGCGCGATACCTCGTTCGTCCTCGACGGGGCGCCTCGTGAGAACGTCAGCCTCTCGGACGTCGTCGACGTCGCCGTCGGCCCGTCGCTGGTCGACAACACGGGAATGGCCACGTTCCACGCGTGTGCGATCGCCAAGGCGCGCGTGTATTGCTGGGGCTCCACGCTCAAGACCGAGCTCCCCGCACTCTGCACGGGCGTTCCGAACGATCGAAAAGTGCCGACGCTCGCGCCGGTCCAGCGTTCGCCATCGGGGGGCTTCGCGTTCCCGCAGCAGATCGCGGCCGGGCGTCTCTCCACGTGCGTGCGCCTCACCGACGGCACCGTGCAGTGTTGCGGTGACGACACGCGCGGTCAGATGGGAACGGGATCCCTGGCGGATCCGCCTGCGGTCCTGTCGTTGACGCCGGCGAAGGCTCTCCAGGGATACGCCGTCCAGGTCGTCACGACGCGCTACTCGACGTGCGCGCTCTTGCGGGACGGAAGCGTCGCTTGTTGGGGTGGCAATCGATACGGCGAGCTCGGCCAGGGCACCGTCGACGTCGCTCCGCACGCCACACCGGTGAAGGTCGCGTTCTGAAGCACGGCACCGGGGCGATTCAGACTTCGTAGAAGCTTCGAAAGGTCAGTTCCAGATGATGGGTGAGTGCCGCGGTTTCAAGACGATCTCGAGCGTCTTCGTCGTCGGCTCGGTCGCGGCCATCGCGATCGTGGCGTGTTCGGGCAAGGACAGAGGCTTCGCAAACACCGACACGCCCCCGCTCGTGGATCCCTCCGACGCGAGCGCCGAAGCGTCTTCGGTGGGCTGCCTCGGCCTCCACTGCTCGCGCGACCTGAAGCGAGTCCTTCAGGACTGCGACGGCGAAGAGCGGACAGTCGCGACGTGCTCGTCCGACCAGGGGTGTGGCGACGGCAAGTGCATCGATGCGTGCGAAGCCGCGAAGCTCTCGAAGGGATCGATGGGCTGCGAGTTCTGGACCGTTCCGCCCGACGACATCGAATACAACGTCGGCGACTGTTATGCGGCGATGATCGCGAACACGTGGGACCGTCCGGTCACGATCGGCGCTGCGCTCGGGGCCGATTCGCTCGACATCTCGAAGTCGACGTACATCGCGCACAAGGACAAGGTGTCGACGACGTATACCCCGCTCCAAGGCGCGTTGCCGCCCGGAGAGGTCGCGATCGTGTTTCTCTCGCAAGCGGACGACTGGGGCCCTGGGAAGGGCACCAAGTGTCCCGCCGAGGTGACCCCCGCCTTCCACAAAGATCCGATGAATCACGGGACGGCCGTAACGCGCGCGTTTCGCATCACGACCGACGCACCGGTGAGCGCGTATTCGATTTTCCCGTACGGCGGCGCATCGTCCTACTACCCGACGGCGACGCTCCTTCTGCCGACGTCCGCTTGGGGCACGAACTACGTCGCCGTGAGCACCGCTCAGATCGTCGTCGCCGGTGGTGGCTCCGCGGCGCGTGGATTCCGGACACTGCAGGTCGTCGCGAACGAGGACGACACGGAAGTGCGGATGCGTCCCATCGCGGACGTCGCCGGCGGTCGCGACGTTGCCGGGACGCCAAAGAACACGGTTCAATCGTGGAAGCTGTCCCGCGGACAGGTCCTGCAGATCAATCAATCGAAAGAGCTCACCGGCAGCCCGATCGAATCGAACAAGCCCGTCGCCCTGTTCGGCGGCGCCGAGTGCGCCTATCTTCCGTCGACGTACGCGGCGTGTGATCTGACCCAGCAGCAGATCGCGCCGCTCGCTCAGTGGGGCAGCGAATATGCCCTCGTACCGTTCCGCCCTCGCAGCGAGATTCCGAACGCGCGCGAGAAGGTTCCGTGGAGCCTCGTCGGAGCGGCCGACGGCACCGTCCTTTCTTACGATCCCGCGCGCCCTGTCGGCGCCCCCGAGACGCTCGCGGCCGGACAGACGGCGGTGTTTCTCACCGACAAGATCGTCAGCGTGAGGAGTCAGGACAAGGATCATCCCTTCCACGCGGCGGCCTACATGACGGGCGAGACCTTCAACGGCTCGTCAGGCGGCGGCGATCCCGAGTTCGTGAACATCGTTCCGTCCGATCAGTTCCTCGACAAGTACGTCTTCTTCACGGACTTCACGTTCGCCGACACCTCGATCGCCCTCGTGCGCCGAAAGACGCGAGACGGCTTCGCCCCGGTGAAGCTCGACTGCGCCGGTGAAGTCACCGGCTGGCAGCCGATCGGCGACGGCACGACGTACGAGTACGCGTGGCTTCGGCTGACGCGAGGGCATTTCCCGCAGACGTTCGCGGGCGGCGAGTGTGGCTATGGTCGCCACGTGGCCGAGAGCGACGGCCCCTTCTCGCTCACGGTCTGGGGAACCGACGCCGCGGCGAGCTACGGCTATCCCGCCGGCACCGGCTTGCGCCCGATCACCGACGTGCACGTCACGGTGAACTGACTCCCGAGCCTTGCTCCGAGCTCCGAGCTAGCGCACGCGCGCTAGGCGGCGGGGCCTCACGGTGGGTCCTGGAACCGGAGAACCTGGCGCCACTCGGGCACCATGTTGTCGTCCGTGATCACGAGCGCGCCGGCGGCATCGGCGCGGGCGAGGAAGCTCTCTCGCGTCTCGAGGCTGTCGTCCGTCGGCGGCCTGTTCACGGTGTCTGCGTAGTCGACGAGCTCGTCGAGGAACTTCTGGTCGTCCTCGTTCTCGATCGGGATGATGGGCTCGCCATCGATCTTCATCGTCGTGAGTGTGGCTCGCCAGCGTTCCTTGTCGAACGCGAACGGCGAGTCGCTCACCGCGATGAAGTTCCAGACGCGCAGCGCGTGAGGCCAGAACGTCGCTGCCGTCTTCTTCACGTCGTCCGAGGACGTCGTGTTGAAGTAGAGGAGGCCGCCGGGAGCGAGGCGGGAGCGTACGAGCTCGAAGAACTCCACCGAGAGGAGGTTCGTGCTGTGTCCGCGCCAGTTCCACGTCGTGTTCATCACGAGCGCGTCGAACTTCTCGTTCGGGTGGCGGTTCAACCATCGCCGGCCGTCGTCGACCACGATGTCGACCTTGGGGTTCGTGAGCAGGCTCTTCACCTCGGGGTACTTGGCGATGAGCTGCAGGTACCCAGGGTTGATCTCGACGATCGTGAGCTTCTCGACCTGCGGAAGATTGGCGACGACCTGCGCCCAGGCGCCGGTCGCGAGGCCGATCATGAGCACCTTCTTCGGCGCGGGATGCATCGCCGCGAGCGCATGGGCGCGGAAGATGCCGTTGCGATCCCACCGGAGTGACGTGCTCACCTTGCCGTCGTAAGCGCCGCCACCGTAGACGACGCCGTCCTGCGTGACGGCGATGACGCCGCTCTTCGTCTCGACGACGTCGAGAAAGCGCGTGCTCTTCTCGTCGAACTTCCACTTGTACTGGAGGCGCTCCCAGATGCGGTCGTAGACGACGGGCGTCGTCTTCACGAGCAGCAGGGCCACCGCGACGAGCGAGCCGAGGCTCGCGAGGCGGCCGACGTGCTTCAAGTCCGAGAGCATGACGAGCGCAGCGACGAGCGCCATCCCGATGCACGCGATGACCGCTCCGATCGTCTGCAGCGGCCAGAGGTCGAGGAAGACGAAGCCGGTGATCAGGCTCCCAGCCGCGGAGCCGATGATGTTGGAGAGATAGATGTAGCTGAGGTTTGCGCCCGCCTTGTCGTCCGGCTTGATGCCGAAGTGCGCCACGAGCGGGAGGATCGCGCCGAGGAGAGCGGCAGCGAGCGCCACGGCAGCGAGCGCGGGCGGCCAGTCGTACTTCTTCGAGCTCCACCCGAACGCGGGCACGACGAGCCAGGCGACGACGTTGGCGACGAACGTGAAGGCCGCGAGCGCGCGGAGCTGCTTCGTGTCGCCGGCCTGCGTCTTGTCCTTGCAGAACGCGCCCGCGATGCGCGAGCCGATGGCGAGACCGAACAGGTATGCGGCGAGCAAGAGCCCGAAGGCGCCGGGCAAACCCCAGCTCGCGTACGAGATCACGCGGTACCAGAGGATCTCGTACGAGAGGGCGATGAAGCCGGCAGCGGCGGCGACGACGAGAGCGACGGCGAAGCCCATCAGACCGACTCCATCTCACGCTCGGTGGGCTCGTGCCGCGCGGGTTGTTCGGCAGGCTCGTCGGGCGCCATGGCCCTCGCGAGCGTCTCGGCGACCTCCTGCGGACGCATCGCGCGTCGATGCGCGACATAAGCAAGGAGGCTGATGGTGACGTTGAGGAGCGCAGCGAGCCGCACCGAGCCGGCCTGACCCGCCTTGCCGAGGATCACGAGGACGGAAAGCGCCGATGCGAACGCGGAGCCGAGCGTGTTGACGAAGTAGAGCGTGCCGACGCTCTTGCCGACGTTCTTGTTCTCGCGGACGAGGTGCGCGACGAGCAGCGGCAGCGTGCTGCCCATGAGCATGGTCGGGAAGAGGACGAGCAGGAACGTCACGATGAACGTCGGGACGGCGCTCATTCCGAGCGTCACGTTGCCGACCGCGTGGAACACCGAGAGCGATGCCATTCCGAAGAGACCGATGCCGAGCTCGACGAGGGAGAAGTAGAGGAGGACCGGACGCTTCGCGTCCTTCGAGACGACGCCGCCGACGAGGCTGCCGACCCCGAGGCCGAGCATGAAGGCGGTCACCACCATGGTGACGCTCTCGATGTTGATTCCGTAGATCGCGTAGAGCGATCGCTGCCAGACGACCTGGTACAGCAGCGCCGCGAAGCCGGACAGGAGGAAGATGGCGTAAATCCAGGCGCGCCCGGGCATGGGCGGGCACGCTACTACAAGTCCGCGACGGCGGGACTCGCGCCGACGAAGCCTGCGCTCGCGGACGCCGGTCCGGCCGTTCAGCCCTGTTCAGGGC
>JAEXCN010000093.1 GCA_023402175.1 Pseudomonadota bacterium | reverse complement strand
GCTGCTCCTCGAAGTCCGCGCGCGCGCGCCAGGCAGAGAAGACTCATTTCAACGACTTCAAGCGTTACTCCTCTAAAGGGATCACGCATGCGCGAAGCGTTTCGTGAGAGGCGACGAGGGTCCTGGTCGGACGTGAAGCGAGGCCCCTCCCTCTGATCTCCCTGTCGCCCTGTCACCCTGTGAATCTCTTCTCGAGGCGTCAGCGGCGAGGCCCCGCGCGAATGAGACCCGATGTCAGGAGCGGGCTGGACGCGCTCGTCAGCGGACGGCGCCGGTGGCGCGGAGCTTCGCGATCTCGTCGTCCGTGAGGCCCGCGTCTCGCAAGATGGCGTCCGTATGCTCGCCTTGCTTCGGCGGTGGCGTGTGCACGCGGTCGAGCGACGTGAGCGGCGTACGCATCTGCGGGATGTTCCCCCACGGCGATGCGAGCTCGAAGAACATGTTCCTGGCCGCCAGATGCGCATCCTCGCGCGCTTCGTCCGGCGTGAGCACCGGCTCGAGGCAGCAGTCCCTCTCGTTCGCGAATGCGACCCACTCGTCGCGCGTCTTCTCGGCGAAGACGCTCCGGAGGTGCTCCTTCAGCGCGACCTGGTGCGGCCCGGGCACGAGATCGCTCATGTCCGGTTGGCGACCGATGCCTGCACAGAATTGCATCCAGAACTTCGGCTCGAGCGACGCGAGCGCCATCGCTCCGCCGTCCTTCGTCGTGTAGGTCTGGTAGGGCGCAAGCCCGCCGACGAGGGCCTCGTCGCCACGCGCAGGTGCCTGCCCGCCGAACGACAGGCCGAAGCCGGCGATCGCAAACGGCATCGCCGTCTCGATCATCGCGACGTCGACCACCTTCCCCTGCCCCGTCTGCGCGCGCTCCATCAGCGCGCCCATGATCCCGATGACCGCGTAGAGCCCACCGCTCACGTCCGCGAGCTGGAAGCCCGGCACCGCCGGAGGCTGGTCGGCGGGTCCCTGGAACCCGAGGACGCCCGCACGAGCGAGGTAGTTCAGATCGTGCCCCGCGCGTTGCGCGAGCGGGCCGGTCTGTCCGTAACCCGTGAGAGCGCACACCACGAGCCGCGGGTTTGCCTCGAGCAGCGCGTCATGCGACAGGCCGAGGCGATCGAGCACGCCGGGACGAAACTGCTCGAGCACGACGTCGTAAGAACGCACGAGGCGAAGGAACATCTCCTTCGCCTCGGGTTTCTTCAGATCGAAGACGGCGCTTCGCTTGTTGCGATTGAGCGCGAGGAAGACGCTCGACGTCGGCTCCGCACCGGTCTCTCCGCTCGCCTGCATCTGGGGCGGCAGCACCCGGAGGTAGTCGCCGCCCGCAGCATCTTCGATCTTGTCGACCTGCGCGCCGAGGTCCGCGAGGACGAGCGACGCGAGCGGCCCAGGGAGGAGCCGCGACAGGTCGAGGACCTTGATTCCGGAGAGCGGGATCAAGCCTTGTAGGAGAAGAGCTTCTGCAGCTTCATCGCGAGCATCTGGTTGCCCGTGACCTTCAGCTTGTTGGCGAAGAAGAGCTGCATGCCGTTCGCCTGCGGGTTCTCGACGAGCTTCTGGAAGTCGTCGGCCGCGATCGTGATCGTGCAGTCGGCGTCGGCGGTGCCCGGCTTGCAGGCGGGGCCGGTCGACGTGCAGTCGATGTTCCACTCACCTTCGCCGGTGATGTTCATCTGGTACTTCGCGCCGATCGTCTTCGCGTCTTCGGCGTTCTTCGCGAGGGCCGCGGGGAGCTCTTCGTTGAACAGCTTCTTGATGTCGACGGCCATGGGCGTGCTCCTCGATCGATCCGGGTTGGGTCGCGGTGCCGCTCGTTGTGTGCAGCGCGACGAAGTTCGGCGCAAGCCGAACCGAGTGAATGACGATTCAGTGGGGTATCAGGGCGCCAAAGCAGGGTCAAGGCTCGCATTGCCGTGCGACACGCTGACCCTCGACCGCGAACGGCATGGTCCGTCGTCATGTCGCTCGTCCCGCTTCCCGCTCGCGCGGACGGTCGTGCTCGCGAAGCGTCGTGGCGCGAACGCGCGTTACTCGCAGTACGTGGGCTCGGCGTACTTCGGGAGCTCGTCGATCTCTGCACGCGTGACCTTGCCGGTCTTCGCGGCGTTCGCGTAGACGGCCGCGCTCGGGCGCGCCGTGCGGGCCGCCGTCGCGCGATCGACCGAGTAGAGCCCGAAGCGCGGGCAGAAGCCCGAGGCCCACTCGAAGTTGTCGAGCAGCGACCAGTACACGTACCCGCGGATGTCGAGCCCGGAGTCGCGCGCGAGCCCGAGCTGGAAGAGGTGCTCGAGGACGAACCGCGCGCGATTCCCGTCGGCCGAGTCGGCGATGCCGTTCTCCGTGATCACGATCGGCAGGTTGTACGGCCGGACCTCGTCGAGGACGACGCGCAGTCCCTCCGGGTAGATGTCCCAGAAGAAGTCCGTCTTCGGCCGGTCGGTGAGCAGGCGCTCTTGCCGGATCGACGCGTTCACGACGGGCAGGATGATCCCGCGCGAGCTCGCGGTGAGCGCGGAGTAGTAGTTGATGCCGAGGTAATCGGAGCGGTTCGCGAGCGCGGGATCGGCTCGTCGATCCTTCGGGCCGTCGAGGTTGCCGTCGAAGTCGTCGTCCCAGTCCCCGCGGACGACGGCATTGATGAACCAGAGGTTGTTGACGTAGCGGACGCGTTCGGCGGCCGCGATGTCGGCGGGATCGTCGGGGCTCTCGGGCTCGACGGCGCGCTGGTGCTGGACGATGCCGACCATCGACGCCTTGCCGTCACCATCGGCGTCCTTCGTGTCGGCCGCCTTGATCGCGTCGTAACACTTCGCGTGCCCGAGCACCTCGTTCCGCCCGACCTCGAGGGCGCGATCGATCTTCAGGATGACGCCGGGAGGGAATGCGCCCTGCACGTAGCCGGCGATCGGGGCGACCAACGGCTCGTTGATCGTCACCCACCAGTCGACGTCACCACCCCAGCGCGACGCGACGCGCGAGCACCACGTCCCGAACGCGTCGATCGTCTCCTTCCGCTCCCATCCCTGGGGCTCGTCCGGCTTGCGCGGATCGGACAGGTAGTCGGGAAGCGTGAAGTGCTGCATCGTGACGAGCGGGCGGATCCCGGCGGCACGCAGCGCAGCGAACAGCTTGTCGTACGCAGCGAGCGCGCTCGCGTCCGGCTGGTCGGCGTCGAACGCCGCGCGCGTCGGGTAGATGCGAGCCCACTCGATCGAGAAGCGATACGTGTTCTGGCTCGCGGCCTTCAGGAATGCGATGTCCTCGTCGATGTGCGCAAGCGCGTCCGCCCCGCCGACGTCGGGATCGTCGCCGTTCTTGATCTTGCCCGGCGTCTTCACCCAGAGGCCCCAGTCGGTGTTGCCGAGGCCCTTCTCGACCTGGAACGCAGCGCTCGCCGAGCCCCACATGAAGTCCTGCGGGAACGTGACTTCGGAAGGGCCCTGCGGCTTCGCAGAGTCGTCGCTCGCGCACGAAACGAGCAGCGCGAGCGCGGCTGTCGCGGTCATCGGCAGAACCGAATTGCGACTCGATTTTCCCCCCACCCCGCTCATTGCTCGCCTTCGGCGCAGACCTTGTTCTTGCCGTCCGCCTTCGCGCGGTAGAGCCGCGCGTCGGCGAGCGCGAGCAGCTCGGTCGGGCCACCTTCGGGAGCGACGTCGGGAAGCGCGGCGACGCCGATGCTGACCGTGCACCGGATGGATCGGTCCGGCGCGATCGGGATGTCGAGCTCGCTGATGGTATCGCGGATGCGCTCTGCGAGACGAACGGCTTCGGTCTTTCCGGTGGTGCGCGCGAGGATGACGAACTCCTCGCCGCCGTACCGCGCGAGCAGGTCCTCGACGCGGATGAGGCGCTGCATCTGCGCGGAGACGAGGCGGAGCACCATGTCTCCGGCGAGATGGCCGAAGGTGTCGTTCGTCGCCTTGAAGTCGTCGAGATCGAGTATGAGGACCGCGAGCTTCACGCGGTGCCGCCGGGAGTAGGCGACCTCGGCGGTGAGGCGCTCGGTGAAGTATTTGCGGTTGTAGAGGCGCGTGAGCGCGTCGCGCGTCGACGATTCGTAGAGCCGCCGCTGGAGCTCTTCTTCGGCGTCGTCCGTGATCTGGAAGCGGAGCATCACGTGCGGGCCGATCTGGATGCGGTCGCCGGGCCGGATCTCCGAGACCTGCACGCGCTGCGCGCCGATGAACGTCCCGTTCGTGGAGCCGAGGTCCTCGACGAAGTACCGCCCGTCGGAGCGGCAGGCGATCCGCGCATGCCGGCGGCTCACGCCTCCGTCCTCGACCCAGATGTCCGCCTCGGTACCGCGCCCGATGACGTGCTCGGTGCCGTCGAGCGCATAGACCTGCCCTGCGTTGATCCCGCTGAGGATCGTGAGCGTCGCGCGATCTTTTCCAGCGGGCACGATGCTCGGCACGGCCATCACCGGATCGGTCGTCCGCTCCGTCGCGGCGTCGCCCGTGTGCCAGCTCGAATCCGACGACGGCGGCGCGAGCGGGATGCCCGACGCCCGTCCGCTGGTCGGAGCGGGCTGGCTCGCCGCAGGCTCCGACGCCTGCGGGAGCGGGATGGTCTGCATCTTTCGCGTTTTGAAGGCATCCTTCATCGCGTCTCTTTGGTCTTACCCCGCAACCGGTGCCGCGTCGACGGCTCAGCCGTATACAGAGGGCCCTTTCCGGCGCGCGGGGACCGGCACTACCCGCGACGAGACGTGCTTGCCGCGTACACGCGATGTCGCTAGGTCGCTCTGCATGGGTCTCCTCGACGAGAAGGTCGCGATCATCACGGGCGCAGGCAATGGCATCGGCCGAGCGCACGCTCTCCTCTTCGCCTCGGAGGGCGCAGCCGTCGTCGTGAACGACGTCGGCGGTGCTCGTGACGGCAGCGGCGCAGGCGATCCGAGCGCGGCGGAGGCCGTCGTGAAGGAGATCGAGGCCGCCGGCGGGCGCGCAGTCGCGAGCCACGACTCGGTCGCGACGGCCGAAGGTGCTCAAGCGATGGTCGCGCTCGGCGTCGAGACGTTCGGGAAGGTCGACATCCTCGTCAACAACGCCGGCATCCTCCGCGACAAGACGTTCATGAAGATGGACGAGGAGATGTGGGACTCCGTGATCGCGGTCCATCTCAAGGGCACGTTCCTCGTCTCCCAGGCGTTCGCGAAGCACGCAGTCAACCGCGGCGGTGGGGGTCGCATCGTCAACACGACGAGCGTGAGCGGGATGATCGGCAACTTCGGCCAGGCTAACTACGCCGCCGCGAAGGCCGGCATCTACGGGCTCACGCGGACGATGGCGATCGAGCTCCAGAAGCACCGGATCACCGTCAACGCGCTCGCGCCGATCGCCAAGACGCGGATGACGGACGACCTGCCGACGTTCCAGAACGTCGACACGATGACGCCGGAGCACATCGCGCCGGCCGCGCTCTTCCTCGCGAGCGATCTCTGCGGGGACAAGACGGGTCACGTCCTCGCCGTCGCGGGCGCGCGGATGTACGCGTTCAAGGTCGTGGAGTCCGCGGGCAAGTTCAAGGACGGTCCGACCACCGTGTGGACCCCGCAGGAGATCGCCGACAACTGGGCGGCGATCATGAAGGTCTGAGCGGTCGGGCTCGGCCTTCGACGCAGCCGTGGCGCGGCGCCCTCGCTCGCGCCCGCTGCGCGCTGTCGGCTCGAAGAAGAGACGCGCCCGAGCTTTGGAGCGCGTCTCGCCGCATGGTGTATACACATCGCACGTCGACCCGCTCACGCAGCGCTCTGCCTCTTGCGTGCCGCGGGCGTCCCTACCCGAAAAGGCTCGCCCATGACCCACCGCTTCGAAGGCACGTTCACTGCGCTCGTCACCCCGTTCAAGGATGACCTTTCGATCGACTGGGACGCCTTCGACAAGCTCGTCGAGGGACAGATCGCCGGCGGAGTCCAGGGCATCGTTCCGTGCGGAACGACGGGCGAGAGCCCGGCGCTCGATCATGAGGAGCAGCTCGAGCTGATCAGGCGCTGCGTGAAGCTCGCCAAGGGCAAGTGCATCGTCCTCGCCGGCACCGGAACGAACGCGACGCGCTCCACGATCAACGCCTCGCAGGCGGCCGCCCGCGCAGGGGCCGATGCGGTGATGGTCGTCGTACCCTACTACAACAAGCCGACGCAGGAAGGGCTTCGCCAGCACTACGTCGACGTCGCGGCCTCGGTCGACCTGCCCGTGGTCGTCTACAACATCCCTGGGCGCACCGGGATCGACCTCGCCACGGACACGCTCGCACGCATCTGTGACGAGGCTTCGAACGTCGTCGCGGTCAAAGAGGCGACGGGCAACGTCCTCCGCGCGCAGGAGATCGTCCGCACGATCGGATCGCGCATCACCGTGCTCTCCGGTGACGACGCGCTCACGCTGCCAATGATCTCGGTCGGCGCACGTGGCGTGATCAGCGTCACGTCGAACCTGTACCCGGCGGAGGTCACCAAGACGACGCGGCTCGGGCTCGAAGGCAAGCTCGAAGAGGCGCGCCGCGAGCACCTGGCGCTCTGCGCAGTGCACGAGGTCATGTTCGTCGAGGCGAACCCGTCTCCGATCAAGGCGGCTCTCGCGCACCAGGGCCGGATGAAGGACGTCGTCCGCGGCCCGCTCGCGCGGGCATCGGAAGCGGCGCGCGCGAAGGTGCTTGCGGCCGTGAAGGCCTACGAGGCGCGGTGAGCACGCGCGTCGCCGTCCTCGGCGCGAACGGACGCATGGGCCGGGCCGTCGTGCGGCTCGCGCACGAAGGCGGGATGAAGGTCGTCGCCGCGATCGGGGCCGGCGACGAAGGCAAAGACGCCGGCGAGCTCGCCGGTGTCGGCGCGATCGGGACGAAGCTCACGTCGGACATCGACGCGATCGCGACTTCCGGCGCCGAGGTGCTGGTCGACTTCTCGGCGCCCGCCGTCCTCGCACGCGCGTGCGAACCTTGCGTCAAAGGCAAGGTCGCGATCGCGAGCGGGACGACCGGGCTCGACGCCGCCGCGAACGCTGCGCTCGACGCGGCTGCGAAGAGCGTCCCGGTGCTGTGGGAGCCGAACATGAGCGTCGGCGTCCATGTCTTGTCGGACCTCCTGGCGCGCGCCGTCGCCGCGCTCGGCGAGGGTTACGACATCGAGATCGTCGAGACACACCACCGGATGAAGGTGGACGCGCCGAGCGGCACTGCGCTCCGCCTCGCGGAGGTCGCGAAGGCTGCGCGCGCGGCGAAGCAGAAGGAGTCGCGCTTCGTCACGGGCCGCGAAGGCAAGCCCGGCGCGCGATCACCGGACGAGATCGGCGTGCTCGCGCTGCGCGGCGGCGACGTCATCGGCGATCACACCGCGTTCTTCTTCGGTGACGGCGAGCGCATCGAGCTCACGCACCGCGCGTCGAGCCGCGATCTCTTCGCGCGCGGCGCGCTCCGTGCGGGACGCTGGCTCGTCGGACGGCCCGCGGGTCGCTACCGGCTCGCCGACGTGCTCGCCTGAGCGGTGCGCCGATCTAGAACGAGCCGGAGAGGACGAATCCGGCCGAGTCGTAACCCACCGTCGGGGCCGCGTTGATGCGCGGCTTCCGAGCCTTGGCGGCGTTCGTGCCCTTCTCGGTCGACGAGCCGTCCGTGAAGAGGAAGTAGCCGCCCGCCGCGAGGAGCACCACGCTCACCGGCGCCGTGACCCAGAAGAGCGTCGACTTGAGATGCGCCTCGTCGTTCTTCTTGCAGATGGTCGAGTTGGACGGCATCTCCTGCGTCCCGCAAGCGTCGTCGGCCGTCTTGCCGGGCGGGAGCTTCGGGTCCTGGAAGTTCGACGCGCCGGGCTCGTTCTGGAGCTTCTCGCCTTTGTCCTTCGCGCTGAGATAACCGGTTCCCATCACGGCGGCGACGATCCCCGCACCGACGCCGAGCACGGCGACGCCTGCACCGACCACTTTCCGCGTCGGGAAAGGCGTCTCCGACTTCGGCGTCTCCAGCGGTCCGGTGCTCGCGAGCGCGAGATCGATGACGGTCTCCTTGCCCGCCGTGACGAGCACGTTGCGCTTCTGCGACGACTGCCCCGCGACGGCGACCTCGACCGAGTGCCCGCCCGCGGAGAGCTCGAGGCGAGCGGTGCCGCGCTCGAGCGGAACGCGCTTCTCGCCGTCGACGATCACCTCGCCGTTCTCGCTGCCCATGCGCACCACGATCGTCCCGAGCGCCGTCCCGCCGAGGCGATCGAGGACGCGCTGCGCGATCTTGCGGAGCGTGTCGTCGTTCTGGTCCTTGAGGTTGTCCGCGTAGCTCTCGCGGATCACCGTGTCCGCCTTGCTCTTCTGGTAGAGATGGATCTCGGCCGTGACCTGGTTCGCCTGCGGTCCCTTCGTGACGTAACCGAAGATGTAGCGATCGGACTTGATCTGCTCGGCGATGCGCTGCTCGCACTCGGCAGGGATCGGCTTCGTCGGGCAGCGCAGCGCCGCCGTGAGCATGCCGATCGACTGCGAGGTCTCGATGAGCGACCAACCCTGCGACGCACGGATGCGAGAGCGAAGAGCTCCGGTCAGCGCATCGGCTTGCTCCTCGGCGTCGTCCGAGTCGAACGCGAGGACGGCGACAGCGACGCTGTGGGCCGTCGATTGATCGGCGCGAGCGTGACGGCGCGGAACCGAGACGACGGCAAGCACGACGAGGACCAGCGCGAGCCAACGGCGGAGCATCGTCTCTGCAGCGTATCGTGGTTCGCCCGCTCTCCGCAAAGGACGAAGCCGGACCGTGACAAGGCCACCGTCCATGCGCTTTCCAGGCGACAAACGGCAACCCCGCGCGTCGAGCGGAGCCGTGTGCAGCCCGTTTTGTGACTAGTCTGGGGGCGCATGCGGATCACCGGCGGTGTCTATCGATCACGAGCGCTCGCCGCTCCGCGAGGCCAGGACACCCGGCCGACGTCCGATCGCGTCCGCGAGGCGCTCTTCTCGATGCTCGCTTCGCACGGCGCATTTGCGGACGAGCTCGGTCCGCGTGTGCTCGATCTCTATGCCGGCTCCGGGGCACTGGCCTTCGAGGCGCTCTCGCGCGGCGCGCGGGCCGCGGTGCTCGTCGAGAGCGCGAAGGCGGCGGTCGCGTCGATCCGCGAGAACGCGCGTTCTCTCGAGGTGGAGGACCTGATCACGGTCCTGCCGATGCGCGTCGAGCGCGCGCTCGACGAGGTCGAAGGGCCGTTCGACCTCGTCCTCATCGACCCTCCGTACGCCGACGTGCGCGCGCGCGGGTTCGCTGACCTCCTCGCCAAAGCAGCGCGCCTCCTGCCCGCCTCCGGTCTGCTCGTCCTCGAGCACGCCTCGTCGGACGAGCCGGCATCACCTCCAGGGCTCGTCGTCGATCGACGGCGCAGGCACGGCGACACGACGTTGTCGCTCTACCGGCACGCAGATGCAGGTGTGAGCGACGACTGCTGAGGAGATCCCTCAGAGGTGTCGGTCCCCCGACAGGAAATGACGCGCTTCACCAGCACCCAAAGTTCCGTATACTCGGCCGACGTGCTGTTCCGGCTCGGCCCTTTTCGTCCTTCGTTTCGCGACAGGTAAATCTCTAGATGGCCTCGAAAGCACCGCCCCCGTCCTCTCCCGCCGGGGTTCCTTCCAGCGGAGGCGGCAAGTACGTCGTGCTCGCAGTGGCACTGGTCGGCGCCATCGGCGCCGCCGTCGCGTGGAAGACGTGTCAGAAGCCTCCGCCGCAGCAGATCGTCTACGTCGACGCCGCGCCTCCTCCGCCGCCGTCGGGACGCAACCTCGACGACGACGTGCCTCCTCCGCCGCCGGTCGAGGACGCCAGTACCGAGGACGCTGGCAAGAAGGTCACCGTCACGCAGGGCGGCTCGAACAACCAGTGCGACGTGAAGAAGTGCTCGGGCACGAACAGCTCCGAGCTCGAGACGGCGCTCCAGTTCCGCGTGAGGCAGGCGCATCGCTGCTACGACAATGCGCTCGCGCAAGATCCGACGCTCCGCGGGAAGGTCACCGTCGCGGTCCGCATCGGGTCCAACGGTCAGGTCTGCTCTGCGGGCATCGCGGCGAACGAGATGAGCTCGCAGCAGGTCGCGCAGTGCGTCTCCGGCTACTTCCGCGGCGCGAACTTCCCTTCGCCGAAGGGCGGCTGCGTCGACGTGAACATTCCCATCAACTTCGTCCCGAGGCAGTGACGTGAGCCGGCCGGCGAGCGAGAGGCCGAGGGTCGGGCTCGCCGCGTTCGTCGTTGCCGCGGTCCTCGCTGCCGTCCAGCTCGGTGCGAGCTGCGTCGATGGCGCCACGCCCGACTGCTCCGATCCCGCCGTCTGCGCACCGAGTGAAGGTGACGCCAGCCGAGGCGAGGACGGAAGCGTCGTGCTGCCGGAAGCCGGACGCGGTCCCGACGCAAGCAACAACGACGGCGAGGACGCGTCAGACGCGGCCGACGCCGACGTCGACGGAGGCTGAATGCGTGCGCTGTTCCTCGCGAGCGCGCTCCTCTGCGCGGCGTCCGCGCTCGTCAGCGCGTGTGGCGAGTCGCGCCGGCCGATCGGTGAGGAGTGCCTCCGGGACGAAGACTGCCTCTCGAACTTCTGCGCGGCTCGATCGTGCGTGTCCGCGCCTGCGCTCGTGTCCGGCGCGGGCGAGCCTCCGGGTGAAGAAGAGCCGCTCATCCCGACCGCCAACGATTCGGGGACGAACAACGGCACGCTCGACGCGTCGTCGGACGCGAGGACGGACGGATGATCGGCGTCCTCGTGCAGGTCGCGTACGCAGGGTCGGGCTTCTCCGGATGGGCGAGCCAGAAGGACGCTCGCACGGTCGAGGACACGCTGCGTGGTGCGATCCTTGCGGTCGATCCTCGCGCCGAGGGACCACGGGGAACGAGCCGCACCGATGCGGGCGTCCACGCGGAAGGTCAGCTCGCTGCGTTCGATGCCCAGGTCGCGATGCCGCCGCGCGGCTGGGTGCTCACGCTCAACCAGCACCTGCCGGAGGATGTCGCGGTCCGCTCTGCTCGGATCGTCCCGGTGGGCTTTTCGCCACGCTTCGCCAGCAAGAAGAAGCGTTACCGTTACGATCTCCTGCTCGACAAGGTGCGCGACCCGCTGCTCTGCAACAGAACATGGAGGATCGGCTACGACATGGACATGGCGCGGATGGAACGAGAGGCGAAGACGATCGTGGGTACCCACGACTTCGCGGCGTTCCGTGCCGCCGCTGACGAGCGTGTCGAGACGGTCCGGACGATCCACGACGTCGAGCTCACGCAGTCCGACGCGCGACGCTGGAGCATCAGCATCGAAGGCAACGCGTTCATGTACAACATGGTCCGCATCCTCGTCGGCACCCTCGTCGACGTCGCTCGTGGTCACCTCGAAGAGGGCACGATCGCGCGCGCGCTCGGCGGCAAAGATCGAGCGCTTGCAGGACAAACCGCGCCGCCGCATGGGCTGACGCTCCAGTCGATCGAGCTCGAGATGCCGGAAGGCTCGGGTGAGCGATGGCCGCCGTGACGAAATCCTCCTCGGTCGTGGTCCGTGCGGCCAATGTCGACGAAGGACGCGCCATCGCAGCGCTCTGGCGTGAGCTCTGGGATGCGCACGAGGCCTGGGGCGGATACGCAGGGACGCGTGACCCTCGCGTCTACGAGCAGCTCGCAGGCCGCCTCTCGGACGATGCCCGCGTTCGCGCCGGACAGCCGGTCCTCGGACGGCACATCCACCTCGTCGCGCACACGGACCTCGGCGTCGTCGGACAAGTCGAAGGCTGGTTCGAACGCCACGGGATCGACGAGACCACCCCGTACACCTGCGAGGTCCGATCGCTCATCGTCTCGACACGGACCCGCTCGCGAGGGGTCGGCCGTGCGCTGCTCGAGTCGCTGGCGCAGGTTGCACGCCACATGAGCCGCGGCGCGCCGGTGGTGATGGCGGCCGAGGTGCTCGAGCCGAACCCGGCGCACGCGTTCTACGCGAAGGTCGGCTACGCGCCCGTTTCGTGGACGGCGCGGATCGCGACCGACTCGATCGACGATCTCCCCCTCGCGGGAAGGAGCGGGCCGTGGTCGGCGCGTCTCGCGACACCCGACGACGCGCTCGCCATTGCGATGCTCGATCCCGCGCTCGCGGCGAGGCGACGTGGTCAGGGCGATGTCCGCTTCGATCGCCCGCGCGCCGTCGACGCGACGTTCGTCGGAGCGCTCGCCGCTCATCTCGCCCGGCCCGCCGGCGCGCTCGATCAGTGCGAGCTCGTCGTGATCGACGAGCAGCACGTCGTACGAGGAAGCGCGAGCCTCACGGTGATGTCGCTCGATCCGCCCTTCGTCCCCGCGCGCCGCGGTCTTCTCGGGCGTTTCGCGGTGGACCCGGCACTCGATCCGCGGCCGCTCGTCGCTCCGCTCGTGCGGCTCGGACGGCGACTCGCGTTCTTGCGCGGCGCCGCGACGTTGGAGCTGACGGACCTCGATCCCCCGTCCGGCCCCTTGTACGAAGGCGCAATGGCCACCGGCGCTCGCCCGTGGTCGCGCATCGTCGAGCGTTACGCCTGACCGGGTCTCGTCTCGTGGAGCACGATCGAGACGGGCTCGTGGACCGAACGCCCCAGCTCGAGGCGGCGATCGATCCGCGGCGTGCTAGTTTTGTCGGCCGAGAATCGTCGTGCGGTCAGCCCCGAGCTGGCGCACTGGCACGGTGTCCTTCGGAGGCTTGATTCATGCGGTCTTTCGGCATTCGCGGCTTCGGTCCCGTCCTCTCGCTCGGTCTCGCTGCGGCTGTGCTCGCGCCGCCCGCGCTTGCGCAGGACAAGCCGCCGCCCGTCACGCCGCAGGCTGCCGCGGCTCAGGCCGAAGCGAAGCGGCTCTCGGAAGGCTTCGTCTCCGTCGCCGATCGCGTGAGCCCGGCTGTCGTTCAGATCGACGTGACGGCGCGCGACGAGAACGCCGACCAAGTCCTCCGCTTCTTCGGGAAGAACCAGGACTCGCCGGTGGCGCGCGGGACCGGCTCGGGCGTCGTCTTCACGTCGGACGGCGCGATCCTCACGAACAACCACGTCATCGATCACGCGCTGACGATCAACGTCCGCCTGCGTGACGGACGCCTCCTCTCGGCAAAGCTCGTCGGCCGCGATCCGGCGACGGATCTTGCCGTCATCAAGGTCGATGCAACGGGCCTGACCGCAGCGAAGTTCGCCGACTCGGACGCTGCGCGCGTCGGCGAGTGGGTCGTCGCGATCGGCTCGCCGTTCGGTCTCGGGTATACCGTCACGACGGGCGTGCTGAGCGCGAAGGGTCGCGGCCAACTCGGGATGAACGCGATCGAGGACTACCTCCAGACCGACGCGAGCATCAACCCGGGCAACTCCGGCGGTCCGCTCTGCGATTTGAACGGGCAGGTGCTCGGCATCAACACGATGATCGTCGGGCGCGGCGCGGGCATCGGCTTCGCTGTCCCGTCGAACATGGCCCGGCGCGTCGCCGAACAGATCCTGAAGAAGGGCAAGGTCGAACGCGCGTGGATCGGCGTCGGCATCCAGGACCTCACCCCCGAGCTCGCGAACGCGCTCAAGCTCGGCGATGCGCGTGCAGGCGTGCTCATCAACTCGGTGACCGACGGCGGGCCGGCGCAGAAAGCGAACATCAAGCCGGGCGACGTCATCGCGGCGGTTGCCGGGAAGCGCGTCACCGACGGCCGTGAGCTCGTACGCGAGGTCATCGCGCACGAGATCGGTCAGACGGTTCCTCTCGAGATCATCCGCGAAGGCAAGCGTTACGGATCGAGCGCGGTCCTCATCGCCCGCCCCGAGGCCGCCGTGCCTCCACTTCCCGTGCAGCAGCAGGGCGTCCCGCAAGCCGGCCTCGGCCTGTCGGTGCGCGACCTCGCTCCTCAGCAGGCCGCGCAGCTCGGACTTGCGCCGAAGCCCGTGCCGGTCGTGACGAGCATCACGCCGGGGTCGTCCGCCGATCGCGCAGGCCTCAAGGCTGGCGACGTGATCGTGGAAGCGGACGGCATCATCGATCCGACCGCGACGCAGCTCTCGGAAGCCGCGAAGGACGGCTCGCTCCTCGTCCGCATCCGCCGCCGCGACGCCACGTTCTACGCGGCGATGAAGAAGTAGACGGCATCGGCTCTAGCCGCGGCGATCAGCCCTTCAGCACGCCGAGCGGTAGGAGGCGCGCGACCTTGCGGGCTAGGCCTGCGCGGTCGACGACGTCGACGACGCGCTCGACGTCCTTGTAGGCAAGGGGTGCTTCCTCGGCGAGCTCCGCGTTCGAAGGACAGCGCACGGCGATGCCGTGGAGGGCCAGCTCCTTACGCAGCTCGCCGCCGCGGACCTGCGTCTTCGCAGCGTGGCGGCTGAGCGCGCGCCCTGCGCCGTGGCATGCGCTCGCGAACGACGCCTCGCTCGCGCCGCGGCCGACGAGCACGAAGGACGCCGTGCCCATGCTCCCGGGAATGAGCACGGGCTGGCCCACTTTGCGATACTCGGAAGGCAAGTCCGGATCGCCCGGTCCGAACGCGCGCGTCGCTCCCTTGCGATGCACGCACAGCCGCCGATCGAAGTGCTCCTCGATCTTCGCGATGTTGTGCGCGACGTCGTAGACCACGCGCACCGTCGCGCTCGGGATCTCTCGCCGGAGCACCTCGCGGACACGATGGGTGAGGACCTCGCGATTCGCAAACGCGAAGTTCGCGGCGGCGCACATCGCACCGAAGTAGGCCTCGCCCTCGGGAGAGGCGAACGGCGCGCACGCGAGCTGACGATCGGGGAGCGTGATGCCGTAGCGCGCGAGCGAGCGATCCATCGAACGCACGTGGTCGGTACACACCTGATGCCCGAGGCCACGCGAGCCGGTGTGGATCATCACCGCGATCTGTCCGAGGGACAGGCCGAGCGTCCGCGCGGCTTCGGAGTCGTAGATCGTTTGTACGCGCTGGATCTCGAGGAAGTGATTGCCGCCTCCGAGCGTGCCGAGCTGATCCCTTCCGCGCTGCTTCGCGCGCTCGGAGACGGCGTCCGGGCGCGCGCCCGTCAAGCGGCCCGTCGCCTCGATGCGCTCGAGATCGTCGTCGATCCCGAGCTCGAGACGGCGCACGATCTCGTGCGCACCCCCCTCGAGGACGCGATCGATTTCACCCGTCGACAGCTCGAGCCGCCCGCCGTGGCCGTAGCCCGCGGGAACGCTCCTCATCAGCTCGTGAAGCACGGGCTCGACGTCGAAGCCGTCGTGCGAGAGGCTCGTCGCGAGCAGGCGAACGCCGCAGTTGATGTCGAAGCCGATGCCTCCCGGAGAGATCACGCCGTCTGCGACCGTCGTCGCCGCGACGCCTCCGACCGGGAAGCCATAGCCCTCGTGCATGTCCGGCATGCCCACGACAAAGCCGATGAGCCCTGGGAGTGTGGCGACGTTCAGGAGTTGCTCGATGCTGCGGTCGCGTCCGATCTGACGGAACAGCGTCTCGTCGGCGACGATGCGTGCGGGCACGCGCATTCCTGCACGTGCCGTCGTCGCGGCCTCGTACATCGTGTCGCTAGCGCGCGAGAAGGCCTGAGCCCACGTCATCGGTTGCTTCCTCGAGAGCGAGCCGCGCGAGGAGCTCAGACGTCGAGCACCACCGTCGCCTCGATCGGGCCGCCCGCATGCGACTCGATGCGGACGCCATGCCAGGTCGCGGCCTTCACGGCGGTCCGTGGGGCTCGCGGCTCACGACCGCGGACCGTGGCCTCGAGCCCGTGCTCGTCGACGGAATCGATCCTGACGTCCGCGTAGACGCACTTGTTGACCTCGCCCCGGTAGACGAGCTCGTTGAGCCACTCGACGAGCAGCGCTTCCTGATCCCCGGACGACAGCGTGATGTGCTCCTCCGGGAGCGTCGCAGGGCCGAACGTGTCTTCGGCGAGCAGCTCGGCGAGTCCGCGCGCGGCCTCCTCGAAGAGCGCAGCGAGCGTCTCGGCCTCGACGTCCATCTGGACCTCGCCCGTGTGCTCGCCGTACCGATGGCGCGGGTTCGTCATGCCGCGTCTCGAGCCTCCTGACGCGGTGATCGTAGCGCTGCGCGAGCGTTCGGCTCACGCGTGAGGACGCCGTTCGTCGGGCAGACCCGCGAGGTCGGGCGGGACCGACCAGCGATCCTGATCGGCCTCGTAGACGCCTCCACGTCGCTCGGCGCACTCGAAGCACAAGAATTCTTCGGGACCAAAGGCGAACGCGCGATCGCGGTCAGGCCAGAGCTCCGCTCCGCATTCGACGCACGTCGATGTGTCCTCCCAACCCTCAGCATCTTGAGTCATGCCTCACCTTTCCGTGGCTCCTGCACGAGAAGCTGCACGCATGCGCCCGTGATGCATGTCGCGTGCGAACGCTCGCCCGCCGCGTCAGGGCCGCAAGAAGCTCTCGAGATCGCGCCCCTTCGAGCGCGCACGGAGCTTCTTGAGCGCGCCGCGCTCGATCTGCCGGATGCGCTCACGCGTGAGCGACAGCTCGCGGCCGACCTCTTCCAGCGAGTGTTCGCGCTCCGGTCCGATGCCGAAGCGCATGCGCACGACACGGCGCTCACGCTCGGAGAGATCCGCCAAGAGCTCGTGGAGACGATCGCCGAGCGCGCTCGCCGCCACGATCTCCTCGGCGGACGGCGTCTCGGCCGGGATCATGTCGGCGAGCCGCGCGTCGCCGTCCTCACCAATCGGCGCATCGAGGCTCGCGGGCTGCTTGGGGAAGTCGAGGATCGACTGCACGCGCTCGTTCGACAGCCCCGTGAGCGACGCGATCTCGGCAGCAGTCGGCTCGCGCTCGTTCAGGGCGACGAACTTGGCGCGGGTCCTCGAGATGCGATGGCGGTCGGACGCAACGTGGACCGGAATGCGGAACGTCCGGTGGACGAGCGCTCGCTGGAGCGCCTGCTTGATCCAGAACGAGGCGTACGTGTTGAACCGGAAGCCTCGCCGGAAGTCGAACTTGTCGGCGGCGCGCATGAGGCCGACGTTGCCTTCCTGCACGAGGTCCAGGAACGGGATGCCCTGGTGCTGGTACCGGCGCGCGAAGAGCAGCACGAGCCGGAGGTTGCCGACGACGAGACGGTCCTTCGCACGCTGGAGATCGCGCTTCGCTCGGGCGATCGCGTGGAAGGCACGCGCATCGTCGCCATCACGCACCGCCGCGATGACACGCTCGAGCACGGCTCGACTGAGCCGCACCTCCGCGAGCGCATCCGCCACCGACGTACGCTCGTCTTCGTCGCATGTCGCCACGCCGCCGAGCACGACACGAACACGCTCGTCGACCGCCTTCAGATCGAGCCCTTGTTCGTCCGGGTTGAGCACGACGGTGCGGATGTCGATGTCGTGCTGCTCGAGATCGCGGCCGACCGCGACGAGCTCGGCGCGGCCCGCAGGGCTGTCGACGAGCGCATCGAGCAGCGCTCGCTCGGCCATGGTGATCGCACGCGCGATCTCTCCCTCTTCTTCCGCCGTGAGCAGCGTCTCGGCGCCGACGTCGGCTCGATAGAGCGAGAGCGCGTCGGCGTCGCCATCGGAACGCACCCCGCGCTGCGGCCGATCGCGTGCGGTCCGGAGCTCTGGGCTGGCGCGACCGCGACGACGGCCTTCGGTCGAGCTTGCAGACGAAGATGACGCGTTTCGGGTCGGGTGAGAAAGGATGAAGCGCATGTCTGTCTTGCCCTTGGGGAGAAAGGCCCCGGCTGGCTTCGCGCGAACGTAATCATCGTGCGCGAGTCCATCGACCGCATCTGTCGAAAGCGAAGCGAGCTCGAGAGGCAAGTGCCTCACGGTCGCGCGACGCTCTGCCAGCGGTCGGCTCGTGCGCGGCTCGTCAGGCCAGCGCTGCTCGAAGCGTCTCGAGCTCGACGCGCTCGACGCGCCCCTCGCCCGGAGCCGTGACGACCGGAAGCTTCACGGCGGTGAGCGTCCGCTTCTTGTCGCTCATGACGTACGGCCACGCCGCGGCGACGATCGCCGGCTCGACGGACGTCGGTAGACCGAAGCGTGAGAGGAGAGCCACCGCGCGCTCGTGCATGCCCGCCGGCGTGAACCCGAGGCGCTCGGCGGCCGCGATCTCGAGCACGGTCCCGATCGCGACCGCCTCCCCGTGGAGCCACCGCGCGTAGCCGCCGTGCGATTCGAGCGCATGGCCCACCGTGTGGCCGAGGTTCAAGAGCGCTCGGACGCCGGTCTCGTTCTCGTCCTCGCGGACGACGCGCATCTTCGCGACGACCGAGGCGCGCACGACGTCGCGCAGGACGGCGCGGTCGCCGCGCGCGATGGCATCGGCGTTCGCCTCGAGCATCGCGAGCAGCGGCTCGTCGCGAACGAGCGCGATCTTCACCACCTCGGCGAGCCCGGCCGCTCGCTGTCGCGGAGGCAGCGTCTTCAGGTGCTCGAGATCGAGCACCACGCGCGACGGCTGGAAGAACGCGCCGAGCAGGTTCTTGCCCGCAGCATGATCGAACCCGGTCTTTCCACCGACGGACGAGTCGACCATCGACAGGAGCGTCGTCGGGACCTGAATGCACCGAACGCCGCGGAGGAGCGTCGATGCCGCGAAGCCTGCGAGGTCTCCGACGACGCCGCCGCCGAACGCGATCACGACCGCCTGCCGATCGATCCCCGCCGAGAGCGCCGCATCCCAGACGCGCGTGATCGACGCGAGCGTCTTGTGCTTCTCCCCGGGCGCAAGGACGATCCGCGTCTCGCGCAGCCCGAGCGGCTCGATGGCCGCATCGAGGAAGGCGCCGCGCATCGTGACGAGGTTCTCGTCCGTGACCGTGACGAGGCTCGACGGCTGGAGCTCACGGATCGACCGCGTGAGCACGTCGGGTGTTCCTGCCGTGAGCTCGACGACGTACGAGCGCGTGCCGAGCGGAATCGCGACCATGTCGCGCGTCGCGAGATCCACGATGTGCGCGGCAATCTCTTCGGGCTCACGACCGTCGGTCGCGATCGACGCGTGGCATTCGCCGTAAGCCTCACGCCGCAGAGCGAGCAGGTCGCGCGCGCGATCGACGACCGACTCGGCCCCGAGGTTCGGGCGCTCCGACGGGGAAATCGCACGCGTCGCGATCGTCTCCGGCTTCGCGGTCAGCGAGATCACCGTTGCGGCCTCGAGCGCGGCGTAGCGGACCCGCTGGATCGTCATCGACCCGCCGCCGAAGGAGATGACACGAGGCACTCCGTCGTGGAGCAGCGGGAGGATGATCCTCGTCTCGCGATCCCTGAAGCGCGCCTCACCTTCGGTGGCGAAGATCTCGCCGACGGTCTTGCCCGTCTCCGCGGCGATGCTCGCGTCCGTATCGAGGAACGGCAGGCCGAGCTTCGCCGCAACGAGGCGGCCGACCGTGCTCTTGCCGGTCGCCATGAACCCGCTCAGCACGACGGTCTTCATCAGAACTCCGACACCTGCTCGCGATAACCGGCGACGTTCCTCGCGAGCTCGCGCATCGAGTCGCCGCCGAATTTCTCGAGGACCGCATCGCAGAGCGTTATGGCGACCATCGCCTCGCCGACGATCGACGCAGCTGCCACCGCGCAGATGTCGCTTCGCTCGTGGGCGGCGTCGAACGCCTCCTTCGTGCCGACGTCGACGCTCGGCAGCGCCTTCTTGAGCGTCGCGATCGGCTTCATCGCCGCGCGGCAGACGACGTTTTCGCCGTTGGTGATCCCTCCCTCGAGACCGCCAGCGTGGTTCGTCGGACGCGTGAAATGCCGGCCAGAAGCGTCGTATTCGATCGGATCGTGCACCTGCGAGCCGCGTGAGCGCGCGGCGAGCCAGCCGTCGCCGATCTCGACCGCTTTGATCGCCTGGATGCTCATGAGCGCATGGGCAAGACGTCCGTCGAGCTTGCGATCCCACTGCACGTGCGAGCCGAGCCCGGGAGGAACGCCGGTCGCGATCACCTCGAACACGCCGCCGAGTGTGTCGCCGGCATGCGCGGCCGCCTTGATCGCTTCCTTCATCTGCTCCTCGGCGTCGGGATCGACGCATGCGAGATCGGAAGCGCGGGCGCGCGCTTTGAGCTCCGAGAACGAGATCGCCGGGCGCTTCGCCTCGACCGAGCCGATCGACACGACGTGGGCGAACACGTCGACTCCGATCTCGGCGAGCAGTCGCCGGCACACCGCGCCGACCGCCGTCCGCGACGCGGTCTCGCGGGCGCTCGCGCGCTCGAGGATGTCGCGCAGGTCGTGGCGATCGTACTTGAGCCCACCGGCGAGGTCGGCGTGGCCGGGACGCGGCCGCGTGAGCGGCTCAGGCGTCGCGGGCAAGGGTCCTGGGCCCATGCGGTCGAGCCAGCTCTGGTGGTCTCGGTTCTGGATCGTCATCGCGATGGGCGACCCGAGCGTCTCGCCGTTCCGGACGCCGCCCGTAAATTCGACGCGATCGGTCTCGATCTTCATCCGGCCGCCGCGGCCGTAGCCGCGCTGCCTCCGCGCGAGGTGCTCGTCGATGTGCTCGGCGAGGAGCTGAAGCCCGGCGGGGATCCCCTCGACGACGGCGACGAGGCGCGGGCCATGCGATTCGCCCGTGGTGAGCCAGCGAAGACGTGACATGCTCTCGCTACTTTGCCAGATGTGGGGGCAAGGCGCGTGACGATCAAGCTCAGCGAAAAAGACGGGACGATTCGCTTCGAGGTCCACGCCAAGCCTCGCGCGAAGAAGAGCCGCATCGTCGGGACGCGCGGCGAGGCCCTCGAAGTGGCGCTCGCGGCGCCTCCCGTGGACGGTGCGGCGAACGATGAGCTCGTCCGGGTGCTCGCGAAGGCGCTCGACGTCCCGCGGCGGAGTGTCCAGATCGTGCGCGGGGAGACGTCGCGGGAAAAGCTCGTTGCCGTGGAGCTCTCCGCTGGGCTCGATATCGATGCGTTGCGGACCCGGCTCACCCCGTCGGAGGAGCGTTAGGCTCCGCCGTCCACAATCGCGAGACGTGATAACGTCAGATGCGGCGATGGTAGGCCAGGTAGGCAAAGGCCTCGGCTTCGAGAAGTACGAAGGCCTCGGGAACGACTTCGTCGTCGTGGACGCCGACCACGCCGATGCCGTGAGCGTCGAGCGCGCGCGCGAGCTCTGCGATCGGCGACTCGGGATCGGCGCCGACGGCGTGCTCCTCGTGCTCCCCCCTCGGAGCACGGGCGCCGCGGGGCGTATGGTCGTGATCAACGCCGACGGGTCCATCCCGGAGATGTGCGGAAACGGCCTGCGGTGCGTTGCGCTGCACGTCGCCCGCAAGCGCGGCGTACGCGAGGGCTCGCTCACGTTCGACACCGACGCGGGCACCAAACCGTGCGCGATCGACGACCGGGACGAGCGCGGCCTCGTCACGGTCGACATGGGCGTCGTCCGATGGACCGAGGACGTGAGCCTCGACATCGACGGCGACAGGTGGGACTTCGCGCTCGGCGACGCCGGCAACCCGCACGCGATCACGCAGCGCGCGGCATCGCTCGAGGAGATCCGGCGCATCGGTCCACGCGTCGAGAAACACCCGCGCTTTCCTTCGGGCACGAACGTCGAGTTCGCCGTCCTTCGCTCCCCGACCGAGATCGACCTCGTCGTCTGGGAGCGCGGCGTCGGGATCACGCAGGCCTGCGGAACGGGCGCCTGCGCGACCGTCGCTGTCGCCGTGAAAAAGGGCTGGTCGCCCGCGGACACCGAGGTGGCCGTGAAGCTGCCCGGCGGCGTGCTCCACATCCGCATGGCTCCGAACGGGCACGCCATCATGCAAGGGCCTGCTCGACACGTGTTCTCGGGACGCGCCGTTCCCGGCGAGAGCGAGGCTCCGAAGGCTCGATGACGATGAGCCGCGCCACGCCACTCCGTGTCCTCGTCGTCGTTGACGACGAGGACGTGAACCGCGCCATCCAGCACGTCGTCGAAGAAGAAGGCGACCGCTACGTCCGCGCCGAGTCCGTCGAGGAGGCCGTCCAGATCGCCTCCGTCGATCGCGTCGATGTCGCCTTCGTGGAGCTCCGCGTCGAAGGCGGCGCCGCGCTCGCGCTGTGCCATCACCTGCCGAGCCTCTCGCCGAACGTCCGAGTGCAGGCGATCCTTCATCCGCCGGAGCTCGATCGCGGGCCGGAGGCGCTCTCGCTCGGCGCCGGAGGGATCCTCGTCGCGCCGCCGACGGGTGAGGGGATCGCTCGCGTGCTGAACGACGTGAAGGCGGAGCATCTCCGCAAGCGCGAGATCACGACGCTCGAGGCGAAGCTCGCTCGCGAGCGCAAGCGACTCGAGACGTACGACCGGCTCGTCCGCTTCGCGCGTGGAGCGGCGCCTTCGGACGCGGTGCGCGCGATCGTCGACGGCGTCTCGCAGCTCAGCGCCGCGCAAGGCGTCGCGCTCTATGCAACGTTCGGCGACGACGACAGCGAACGTGTCCTGCTCGGCTCGCACGGGACGGCGCTCGATCTCCCTTCCACGTGCGCTCCGGCGGATCTGTCGCGGCTCGTGCAGGCGCGCGCGGCGCGTGTCGTCCCGCTCGTCGCATCGGCCGGGCCGATCGGCATGTTGGTCCTCGACCGAGCTCCGCCCGCAGCCGAGCCGGAGATCGCGCAGCTCGCCGATCTCGCGGCCGCGATGCTCTCGATCGTCGATCGCCAGGACCCGATCGACGAGAGCGTCCGCGTCTTCCCGCCGAAGCACTTCCGCACCGTCGCCGAACGCCTCCTCACGCTCGCGCAGCGTCACGATCGGCGCTGCAGCGTGCTCGCGATCACGATCCCGGGAGATCGACCGAACCGGCGCGAGGAGGCGACGCGCGAGATCGCCGACATCGTCCGGACGACCGATGCGCTCTGCGGGCTCGAGGATGGGGACCTGCTCCTCTTCCTCCCGGAGACGAGCGGGCTCGGCGCGCAGGCATGCCGCCGCCGGATCCTCGCGCGCCTCCTCGGCGACCGCCGCGCGCGCCCGAAAGGAAGCGGTTCGATGCGCTCGCAGGAGCCGCGCAGCAAAGGAGCTCCAGTCGCCGTCGGCGTCGCGACGTTCCCGCACGACGGTACGACGCTCCGCCGCCTCGTGAAGTCGGCGCGCGCACGGGCCACGGACGACGCACGCTCCCCCGTCCACGTGCTCTCGCTCGACGGGCTTCCGCTCGCCGACATCGTCGATGCGCTCCTCTCACGTCCGATGCTCGATGCCGGACCGCGCTCTTCTTATCCGCTCGATGTCGCGTGCTCGGCCCTGTTCGCGCTCGCGACCCGCGCATGCAAAGAAGCGCAGCGTGGAGGCGAGTCGACCGTGACGACGACGCTGCAGCCCGGTCTCGGCGTCGCAGCCGCTGCACGTCAGGTCGCCACACCGCGCGTGCACGATGTCCGGTCGGAGCCGGGTTGCAGCAACGTCGAGGCGATCGTCGTCGAGGCCGAGCACAACACGTGGGTGTGCTGCGGCCGCATCGTCGGCGAGCGTTTCCAGGGCGTGCACGCGGCCGATCCTCTCCTCGCCGACGTCATCGAGCGTCGCCTCTCCGCGGTCGGAGCGCCGAATGCCGGCTAGCCGCGTCCTCCTCGTCGATCACGACGTCGACGCGCTCGCCGAGCTCGCTGGAGCTCTCCGCGAGCGGGGAATCAAGGTGTCGCTCGCGAACGGCTCGCAGATGGCGTGCGAGCGCGCGAAGACGGGCGCGTACGACGTCGTCATCGCCGCCCGCGAGGCCGCCGAACCGTCCGACGAGACGAACATCGGCGTGATGGACGCCCTGTCCGTCGAGCTGCCGCAGGTCCCGCCGCTCATCGTGCTCCTCGAAGCAGACGCGAGTGAAGGCGCGAGCGACACGCGCATCGCACGGAAGGACATCGATCGCATCGTCGCGCGCATCGGCGAGCTCGCGAAAACGCCGGCGACGTCCGAGAGCCCGCGCCACCTGAGCCTCGCGCCGTCCTCGCACTCGCTCGAGCACGCGCCGCTCGCCGACCTGCTCGTGGTCCTCGCGACGGAGAAGCGCTCCGGAACGCTCACCGTCTCGACCTCGAAAGGGTCGGGCGAGATCCGGCTCGTCGACGGCGACGTCGCCGATGCGGTGTACGTCCGTCTCGAAGGACTGAAGGCGATCACGCGGATGATCTCCGAGCGCGAGGGCACGTGCACGTTCGCTCCGGGCGCTCCGGCGATCATGCGGAGGATCAACGTGCCCACGCGAGCGCTCGTCGAAGAGGCGCGCGCGCTCGCGGACAAGGCCCGGGAGCTGCGCGAGCGTGCCGGGGCGCTCGCGAACGGAACGCTCATCGCCGGTGACGGCGGGATGAGCGACACGATGAGCGCGGTCGATCAGCACGTGCTCGCGCGCCTGCGTGTGCCGGCGCTGCTCGACGAGCTGCTCGACGAGCTTCCCCACGCGGACGCCGACATCCTCGACGCCGCGCTCCGCCTTCGTGCCAAGAATCGCATCAAGCAGCTCGGCCACGCGTCTTCGCGCGTCCAGCTCTGCGGCGCCGACCAGCTTCATCTCGTTCGAGCGTCGGCGGCCCGCGCGAAGACCCCCGGCTTCAAAGGCGCCGCGCGGCTCGTCTTCGCGGCGACGGCCGCGCGGCTCGCGGTGCTCGGGCACACCGTGCTCTCGCTCGCCGATGCGCTGCCACCCGCCGATCCGACGCCGCCTCTTCCCGTGCCGCACTCACTGTCGACGATCCGTCTCGGCGATGGCGTCGAGCTCGACGTCGTCGCGCTTCCACTGGTGCCAGCGTACGCACCGCTCTGGCCGATGGCGCTCGGCGGAGCCGCGATCGTCGTGCGGCTCGACGAGGGCGCAGCCCAGCCTCTCGAGGAGGCGTGTGGATGCGTCGCCGTGAAGATCCTCGATGCACGCGCCGTCTTCGGCGTCGTCGACGAATCGAGCCCGGTCCAGGTCGCGACCCTGATCCGCACGGCACTCGAAGCGGACCCCGCCGCGTAAGCCATTGCCTTGGCGGCTTGGCGGTTCGCCTTCCTCGCCTCGCCAGCAGCGGCGAGATCGGCGCCTCGTGTCGTCGACCACTGCTTCGCCGGCGGAGCGATCCGCGGGACGGATCCAGCGAAGGAGATCCAGTGATACGGCTCTCGACCAGCGTCGCGCGAATGTGTGGGAGCGCCAGGGATGCGCAAGCTCGCGGAATGCTCGTCGGCCCCGCTCGATCGACGTCGCGATCTGGATCGGCCATGTCCCTCCCGCCCGTGCGGTATGCGCGTTGCACACCTGCTCGACGTGACTTTCCGACAGACGAATGGCTCGCGCGGAACGGTCCTCGCCGGACGTTACGCGCTCGTTGCGGAGATCGGGCGTGGCGGATGCGCCGTCGTCTACGAGGCTCACGATCTGAAGCTGGGTCGGCTCGTCGCTCTCAAGTTGGTCAAGGAGGGCGCTCGCGATCGGCAGGCGAACGCGCGACTCGCGCGCGAGGCTCGCGCCGGCGCTGCGATTCACCATCCGAACGTGTGCACGATCTCGGATACCGGACAGCTCGAGGACGGTCGGCCGTACCTCGTCATGGAGCGCCTCCACGGCGAGACGCTCACGCAGTGCCTGCACCGTCTCCGAGTGCTCTCGCCGAGCGACGCGATCGAGATCGCGCTCCAGCTCCTCTCCGCGCTCGACGCGACGCACGCGCTCGGCGTCGTCCACCGCGACGTCAAACCGGACAACGTCTTCCTCGTCCCAAGGAGCGGCTGCGGTCCGCTCGTGAAGCTGCTCGACTTCGGCATGTGCCGGCGCGCAGCACCGACATTCCGTGACGATGCGACGCTCACGCGCGCAGGTCAGGTCGTCGGCACGCCCGAGTACATGTCCCCGGAGCAGGTCTCCGGAAAACGTGAGTTCGACGCGCGCATCGATCTCTACGCCGTCGGCGTCATCCTCTACGAGGTGCTCTCGGGCCAGCGCGCGTTCCCCGGCAAGGACGCTCGCGAGGTCGTCGTCTCCGTCCTCGTGCGCTCGCTTCCGCCGCTGCGCTCGCTCCGCCCGGAGATCCCGCTCGTGCTCGATCGCATCGTCGCGCGTGCGATGGAGCGCGAGGCTTCGTTCCGCTACGCGTCGGCGGCGGAGTTCCAGGGCGACCTCCTCGAGGCCAAGGCGTCGATGAACAGCCGCTCCCTTCGTGGCGTCCAGACGGGCCGCCACGTGATCGATCCCTGCCCCGACAGCAGCGAGTGGGAGGAGCCGACGCGACAGCTCCGCCGTGCTCAGCGCACAGCCTGAGCCGAACGCTCGACCTCAAACCCAGCGCTGGCTCGTCGGCGGCACGTCGACCGCTTCGCTCTCGAGCCGAGGGACCTCCGACGCATTCGCCTCCTCGGCCGGTCGCGCTTCGAGCTCCGCAACGGCGGGCGGATGCACGCCATCGATCACCGGCATGTGATCGGCCCACAGCGCGCGTCGCGTACGCATGCGACGCGCGGCCTCGACGGTGACAACGGTCACACCCGCGAGAGCCAGGCCGACGCCGACGCCGACCATGAATCCGAAATCGAGCTGGACGATCGAACGCATCGAGGTGCGGATCAGGCAGGAACCGATCCACGCGCTCGAGGCGTGCAAGCAGCTCGACAGCTGCTCGCGACGCTACCTCAGCCTTCGACCGTCGTGCCGATCGGCTCGCCGAAGACGACCCGCTTGATGTTGCCCGGCGTCGTCAGCTTGAAGACGCGGATCGGCATGTTGTTGTCGCGGCAGAGCGTGGCGGCGGTCGAATCCATGACGCCGATGCGGTCGTTGATGAACCGGTCGAACGCCATGCGGTCGTACATCTTCGCGTCGTCGTGTTTCACGGGGTCCTTGTCGTAGACGCCCTCGACCTTGGTGGCCTTGAACAGGGCGTTCGCGTGGACCTCCATCGCCCGGAGGGCGGCGGCGGTGTCCGTCGAGAAGTAGGGGTTGCCGGTCCCGGCGGCGAAGATCACGAACCGCCCCTTCTCGAAGTGGCGGACCGCGCGGCGGCGGATGTACGGCTCGGCGATCTGGCGGATCTCGATCGCCGTCTGCACGCGCGTGGGTACTCCGACCTGCTCGAGCGCGTCCTGGAGCGCAAGCGAGTTGATGACCGTCGCGAGCATGCCCATGTAGTCGCTCTGCGCCCGGTCCATGCCGGCGCTGGCGCCCTTCAGGCCGCGGAAGATGTTTCCTCCGCCGACGACGATGCCCACTTGGACGCCGGCCTTCCAGACTTCGGCGAGCTCCTGCGCGGTCGACCGGAGCACCTCCGGGTGGATGCCGAAGCCACCAGTGCTTCCGCACAAGGCTTCTCCGCTGAGCTTCAGGATGATGCGCCGGTAGCGGAGCCGCGGATCCCGCGGCGGCGGCGCTATCGTGTCGAGGCGCGGGCCGGACGGCGGCCCTTGGAGGGGATCGCGCATGGTCGACCGGGGTGATTACCCGTCGCGCGGCGCGCGCGCAACAGCCGAGGCCCACCGAGTGCCGTCTGGACGATGCGCTCGACTCGACCGCGCTCCGGATCGTCCGGCGGATCGACGGGATCGACGCCGGTTGGGTCACGAGGCGAAGATGCCGTCCGCGGGCACCGAGCTCCGCCCTCCAGGATGTGCTCATCGAGATCAAGGCAATCGCGCTGTGTGCTAGCTTTCGCGCCCGTGAGGAGCCCCCGAAGGGAATCAAGCCACGCTCGGGCGCCGCGCGTGGGGCGGTGCGCCATCGCCCTCGTCGCCGCGCCTGCGCTGGCGTTCGCCCTCGCCGTGTCCGGCTGCAAGTCGTGCGACGACGTGAAGGGAAGCGACGCGGGCGCTTCGCCGACGACGCTGCTCACGAAAGAGCAGGCGGCTCAGGTCCTCGCGAAGGTCGGGGACCGGACGATCACGCTCGGCGACTACACCGCCGCGCTCGAGCACATGGATCAGTTCGATCGGCTTCGCTACCAGTCGCCCGAGCGACGCAAGGAGCTGCTCGACGAGATGATCACCGTCGAGCTCCTCGCCATGGAGGCGACCGCGAAGGGCTACGACAAGGAGCCGCTCGCGCAGCAGGAGCTCCGCGCCATCCTGCGCGACGCGATGCTCGCCGAGGCGCGCAAGGGTGCGCCGACGCCCGCCGACGTGCCCGAGTCCGAGGTCCGCGCCTGGTTCGAGGCGCATCGTGCAGAATACAAGGACCCGGAGCGCCGCCGCGTCTCCATCATCGTCCTCCCGACCCAGGCGGAAGCGGAGGGCGTGCTCGCTGCGGCCAAGAAGGCCGGGGGCGCCGCGCAGTGGGGCGAGCTCGTTCGCTCGAAGTCGATCGACCCGCAGGCGCGCGCCAACGTCCCGATCGATCTCGCGGGCGACGTCGGCATCGTCTCGCCTCCGGGCGATCCGCGCGGCGACAACCCTCGCGTTCCCCCGGAGGTCCGGGGCGCGGTCTTCGGGATCGCCGACCTCGGCGGGATCGCCGACAAGGTCGTCGCGTCCGGCGGCCGCTTCTACGTCGTGCGCCTCACGCAGAAGATCGCTCCGCACGAGCGCACCTACGAAGAGGCGGAGCGGAGCATTCGCGTGAAGCTCGCGCAGGACAAGCTCCGCGCGAAGGAGGACGAGCTCATCGCCGAGCTCAAGAAGAGCGTGAAGGTCGAAGTCGACGAGGCGGCGCTCGCCACCGTGAAGCTGAATACAGGCGCGGCCCAGCCCGACGCGGGGCGCTGAGAGCACGTCATGACCCTCGTCTCACCCGACGCGCTCGTCCGCGAACGCAACGGAGAATCCCCTGCCCCGAACGAGTGGCAGGCGCAGCTCCGTGCTTCGGCCAGGAGCGCCGACGACCTCGCGAAGTCGCTCGACCTCTCCCCCGACGAGCTCGAAGGCGCACGCCGCGCGGAGCTCGAAGGCCTCCCGATCGCGATCACGCCCTATTACCTGTCGCTCTGCGACCGTCACGATCCGACCTGTCCGATCCGCCTTCAGTGCGTGCCGCAAGTGCTCGAGGCGCGCGAGGTGCCGGGCGACATGGCCGACCCGCTCGGCGAAGTCGAGCACGAGGTCGCGCCGCATCTCGTGCGCCGGTATCCGGACCGCGTGCTCCTCCTCGCGACCGATCGCTGCGCCGTGTATTGCCGGTTCTGCACGCGTTCACGCATGGTCGGTGACGGCGGAGGCCCCGCGCCGCTCGAACGCCTCGAGCCGGCGTTCGAGTGGATCGAAGCGCATCCCGAGATCCGCGACGTGATCGTCAGCGGCGGCGACCCGCTCGCGATGGCGACCGACCGGATTGATCGCCTGCTCGCGCGCATCCGGCGCATCCCCTCGGTCGACACGATCCGACTGGCAACGCGCGTCCCAGTGACGCTCCCGATGCGCATCACGGACGAGCTGCTCGGCGCGCTCCGCAAGCACCACCCCGTCTGGGTGATGACGCACTTCAATCATCCGAAGGAGCTCACGCCGGAGTCGATCGGCGCGTGCACGCGCCTCGCCGACGCGGGTTTCCCGGTGATGAACCAGTCGGTGCTCCTCGCTGGCGTGAACGACGACGCGAACGTGCTCGAGACGCTCTTCCGCGGCCTCGTTCGTGCCCGCGTCCGTCCGTACTACCTCCTGCAGACGGATCCGGTCCGCGGCACGAGCCACCTCCGGACCCCGCTCGGACGGGGGATCGAGATCATGGAGCAGCTGCAAGGGCGCCTCTCGGGCATCGCTTTGCCCAAGTTGATCTGCGACACGCCCGGCGGCCGCGGAAAGGTCCCCCTGACGCCCGATTACGTCGTCTCGCGCGAGCCCGGACGCACCGTCCTCCGCACGTTCCGCGGCGAAGAAGTGGCGTACGTCGATCCTCCGTCGCGCTAGACGGCACGACGACCCCACCCCAACCCGGTGGTCGCAGCGTCCCGGAGTGAGGTAACCTCGCGCGCAATGGCCTTCCTGCCCCTGCGCGCGCGGCGCCATGGCTCGGCGCTCGCCGTCGCTGCGCTCCTCTCGTCTGCGGTCCTCACCACGTCGACGTCGTTCGCCCAGCAGGCGGGCGACGCGAAGGCCTCGCTGGCGGATGCGGACAAGGCCGTGAAGTCGAAGGACTGGGCAACCGCCGCACGCTCCTTCGACGCGGCGAACAAGGCACAGCCGAGCAGCCAGGCGCTCGAAGGCCTCGCGAACGCGCATTACCAGGGCGGCCACCTCGGCGAGGCACATGCAGCCTACACCGAGTGGCTCGACAAGTACGGCGCGAAGGCCCCCGCGGCGAAGAAGAAGGCGGCCGAGGCACGGCTCAAGGAGCTCGACGAGAAGACGGGCTCGCTCACGATCGCGGTCAACGAGACCGGGGCACAGGTCATCGTCGACGACAAAACCATCGGCACGACCCCGCTCGCGGGACCGTCGCTTCGTCTGCCGGCAGGTCCGCACCGCGTACGCGTCACGAAGGACGGCTTCATCGCGTTCGATCAATCGCCCAACGTGGGCGCAGGCGCGACGACGAACGTGCAGGTCACGCTCACGGCCGCGTCGACGAAGGGAAAGCTCGTCGTGAAGGAGAAGACCGGTAAGCCGGTCCGCATCACCGTCGACGGCGTGGACATGGGCGACGCTCCGTGGACCGGCGATGTCGAGGCGGGGCAGCACGACATCGCCGCGCGCGGCGTAGGGCTCGCGGCGGCCCCGCAGAAGGTGAACGTCGAACGCGGCAAGACGCAGGAGATCGAGCTCACGGCTTCGGAGAGCACCGCGTCGGTCAAGATCGGCACGAGCGACGCGAAGGGCCTCATCTACATCGACGACAAGCTGGTCGGCGAAGGCAGCTTCATCGGCGATCTCCCCGCCGGTACGCACAAGCTGAGGATCACGCGCGACGGCTACGATCCGTTCGAGGAGGACGTCGTCGTCAAGGAGAAGGAGCCGCTCGCACGAACGGTGACGCTGAAGCTCTCCTCGACGATCTCGACGGGCCCCGTCGAAGAGACCGAGCGCCTCGAAGGGATCTACGGTGGCTTCGGCCTCCTCGGCCTCCTCACGCCCGGCGGCACCGGCAGCACGTTCGAGAAGCAGTGCGACGCGAAGAGCGAGGCGCCGTCGCTCGTGTCGTGCGATACGCCCGACGGCCTCGGCGCAGGCGCCGGGGGGTTCATCGGCTACCACTGGGATCCGGTCGGGATCGAGCTCTATCTCGCAGGTCATTACGACCAGCGGACGATCAAGAACGACTGGAACGCCGCGAGCACCGATCCCGGCATCGGTCCGGATCCGGCGCGGCGGGAGGAGATCAACCTCCGTCGCGTGGGCGGCATGGGCCTGGCCCGCGTTCGGCTCACGTGGCAATCGAAGCACCTCCGGCTCGGTCTCGCTGCCGGCGCAGGGGTCTCGTATCGGACGATGGTCCTCGAACGCGTGACGACGGCGAAGGACGGCTCCGGCGTGCGCGACGGGTTCGTCAGCGACAGCCCGAGCTACGTGAGCCCGGTCATCGCGATCGAGCCGACGGTGATGTACCGGCTCTCACGCGGCGTCGCCGTCTCGCTCGGCGTGCAGATGTTCCTCGAGACGCCGTCGTCGTTCCTGAACGGTCGCGAGACGCCGAAGACCACGCCCGAGAGGAACCATGCGCTCGGGCTCCGCACCCTGTCGACGCCGTCGTACGAGCTCGCGTCGAACGTGCAGATCTTCGTCGGCCCGGTCCTCGGGATGATGTTCGGTCCCTGACGCGGCGAACGGCTCGTCGTCGCCGGGTCCCCGCCGCGCTATGAGGCCGAGCGTGAGCACGGAGTACGTCGACGACGTCCCTTACGTCCGGCACTTCCTCGGGGACCTCAGCCCCGCGCGGCTTCGCCTCGTGGCCGCGCTCGAAGGCGTCGCGCCGCCGCCGATCGGCGAGCTCGATTATTGCGAGCTCGGCTGCGCGCACGGCGACACCCTCGCGGCACTTGCGGCTGCCCATCCGGAGGGACGCTTTCTCGGGATCGACATCAACGCGGCGCACATCGCGTCGGCCAAGCGCCTCGCGCGCGATGGCGCACTCGAGAACATCGGCTTCCTCGAGCGCGATTTCGAGAGCCTGCTCTCCGAGGACGTCGGCGAGTTCGACTACGTCGTCGCGCACGGCGTGATCAGCTGGGTGAGCCCCGCGAAGCGAGCAGCGCTCATGGCGTTCGCCAGCGCCAAGCTGAAACCGGGAGGCCTCCTCTACGTCTCGTACAACGCGATGCCCGGCTGGGCGTCGGTCGAGCCCCTCCGGCAGCTCCTCCTCTTCCCTTCCGCACGAGCGGGCGAGACCACGGAGGACCGCGCTCGGCGCGGCGTCGAGCTCGCCCAGGCGCTCGAACGAGCGGGCGCCGAGTACTTCACCGCCAATCCTTCGGCGTCCGAGATGTTGCGGACGATGGCAAAGGCGGGGCTCCCGTACGTCGTGCACGAGTACATGCACGAGCACTGGGCACCCATGTACTTTGCACGCGTCGCGTGGGAGCTGGCCGAGCAGGGGCTCCATTTCGTCGGCAGCCTGCCGCTGCGTGAGGGCTTCCGCGATCTCGCGCTTCCGGCCGCTGTCGAGCCGCTGCTCTCGTCCATCGACGACCGCGTGACCTTCGAGAGCCTCAAGGCCTTCGCGACCAACGAGTTCTTCCGTCGCGACGTCTACGTCAAGGGACGCGTCGCGCGCTCGGCGGACGTCACGGCCGCCTACCTCGACGAGACGCCGTTCGGCACCATCACGAACACCGCGCTCGAGGAGCGCGTGGTGCGCCTGCCTCATCGGACGGTCTCGCTCGAGGGCCCCGTCTTCGACGCGATCTTCGCGGCGCTCGCCGAAGGAAGCGTCAGCGTCCGCGAGCTCGTCGATCGCGCGGAGCTCGGCGGCGTATCGGAAGAGGAGCTCCGGAGGTGCCTCGTCCGGCTGCTCGTCACCGAACGCGTCGCGCCGCGATGTGCCCCGTCACGTGCCCATCGCGCACGCGCCGACGAGGCGTTCGACATCCCGTCGGTCTACAACCAGATGATGCTTCGCCGCCTGTCGAGCGAGGTACCGGTCGTGATGACCTCGACCGTGGCGGGGACGGCATATCCGATCTCGGCGCTCGACGGCCTTGCGCTGCGCGTCTTCACCGAAGTCCCGGCAGGACGCCGCGAAGCGTGGAGCCGCGACTTCGTCCGGAAAAACGTGCTCCGCATCCGCGTCGACGACCGGATCGTGACGGACGAAGACGAGCAGCAGCGCGCAATCCTCGAGGGCATCGCAGCCCTCGCCGGAGAGCGGCTCGCGAAGCTCGTCGAGCTCGGCATCCTCGCGCCGCGCTCCGCGTCTGTCGGCTAGGATGCCGTCCTCGACGTTCGTGAGGAGAGCAACGCGTGTACAAACTCTACTACTCGCCCAGCACCGCCGCGATGGCGCCGCACATCCTGCTGCGCGAGCTCGCCGTCCCGCACGAGCTCGTGCTGACCGACACCGAGCGCGCCGCGCACCGCGAGCCTGCGTACCTGAAGCTGAACCCGCACGCCCGCGTGCCGACGCTGGTGGACGGTGAGCTCGTCGTCTACGAGGCCGCCGCGATCTGCCTCTATTTGTGCGACCGCCACCCCGAAGCGGGATTTGCACCGCCAGCCGGCGACCAGGCGCGTGGGGATCTCTACAAGTGGCTCGTGTACCTGACCAACACGATCCAGCCGGAGATGCTCGTGCACTTCTACCCCGAGCGCTGGGTCGCGGCGGATCAGGCGACGGCACTGAAGGCGCGGGCCGTGGATCGCCTCGCGGAGATGTTCGCGAAGATCGACACGCACCTCGCGGATCGACCGTACCTGTTCGGCGACACGATCTCGGCGGCGGACATCTACCTCTTCATGCTCTCGCGCTGGACGCGAAACATGACGCGCAAGGCGCGCGACCTTCCGAACCTGCGCCGACTCCTCGAACGCGTGATGGCGAGGCAGGCCACGCGAGAGGTCTTCGCGATCGAGGGGATCGCCGAGCCGTACTACTGAGCGAGCGTCCGTCCCGGTGCGCCTGCTCTCGTCGTCCTCGGGCATGGTCCCAAGCGGGGCCCTTCGCGAGCTCGACCAAGTAGTACTCGGCTGACATCCGCTCGAGCGCAGCGGTTCCACCGCGCGCGTCTCTCCTCGAGCTCCAGTGCGGCACGACGGATGCCTCGTGAGGAGCTCGACGAGAGCAGGAGCAGACATGGAGCAGAAGAACGAGGTTCGGGTCGTAGCCGCGATCGACTTCGACGATGCGGCGCGGATAACGCTCGCAACGGCGGAAAGGCTCGCCGGCGCGGAAGGCAAAATCACCGTCGTCCACGTCGCCGCGAGCGGCCGACAGGTACGCCGACATGCCGAAGAGGCATCGGACGCGATGGTCGACGACGAGCGGCGGATCCGAGAGATGCTGCTGCGCGAGCTCGGTGACGCGTCGAACCCCATGTGGGGCAAGATCGACGCGCAGGTCGGCGTCGGCGATGCAGCTGAGCAGATCGTGCAGATCGCGATCGACGTCGAAGCCGACTTCATCGTCGTCGGCGCGCGCGAGCGACACGGTGTCGATCGCTTGAGGGTCGGATCGGTCACGGCGGAGGTGTCGCGCCGCGCGCCGTGCTCCGTCGTCATCGCGCGCGCTCCCGACTACGACACGCGCGAGAAGACGGTGGCGATCGAAGAGGCGCCGGCGCACGGCGAGCCTTCGTCGTTCGCGCCCTCCCCGCCCGTCCGCGGGCGACCGAACAGGTCCTCGTTCTACGACGCGAACATCGTCCCGACGGGGATCCCGCGGCGCGAGGTTCGCTGAGCTCGTCGTGAGCCCCTTCGGCTCACTTCGGCTCGCACGCCTTCTTGTGCGCGAAGATCGGCACCGCGATTGGCGGCTGCTGATAGATGAGCGCGAAGTCCGACGCCTGCGCGAGCGTGTCCCGGTACGCCTTGCAGGAGTCGGCGCAGAGGAAGATGCGCTTGGTGCCCGCCGTCGGCGCGGGACCGAAGCCCCAGCCTGAGCCAGGCACGTCCTCGCCATTGCAGGCCGTGTTCGGCTGGATCTTCGTCGTCACTCCCCTCAGCGGATCGCTGAACGACACCGTGTCTTCGACGGTGGGCGCCTTCGCGTCGTTCGGCACGTCGTAGACGCACGTCGCGAGCGAGTTGATCACCTGCTGGAACGAGTCCTTCGCGTTCTTCTTCGTGCCGCGTGCGTCGGGGTTGTACGGGGTCGTGCTTCCGGCCGTCATGAGCGCACCGAGGCCGGGATCGACGACGTCCTGGTCGAGCGGCTTGTTCGGATCGGACTTGGCGAGCTGGATGACGTACGTGTTGATCGGCTTCGTCGGGTCGGTCGACGACGTACGTGCGCGCTGCGCGAGCTCCGCGGACGTGCCGTCGATCGCGGGGCACTGCTCGGTGTTGAACTCGCGGTTGCCGACGATGACGACCGCACGCTTGAAATACGTCGTGTTCGGCAGCGCGCTCAGCGTCGTGTAGCTGCTCGCGAGCGCTCCTTCGTAGCTCGGGCTGCCCGCCACGAGCGACGCCGGATTGCTCGCGAGCCCGACGAAGTTGTCGATCAGCTTCTGCCGCACCGTGAGCGAAGGCTCGAGCGCGATGACCGGCGGAGCGTCTGCCGTGCAGCCGCCCGCGACGGGGGCGTACGTGAGAGCGATGTCCGTCTTCTCGAACGCGGGATCCTTGAGCGGGAACTCGACCGCCTTGATCTGCTCGGCGTTGAAGAAGGCCGCATGGCCCTGCGTGTTGTCGACGACGACCATGAGCGCGGCGCGCGGCGGCTTCAGCTCGGCGGAGCTGCAGTCGTTCGGCGGCGTCGGGTTCGGAGCGGTGCCGTCGGCCTCGAGGCCCATCTGCGCCATCGCGTCCGCCTGGCAGAAGGGCTGCGCGAGGCGCTTCGCCTGGCACGTGCCGCTGGCGCGCACGGCAGTGATGCGATGCGCGGTGGGCTGGCCCTTGTCGTCGACGCCCTTGACCATCTCGCAGAGGCCGGGCGCGAGCTTGAAGCGCTGCGGCTTCGTCGGGTCGCTGAAGACGAAGCCCTCGTCGGGATCGAGGTCGAGGATCTCGCGATTGAGGCCGCCGTCGTAGACGACTTCGACGTTCGTGCCCTCCCAGGGCGTGTTCTGCGGGAGTGCCGAGCAGTGCTTGTCGGGCTCGCATGTGCGAAGCCGCTTCGCGACGGCCGGGTCATCGCAGTTCTGCTGCGTGCAATCGTTGCAGTCTTTGACCGTGGTGCACGCGGGGCGGAAGGGATCGATGGCGACGTCGATCGAAGGCGCGCTCGGCGAGTTCGCGACCGCATATTCGCACGTGTCGGGGTTGACGACGATCGCCGGCGCCGCCGCGCCGATGCAGAGCTGGCTCGAGAAGCAGTCGCCGCCCGTACCGTCGACGAGCTCGGGCGTGTACTTCGGGAACATCGCGCGAGCCTGCTCCTCGGTCAGCGTGGCCGAGACGCACTTGCCGCCCTTGCACGTCTCCTCGTCGCCGCACGCCTTGTCGAAGCACGAGTACTTGAGCGGCATCGGGAGAAAGAGGATCTCGTCCCGGATGTACGGCTGCCGGCTGCGGCGGAGAATGCGGACGTTGTTCTCTCCGACCTGCGGGCGACCACAGACCCCGAACCACTCGTTGTCGGTGTCGAAGTCGGTGACGCCGCTGATCGTGTACGTGATGGGGCCGCTCGTGATCGCGCGGTCGGTGCCAGCGAACGTCCCGAGGCTGCGCGGGAGCTGCACCTTGCCGTCGTAGACGCGATAGCCCTGGCAGAACTGCGGGACGCCGCCGACCGTCACCTCGACGCGCACCGCCTTCAGGTCGCGCGGGACGGACACCTGCGTCGAGATGCCCGTTACGTACTCCGTCGCCTGTTTGGCCTCGCATCCGGACCAGACCACGCCTGCGGCGAGACAGGTACCGAGAATGACCACACGACCGACGAAGCTACGCATGCTGCTCTCCAGATTCCGGGCTGTTCAACGTGGCATGGTCGCCCGGGACGAGCGAGTCGACCAAAGAGGTGACGCAAAAGGCGGGATCAAACCGCGAAGTGCCTCCGGAGGCTCAGAAGTGGAAGCCCGGCCCTCCGGGCTGGTAGCTCGTCGTACCGAGCTTGTACGGGTTCAGCGTGCCGGCCGCGGGCTGCTGGTCCGGCGGCGTCGCGAGGAGGACGATGCCGACCACGAGGGCCGTCCCGACGACGACGGTGCCGATGAGCCACGGCACGAAGCTCGTGTTGCGGTCCTCGTTCAGCGTCGCAGTGACGGAGCGCTCGCCACCCTTCGGCACGTCGACGTCGTAGCTCCAGGGATAATACCCCTGCTTCTTCACGACGACCTGGTGGGTCCGCGCATCGACGGGCCCCTCCCACTTCGTCGCGCCGACCGGCTTGCCGTCGATCTCGATCGTCGCGCCGTCCGGCTTCGCGAAGACGAGGAGCTTGCCCTTTTCCTGCTCGGGCGCGAGCTGCAAGGTGAGGTTCAGCGTCTCGCTGTCGCGCACGATCGCGCTCTGCGTGGCCGTGACGTAGCCCGGCGCCTCGGCCGAGAACTGGTGCGGATCCGCAGTGACGACGACCTGCCCCGCATAAGGCGCGGCCCCGACCTCCTTGCCGTCGATCTTCACGATCGCGTTCGAAGGACCGACGACGGACACGTTGACACGTGACGTCTTCACGAGTGGATGGAGCTTCAGCGTGACGGTGCCCTTGCCGCCGCCGGCGAGCTGGATCGACTCGACGGCCTCGGCGAAACCGGGCTTCACCGCGCGGACGCGGCGCTCGCCGAGCTGCACGGTGATCGGTCCCGGCAGCTTCGAGCTGTCGATCTTGTCGTTGTCTATGAAGACGTCGGCATCCTTCTCGCTCACGTCGATCGTGAGCTGCGCAACGAACTTCTCGAGGCCGGAGATCGTCGCTTTCACGTCGTTCTCCTCGTCGGGCAAGAGCTGCCCTTGGCCTTCCGCGAGCTCCTTCCGGAAGTAATCGAGCGCAGCGGCGTAGCGACCGAGCTCCTTCTCGGCGACGCCGAGGTTGAAGAGCACGCGCGGGTTCTTCGAGATCTCGTACGCGGCCTTGAAGCTCGTACGCGCGCCATCCCAGTTCTTGCGCTGCGCGAGCGCGACGCCGGCGTCCCAGTGACCGCGCGCTTCGAGCGGGAGCGAGTCGCGGATCGACTTCTTCGGCTGCGCCCAGGCCGTCCGCGGCACTGCGACGGCGAGCGGAGGAAGGACGAGCGTGAGCGAGACGGCGAGGGCGATTCGTCGGGCCGAGCGCAACATGTTCGGATCTCCGGGCCAGGCTAAATCAAGACCGCCTTGGCGTGGGCCTTCATCGACACGTTTGGACGACGCGTGGCCGTCCGGACCGTGGCTCCGTGGGAACGTCCCTGCCCTACAGCTCAGTTCCGGATGTTCGTGTCGAGGCCCGGAATGTAACCGGGCGGGTTCGCCGTCGGGTGCGGAGGCTTCGGCGCGGGCGGCTTTGCAGACGGCGCAGACGCCGTCGTGGCGGCCGAAGAGGTCGTGGCGGCCGAGGCCGGCGGCGCGGCGGACGCCGTCGCGGACGCGGGTAC
>JAEXCN010000070.1 GCA_023402175.1 Pseudomonadota bacterium | reverse complement strand
GCCGCGCGACGGCCCGCCCGGGGCGCCTTGGCGCCCGCCGGCTCATGCCGACAGAATCTCGAGCTCCGTGCGTGCGTGCGCAGGCGCGGAGAATAGCGGCTTCGCCCTCGCCGACAACGGCGACCTCGTGTCCTGGGGAGGCAGCACCGCCGAGCAGCTCGGACGAATGAGCTCGCTCCATCCGGATCCCATCCCGGCGCGGATCGCGCTCTCGGACGTAAAGAGCGTGACCGCAGGGGCGACACATGCCTGCGCGCTGAGTGACGGAAGCATCCACTGCTGGGGCGGACAGAACGAGCACGGTCAGCTCGGTACGCGCCTTCGCGCTCAGGAGATGTTTCCAGCGCGCGTCGCCCTGCCGAACGACGTCTATCCGGTCGCCGTGGCCGCCGGTGGGGACAACACCTGCGCCATCGTGGCGACGGGCGAGCTCTATTGCTGGGGCGCGAACCGCGCCGGGCAGGTCGGAGTCGCATCGCGTCAGGATCAGTCGACTCCGACGCGCATCGAGGGCCTCACGGAGCAGGTGGTGGGCATCGCATTGATGGATGAAGCCGTCTGCGCGCTGCTTCGCAGTGGCTCGGTGGCGTGCTGGGGAGACAATTTCTTCGGTCAGCTCGGGCGGGGGAGCGTCGACACCGATATCCACGTAGAAGCGGCGCCGGTCGTATTTCCGTAATCGGATGGAGTGAGGAAGGTTCTCATGCGCACGCCCATGATCGCTCTGCTTCTCGTCTCGGCTGTTTGGGTAGGTTGCTCGTCCGGGCGCGATGGCTGGCAGAAGAACGACTCGCAGACGTTCGTGCCGCCCGACGGCGGCGGCGGCGGCGGTGAGGTCGACGCCTCCTGTTCCGGGGTCTCTTGCTCGCGCGACCTCCGCTCCGTGGTCGATTGCAGAGGAGACATCGTCGAGGAATGCGCAGCGGACCTGGCGTGCGGGAACGGCAAGTGCGTCGCCCCGTGCACCGCAGCGGCGCTCAACGAAGGCTCCGTGGGTTGCTCCTTTGCGATTCCAGGCATCATCGCCAGGGAGGTCGACGGTGGTAGTTGTTACGCATTCTTCGTGGCGAACAACTGGACGTCGCCTGCCACGCTACGCCTCGAGTACCAGGGGGAGGAGAAGTCGCTCGATGGCGCCGTATGGTTGCCATCCGTCGAAAACGGTGTCGTGAAGCACACGAAGGTCGACGGACCGATTCCCCCCGGCAGCGGAGCGGTGGTCTTCCTTGCTGCAGAGGACCGTTCGGGGACGCAGAACTGGGTCGGGTGTCCCGAGGGCGTCAAGCCGATCTTCGACAAGGCGCTCGCCGTGTTCGGAACGGGGATCGGACACGCGATGTTCGTCGGTGCGGACGTTCCCGTATCGATGTATGCGCTCTACCCCTACGGCGGCGCCGAAAGCGTCATTCCGAGCGCAACATTGCTCCTTCCGACGACATCGTTTGGAACGAATTATCTTTTGATGAGCTCTTGGGGCGGAAAAGGCGATCTCTTCGGCAAGGGAATCTTGTCGCGCCCAGGAACGAACAAGACTCAACCCGGGCAACCCACGATCCAGATCGTCGCGCTCGAGGACGATACGTCGATCGAGCTCCTTCCGAGGGTCGACGTCCTCGGCGGTCCGGGCATCCCCGCAGCGCCGCGCAACGAGGTCACCAGCTACCGATTGCAGCGCGGAGAAGTCTGGCAGCTCACACAAGGGAACGAGCTCGTCGGCTCCGTGATCGAGACGAGCAAGCCGGTCGGGGTCTTTGGTGGACACACAGTGATGAACGTTCCGGCCGATATCGGGACTGCCGACTCTGACAACAGTCAGATTCCGCCCGTCTCGGCCTGGGGACGCGAATACGCCGTTCTCCCCGCGCCAAACCGCACGGCTCTGATGTCCCGCGGGACCCTGAAGGAGCGTGATCTGAGCCCGATTCGTCTCCTCGCCGCCGCCGACGACACCGAGCTCGTCTACGAGCCGTCGCGACCCGTTGGCGCTCCCGCACGCCTCGAGGCAGGACAGCTCGCGGTCTTCTTTGCGAACGAGCCGTTCATCGTTCGGAGTCAGGACACCGACCACCCCTTCCTCGCCGTGGCCCTCATGACCGGCCAGGATGGCTCGTCGACCTTCATGGGCGATCCGGAGACCGCGTTGGCGATCCCGACCGATCAGTGGCTCGACAGCTACGGGTTCTTCTCGGACTTCACCTACGACTCGAGCTCGGTGTTCGTCACACGCCGAAAGGTGAAAGGCGCCTTCCGCGACGTCACCCTCGACTGCGCGGGCGTCCTCACCGGGTGGAAACCCATCTCCGACGACTACGAGTGGACGTACGCCGAGCTCACCCGCGTCGGCGAGCCGCAGAAGTACGCCGCGGGCGCGTGCACTGACGGTGCGCATCGGATCCAAAGCGAAGGACCGTTCTCGATCACGGTCTGGGGTATGTCGAACGCCGCCGCCTACGCGTATCCGGGGGGCGCGGGCCTACGCCGAATCACCGACCTTCGCGTGCCCGTACGCTGAAGGCGACGCATCTGCGACGCGCGTGAGGATGTCTCGCCCGCGTCGCTTCCTCGAACATTGCGCCAACACGCTCGCGCAGGCGCGGTGTCGCGCTCGAGCCGCGGCGTCACTTCGGGGGCGCGTAGGGCGCGCAGGTCGACGAGCCCGCGCCGACGACGATCATCCCTGCGTCCTCGACGACCACTGCGGACGTGCGGGTCAGGGGGCTGTAGCGCACGACGGACGTGCTCTTGAATCCCTCTCCGCGATCGAGCTGGACGAAGAGCCAGAAGTCGCCGCCCCACTGCGCAAACGCCCAATCGCGGCCGACCACGTTCGTTTGCTCCCACTCGAGGACGTTGCCGGAGACCAAATCGAGCCGTCCGAGAATGCCGTTTCCAGCACCCCACCCGAAGAGCTTCCCGTCGCCGGTCCCGCTGAGCTCGAAAACCGCGCTAAGCGGCTTGGCTTCGCCGATGTGTTGGACCTCGAGCGTTCGCGGATCCGTTTTCCAAAGGCCGTTACCTCCCATGAACAACGATTCTCCGGTCTCGGAGTCGTCCTTGGAAAAGGCCATTCCAAACCGTCCTGTTCTGCCGTTTCCCTCCGGCCAGTTCAGCACGACCTCCGTACATTCGAGCGTGCGCAGGGGAACATTGAAAACTCTAGTGTCCGTGAATGCTAGCCATGCCTCACCGTGCCGATCGATCGCCATCGAATTCGCGTCAGATGAGGTCGGGCAAATGACACGCCCGAGCTCGGTGAACGTGAGTGTGGCCGGATCAAAGCGGACGATCTTCGCATCGCGCGTGAAGACGTAGACGAGCTTGATTTCTCCCGCACACTCTTCGTCCGTCGCCACCGCGCCCGAGTCATTCGCCGCTGCGTCCGGAGCAACGAATGGGGAGGGCTCCGCGGCAGCGCCGGTGTTGGGAGCTTGGTCCTCGAAACTGGCGCGATCGGACGTGCAGTTGATTGACATCGTGACCGAGACCACGATCGCCGCAATCGACAGAAAAGGGCCCAGTATGTGCTTCGACATCGGAGTCGGTCCTTCTTTGGTATCGACCCGTGGCCACGGCCCGGCCCCGCCGGCCGCCGAGCGTCGGTTCGAGTGTCAGTTTTGAGAAAAGGCGACGGGTGCAGGTACCGGGTCGTTCAAGCTCCAAGCTGGAAGCCCCCGGCCGAGGGCGCCGTACAAGTTACGTCCCCAGCACTCGACAGCTCCGGAACGCAGGAGCGCGCAGGCCGTGGCCGTGCCCGTTCCAGACGCCGTCGGCCTTCCGTCCCCCGTCGCGACGACGGCAACGGCAACGACGGGCCCGCTGAATCCATTCACGCGAAGAGGGCGCCCGCGGTCTTCCGCTGCCGTCTGGGGCCAGCCCCAGCAATAGACGCGACCGCTTCCCATGGCGGCGCAGGTGGCGGTATCGGCGACGCCGATGTCGACGGGGATGTCCTGCGCAGGAGGAAGCCCGGCGTCCACGTCATCGTCATGAATGACGGACGCCAGAGTGCTTGGTTGCGGCAGGGTTCGCGTCGTGTCCGAGGAGCCGATGCCGAGCTGTCCGTTGGGGTTTGCGCCCCAACACTCCACGACCTTTCCGGCCACGGCGCACGAATGAACCGTTCCTGATCCGGCGGCACGAACGTTCTGGAGGCCAGGAACCATCGTGGGAACCGGATCGGGATCGTCGGACGTGTTTCTGCCGAGCAGATATTGGCAGGTCGCCGTGTCCTTGCACCCTGCCGCACCCCAAGACCAAAGCTGTCCATCTCGAGTGATGGCGAACGTGCGCCCCGTCGTCGGCCGTGCGGCCTCGGCCGCGTGATTTCCGAGCGGGACGGCGGCGGGCGCGGATGCGTCGGGGGGGCGTACGCCGAGCTGGTTGGTCTCGTTCTGTCCCCAGCACACCAGGGACCCGGTATCGGTCGTGATGCACGCCGTTCCGTTGCCGACGCCGACCGTCGAGGCAGCAGGTACGAGGTCGAGGTGGGTGGGCACGGCGGACGCGCCCAAGGAAGCCCCTCCGTCGACCGTGAGTCCCGCTTTGAGCAGCGCGGAGGTACCCCAACACCACACGCTGCCGTCGGACCGGACGGCGCAGGCATTCGAGCCTCCGAGGCTCAGGCTCGTAACCCCGGAGAGAGCGTCGATCTTGCGAGGAATGGAGCTCACCGGCAAGCCGTTCTCGACGACGTCGAGCGGCGCTCCGAGACGATTACTGAGGTTCGCGCCCCAGCACTGGACCGTGCCGTCGCTCATTTGCGCGCAAAATGTCAGTGCTCCGTTGCTGGAGCTCCCGGCGATCGCGAGGGCGCATGGCGTGGCCGTGCAGGTCACGCTGGCGTCCGGCGTCTCGTACGGTTCTTCGCCGCCGGCGTCGGAGGGCAGCCCGGCGTCCGACCCTGTGTCGCTCGTGGCTTCGGCCAGTGCATCGCGAAGACCATCGGTGGCGTCGCTGGAATGATCACTGTCCCCGTCGGCGGCCCCACCATCGGCCGCGAGAACGGTGTCGAGCGTGTCATTCGAGGCGCAATGAACGAGTACGGCGGCCCCGACGAGCGTGCAGGCGAAGAAAATTCGATTCGCGTTCATAGCGAGGCTCCTGGCGATTCTGAAATTCCGTTGTGGAGGAGAACGTTTCGTCCCCCTATCCAAATCTCCTGCGCGCTCTCTCCCCATATCGTGAAAAGATCCTCGCTTGTCGCCCCGGCCAGCGGCGCTTTGGCAGCCATCCAAGACGTTCCGTCCCAGCGGAGGACCGTTCCGGCGTCGCCCACCGCCCAGATGTCGGTCGGCGAGGCGCCCCAAACGGCTCGAAGCGATTTGTTCGTCAACGGTCCGAATGATTCGGCGTTGTACGAGTCTCCCTCGGCGAGCGTGAAGCGCAGAATCGTCCCTTTGTCGCCCACGGCCCATACCTCGCCATCAGGGCTGCACCACACACCGAACAGATTTCGCGTCGTCTGGGTATTCAGGGAACCCCACTTGGCTCCTCCATTCACCCAGCCACTCGAGTATCGTGTCTTTCCGGAGTCGCCGACGAGCCACACGCCAGCCTTGGCTCCGCCGCAGATCGCGTTCATCGTGATGTACTCGACGGTCGGCGGATCCCATATGGCCGTCGCGACGACCTGCCAGTTTGGATCACCGTTGCGCCAACCATCGGAGTGGTACACCGGCGGCGATGGGTTTTTGGAATTTTGCAAGATTGACGCTCCGACGGCCCAAACATCGCTATTGCTCGTCCCCCACATTGCCGCGACCGGGGTGGGATAACCCTCGCCGGGCTCGGGCCTGCCAGTCTTGGCCAACGATCGCGACCACGAGTTCGTACTCTGATCGAAATGCCAAATCGATGCGCTCGTAGTGAACATCCAAACGTCGGACGCGCTGCTGCCCCAAACCCCGGAAAGGGCCTGCGCCGTATCGATGGAATGTGCGTCGAGGCCCCTTCCATTCCAATGTAGCGCGGTACCGGGAGTTCCCGCGAGCCAGACATCGTCGGCGCTGGCGCCCCAAATCCCGTTGATCGAGATGTTCCGCGGGAGCGTCACCCGACACCATGCGCCCGCCTTGCAGCTCGTATCGACGGCGGACGGTAAAGGCATCGTTGCATCCCCGGCGTCGGTAGCCGGTCCCGGCGGCCGCTCTGCGGCTAACTCCGAGTTCTTGGCGCAGCCGGGCAGAAGCGAGGCCGCAAGCCCGCACACCGCGAAATTCATCCATTTATGAATGGAAGCTCGCATCAGAAAACTGCTCCCGAGTCAGGGTCACACGGCTTGGTCAGGCACTTGCCGCCCGCACACGGCTGGCCTGCATCGATATCGCAATGCACTCCGCACCCGCCGCAATTCATCGGGTCGGTCATCGTGTCGGCTTCGCAACCATTGTCGATGTTGTCGTCGCAGTCGGCTCGTCCTGGGCTGCAGTAATAGTTGCATCTCCCCAAGACACAGGTGGGAGTTCCGCCCAGCGGGTCGTTGATTGCATCTTTGTATCCAGGACAGACGCGTCCGCAGGCTCCACAATGGAGTGCGTTAGTCAAAGTATCGATGCACGTAAAATCACACGCGATCGTCGTCTCTCCGCATTGACAAACGCCGTCGCGACAGAACTGGTCGGGGCCGCATTCGATCCCGCATCCACCGCAGTTCTTCGGGTCCGTTGCGATTTTGGTTTCGCAGCCGTCCCCGCACATGTCTCCATTGCAGTTTTCGTATCCTCCTGTGCAGCCCAGAATGCACGAAGAATTCGAACATTTCGGGCCCCAGTTCGGCGGACTGACGCCGGGTTCGCAGGGCCACGCGCCCGCGTCCTCGTCGGCTGCCGGGAGAGAACACTTATTTCCGCATGCTCTGCAGTTGTCGGGATCCTTCCGAAGATCTCTGCACTCGTTGCCACATTGCAACGTGAGTCCGGGCGGACAACCGCACGCTCCTTGATGGCAGATCTCGCCGTCTTGACAGCTGTTCCCACATATTCCGCAGTTGGCACGGTCACCCTTCAGATAGCTTTCGCAGCCATCTTCGGAGTTGCCGTTGCAATCACCGAAATCGTAATTGCACTGCATCTGGCATTGGCCATTGATGCAATACATCGACGCGTGGGCGCCGGCTCCTCCGTCGGGAATCGCGCACGTGTTCCCACACGCGCCGCAATTTAAGAGATTGGTTCCCGGATTGACGTTGCATTCCCCCGGCTGACCCGGGCACGTGATGTACGGAGGAGGGCAGTCGTGCGAAACGCAGAGGCCTGCATCGAGCTCGGGCTCGTCCGCCCCCGTCCCCGCCTCCGAGGTCACGAACGACTCTGGCGGCGCATTCGTGCTTTCGTACCCGAGTCGATCTTCGATCGTCCCACATCCCCACGCGACGACGATCGACACGGTCGCGAGGCCGGCGACCACGATCGGAGACCTCATCGCTGGCCTCCCGGATGACGAACGTGCACCTCGAAGTGCCCGGCGGAGGCTTTGAAGCCGTTGCGCATGTTCTTCATGCAGCTTCGTCGTCGTGCTTATGAAGAAATCGACGCGCTACCGACGAAGTCCGTCGAGGACTTGTCGTACGCGGCGGAGGTGCGGTGAAGACGGAAAGCGCTCTTCGAACGCCTGCGCGCGCGCGCGCGCAGCATCGTCGCGCCCGAGCTTGGCGAGCGCTTCGATCGCGATGCGCTCGCGCTCTTGAACGAGGATGCCGGAGGGGCAACGCAGCTCGTGTTCGCGGAGCGCGGCGAGCGCGGCCGCCGGCGCGCCGGAGCGAAGTTGCATGTCGGCGCGCTCCACGAGATCGACCTCGTCGCAGCGCGGCGCGGACGCGACCGGCGCGGGGGCCCGCTGCGCGTTCGGCAGCGAATCGACGGAGATCGCCGGAGGGGCCTCGACGACGAGCGGGGCGGGGGGAGCCTGGTCGCGCTCGGGCCGAGGAGGCTCGGTTGCAACGTTTGCGATCGGATGTGCACCGGGCTCTCTCTGTCCGGCGAGCCAGATGCCTCCGCCGGCGAGGACGATGACGGCGACCAGCGAGAGCCCGAGCCACGACATGCCGTGAGTGGGCGGCGCGTTTCGGCCTTGAGCGAGGAGCGGCCCGAGCCGCCCGGCGAGCTCCTGCATTTTTTCTTCGGGGGCCCGCGCGCGTCGTTGCGCGCGGATGACTCCGCCCATGAACGCCGCGTCGGATGACGATTCGTCGTGACGATCGACCAGGCGCGTCGGTTCTCGACTCATTTGAATTCCCTTCGCTTCCGGTAACGACGGACGGCTGCGTCCACGGCCTCACGCGCGGCTCGAAGCCGGGAATATGCCGTCTGGACTGGGCACTCGAGTGACTGTGCGACCTCTTGCATCGACAGCTCTTCGAGCTCGTAGAGGACGAACACCTGGCGCTTCTCGTCGTCGATCTCGTCCAGGATCATGTTCAGTATCTCGCGCGCCTGCCGCTCGCTCAGGTGCTCGGCGGGAGTCATCGGATCGACGGATTCAGGAACGTCGTCCGACGCGATCTCTCGCGCGGCGCTCCGACGACTCCGAGCTCGGAGCGCGACGCGGACGCAGATCCCGTAGACCCACGCACGCAGAGAGCCGCCACGGTCTTCGAACTCGCCGAGCCGTCGGTGGATGACGACGAAGACCTCTTGGAAGGCGTCGTCGACGTCCGAGGCGAGCACGCCGAGACTACGGAGCGCGGTGTGAATGTAGGGGCCGTGCTCTCGAAAGATCGTCGCGATGTCGACCGGGCGGCTCACCGCGTGCACCACCACCGCGTCACCAGACGCCAGGTTCGAAATGGAGCAGGCCCGCACCGAGACATATGCAGGGTCAGGGGGCCTGATTATTACAAAATCGCGAAGAGCCCGCTCACACCGACGAATACGATGACCTGGCCCGTCGTGTAGAAACGCTCGGGCTTGCCTTCGGGACGCACGTAGTAGGGCGCACGGCGAAGCGGTGGCACTGCGAGGCCGAGGTCGAGCCGTGCTGCTCCGCGTCCCTCGCCAAGCTGGAGCGCGAGCGCGCCGATGGGGCCGGCGAGTGGCCGCCACGCGCGGGTCGAGTCGTCCGTCCCGGTCGTTCCCGGCACGATGGCAGCCCACAGGACGCCACCGCAAGCGTCGAGCTTGAGCTTGGATTCCGCGTTGGGCGACACGCAAGCGCGAAGCTGCTGCTCGACCGCGGAGAACATGCCGCGAACCGACCCGTGGCGCACGCTTTGCGGAAAGGCGTAGCCTGCGGACCACTCGAAGCTCCACGGCGAGCGCTTCCGGTCCAAACGCGCCAAGAGGTGTAGGCCGGCGCTCGCCTCTGGAAGGAGCCCGATCGCGGTCGTACCGCCGAGGCCGAGTGACAGCTGGAACGGTCGCGGCACCGACCGAACGATCCGAGCGCGCTGCGCCGGAGAGACGGGCGCCTGGACAGTGGCGGGTTCAGGAGGCTCGGGTCTGCGAGCGTCCTCGTAAACACGAGCTCCCTCGGGGACTCGAGCTTCCGCGTGCATCTCCTGGTGCACCGGCCCCGCGTCGCGCTCGGCGCTCGACTCACTCGCGCTCTGCTCCCTGCCGGCCTCTCGCTCTCCGCCGGGTTCGATGAACAGCGCGACGACCACCGCGGTCATTCGCATCAGGTTCGAACACGACGGTGCGTCGAGATCTCGCGAGCCGAGCACGACGCCATTGCGATCGCGCTGGGTCACCCGCGCTCGGAAGTGAGCGCCCACGCGCTCCTCTTCTCCCCCGATCACGATGTCGGCGCTCGCGAGGTCGGTGAAAGGATTCCGCTCGAGCTTCCGTTCGACGGCCGCGCGAATGGCTTCTTCGGTCACGCATGCGGGACCACCGGCCTTCGAGCGCCACGAAAGCGCGAAGGAGGCGTCAGCGCGCGCGGTGCCGATCCGGAATCCGAGCGATCCGACGACGACAACGAGAGCAGCGGCGAGGCGCGCCCGCGAGCGCGGTGCAGCACGGAGGCAGCGCACCCGCGGGATCCTAGCCCAGGCGCGTCGGGGTTGGGTCTCTTCGTCGGAAGACCCAACCCGCGCGGGTGCGACGTGCGGAGCTTACTTCTTGGTCGCGGCGCCTTCGAGCAGGCTCTTTGCGCGCTCGGCGACGACGGTGTCCTTGTCCTTGGAGAACTTCTTCACGTACGCCGGACCGCCCTTGGGATCGCACGCGAGAACGGCCGCGAGGGTCGACGAGCGCGTGGCGCCCTGGATCTTCGTGGTCTCGGTGATCTGCTTGGCGAGAGCGAGTGAACGATCGCGCTGCGCCGGCGTCTTGCCCTCGTTCTCGCAGATGCCCTGAACGACCTCGCCGACATAAGGCTCGGCAGATGCCGGGTTCTTCGGGAGCTTCATCTCGTCGATGAGGGCGAGGAGGGCATCATGCTGCGTTGCGCAGGCGCTGGCATGCGCGAGGTGTGTGGTGGCGTGCTGTGCGAGCGGCGCATCCTTGTCCTTGCGAAGCGCATCGATGCCCGCGCACGCGGCTTCGCCGCGCGACTTCGTGGCGTCGACGAACATCCGGAGCGCCGCGTTGCGCAGCGCGAGATCTTCCGATTTGGCGAGCTCACCCGCGTACGCGACGACCTTGTCCGGCTCGCTCTCGCTCTTCAGTGCGCTCGCGAACGTCTCCTGGTAGTCGGCGACGGAATGCGCCTTGGCGATCGCGATTCCGCGATCGAGAAGTTCGAACTTGCCGAGATCGATGTGGGCGATCCCGCGGGCGAAATCCTTGGCGATCGGCTCGACCTTCTCCTTCTCGGCGGCCGTCAGATAGGACGCGAGGGAGTCTTTGTCCGCATTGTCCGTGGTGTACTGGACACTGAGCTTGCGAACGACGAGCGCACGAACCTTCGTGTCTTCGCTCGTCATCATCTCGAGAAGACCCGCGTTGGCGAGCTCAGTGTTCGCTTCCCACGCCTTGTAGCCTTCGCATTCGGCATCGAACCGTCCGGCGTCGTAGTTGCAGGCCGACGCCTTCTCTACCGCCGCACGAAGCTCGGGAGTCGCATTCGAAATAGGAGGGGCGGCGGGCGGCGGGGGCTTGCGAGCAGCACACGCCATGGACAACGACGCCAATCCGAGGACCGAGAACCAATTCGCCAAACGCATTTGCGCGGCAGACTACGCCGGGAAGGGCGTAGCGGTTGCTCGAATATTCCGTGAATAGCGAAACCGCTACGCTTCAGCTTTGTCGAAGGTCGACCGAATTGCAGAGCTTCTTCCGGTTTCCCTGCGAGCTCGGTCTAGCTCGACCTTTCGACGGTTGGCGCGGTCATCGAGGATCCGTCGTGAGCGCGAGCCCGAAGAAGCTGTACGCCGTCACCGGCGCGACGGTGAACACGGTGCGATCCGAGCCCTCGACGAAGAGGCGATAGCGATCGAAGGGAAGCGTGACCTCTTGTCCGGCGAAGAGCGCCAGGCCGCGGGTCGGTCGATAGTAGATCCACTGTCCGAGCCCAGCGCCGACGAAAAACGCGGGAGCTCGATCCACGGGCGCGAGCTCGGAGACGACGGTCGAGAGCAGGCCGACGCCAGCGTGCGCGCAGCTCAGTAGATTGAACCGACCCGTTCTCCACGGATCGACGCAAGCGCCGAAGCGCGCCGTGCTGAGGCTGACTGCAAAGCGCGAATCGTCCGCCAAGACCCCGGGGACGTGCAGCATCCTCGCGGAGGCCCAAACCCCTTTACGGATCTCGATGAGGCCTCCGACGGCGAGTCCGGGGGCGAGCCTGGGGAGCGTCCCGCCGGCGACGCCGAGTGCCACCTCGAGGCGAGCCGCGAGCGGAGGTGCCGGCGGAGGTGCTAGCGGAGGTGAGGGGATGACGACGGACGGCCTCGTCGTCGGCGTCTGCCTCGGAGGAACGATCGTATCCGCATCGCGATCGATGGCGGGGGGAACGGGTTCGGTGTCGACGGGGCGCCTCGCCGCTTGCTCGAGCGAGCTTTGGATCGCGACCGCGACGGCGAGCGCCGCCGCCTCGAGGACGACGCCACAATCGTTGGAGGCGCTCTCCAGCATCCGCGTCGAGCGCACGTTGCCGGCGTCATCGTGAAACACGACGGTCGCGCGGTACCCGCCTCCCTGCGCGAAGAGGTCCACGACGATGGCGCGCTCGTCATTACCGGCACCCTTCGGTGCGCCGGCGCCGAATGGATCGAAGCCGAGGCGCGTGACCACGGACCCGCGCAGTCGCGCTTCACCATCACGGCAGAGCTTTGCGCCGCGTCGCCACCGGAGCTGGTAGGGGCTACGTTCTTGGCCTGCGGCGGGGCAGACCGTCACGAGGATCGCCGCCGCGAGTGCTGCCGTGGTCCAGCGAACGATGCGAGGCAGAACCTCTCCATAGCGGGAAGTCTTCATCGACGCCGATTTTTCGAAGCGGAGAGCGCGCTCCGAACACTGCTACTAGGTGAGCGTCACGACGTTAGGCGTGTCAAGCAAGATGCCGGCAAGGACGCTCGACGTCGATCGCGTCTACAAGGCGCACGCCCCTTTCGTCGCGAGCTCGCTCGCACGTCTCGGGGTGCGAGACCACGATCTCGAGGACCTCCTCCAAGAGGTCTTCGTCGTCGTCTACCGAAAGATCGATACCTACTCGGGTGAGGGCTCCCTCCGGAGCTGGCTCTTCTCGATCTGCCGGCGCGTCGTGGCGAACTACCGCCGCCACCTTCTTCGAAAGCGTGAGCTCGCGACCGCCGACTCCGATTTTCCCGAGCTCCCGAGCGAGCGGACGAACCCGGAAGAGGAGACGGAGGCGCGCCAAAGGCGTGAGCGCCTCGAGCTCGTTCTGTCCCGAATCGCCGATCACAAACGAGTCGTCTTCGTCATGTTCGAGATCGAGGGAAAGACCCCCGCGGAAATCGCCGCCATCCTCGAAATCCCGACCGGCACGGTCCACTCCCGGATTCATGCCGCTCGGCAAGACTTCGAGCGCATCGCCGAGAAGCTTGCGCTCGTGCCGAAGAGAAAGGCCCCATGAAACCACTCGTCCCCTGGTCACGCGCCGCGGACGCTCCTCCGGCGGCACGCCTGCTCGAGGGCGCCGCCAGTCCTCGAGAGCTCGATGCGGACGCGTACGCGCGCGTCGCTCAGCGTCTTCACGCGGTGATGGCCGACGCGAGCACGGCGCCTTCGGCGAGCGGACGCTCGCTCGTGGCGAAGATCGCCGGCGGTGTCGTCGCCGGCGCAGCCATCGGCGTCATCGCCTGGAGCTCGATGTCCGGCCGGGAGCTCACGGAAGCAACCGAGGCGTCGGCACCCGTCATCGGGTCAGGGGCGACATCCGTCGCGCCGCCGGTGCCCGAGGCTGCGCGCGGGCTCGTCGAGTCTTCGACGAGCGACGACATTCGGCCCGACTCGGTGCCGGTGCGGTCGGTCGGCGATCTTCCGTCGGCCACGACCTCCGCCGCGCGCCGTGCGCCGCCGGTGGCCGATGCGCTGACCTTGGAGCTTCGGCTCGTCGACGGCGCTCGCGTTCGTCTTGCGACCGACCCGACGAGCGCGCTGAGCCAGCTCGACGCGCACGCGCGCGACTTCCCCCGCGGACAGCTCGCGCTCGAGCGTGACGTTTTGCGTGTCGATGCGCTGCTCCGGCTCGGTCGGCGCAGCGAAGCCGAGGCCGTGGCGCGATCGCTCGCGGCGCGAGCACCAGGGTCGCCTCAGGCGGAGAGAGCATCGGATCTGACGGGGAGTGTAGAGTGAACAATCTCGCAAAGCTCGGCGCGGCATCGTTCGCGACCGGTGTGACTCTCCTGGCGTTCGCCGTCACGGCTGCAGGTGGGTGCGCCGTCGTCGACAAGCCCATCGCCTACGAAGAAGGCGGGACAGCCACGCCAGCTCCAGCTCCAGTCTTCGTCGAAGTGGACGCTCAGACGGAGCCGATTGTCCCGATGTGCGTGTCGACGGAGTGCCCGCATCCTTACGCAACGTGCCTGGACAAGTCCGGTCTCTGCAATACGAATTTGAACACCGATCTGAACAACTGCGGCGCGTGTGGCAATAAGTGTAAGTTCGAAGACGGGGCGTCGACGAATAGTGCGACGCTGTTGTGTGATAATGGCAAGTGCGGTGTGATATGCGTAGGGCAAACGGCTGATTGCAATGGCAACGTGGAGGATGGTTGCGAGGTCAACCTCCGGAGAGACGAGCTGAACTGCGGCGCGTGCGGGAACGCTTGCAAGGACGGCGAAATTTGCTGGCGCGCTTCGTGCGGCTGTCCCCCTGGCTACACGCAATGCGGCAATTCCTGTAGGCAGCTCGATCGCGATGCGGAGAACTGCGGCGCCTGCGGAACGGCGTGCGGGATCCCCGATGACGACGCCGGTTCCGGCATGTGGCCCTGCGGGCCAGGCGTTCTTCCTCCGCACTTCGGTCCCGTCTGTTTGAGCTCGGAATGCAAGCTCGATTGCGTCGGAGATATCACGGGAACCTACCTTGATTGCAACGACGATCGCTGCGGCGACGGCTGCGAGACGAACGTCGCGAACGATCCAAAGAACTGCGGAGCGTGCGGCCATACGTGCTCGGCAGAGCAAGTGTGCATCGCTGGTGTATGTCAATGTGAAGCTCCGCAAATGACCTTTTGCTTGGGCTGCACTGATCTCATGAAAGATCCGTACAATTGCGGTGCTTGCGGGAACGTATGTCCCGGCCAGCAAGATCTCGACAATAAACACACCGGCCATCCTGTTTGTGTGTTGGGGCGATGCTCGTACTACTGTCCGCCCGGTCGAGCCGACTGCGATCACCGAATCGAGAACGGCTGCGAGATCGACCTCATGGTGGACCCCCAGAACTGTGGCGGTTGCGGTGTGCACTGCGAGCTCGACGGTCAACCCTGCGCCGCAGGGAGTTGTCTGACCAAGCC
>JAEXCN010000061.1 GCA_023402175.1 Pseudomonadota bacterium | reverse complement strand
GCTGCTCCTCGAAGTCCGCGCGCGCGCGCCAGGCAGAGAAGACTCATTTCAACGACTTCAAGCGTTACTCCTCTAAAGGGATCACGCATGCGCGAAGCGTTTCGTGAGAGGCGACGAGGGTCCTGGTGGGAAGTGCAGCGAGGCCCCTCCCTCTGATCTCTCTGTCCCCCTGTCTCCCTGTGAATCTCTCCCCCGAGACGACATGTGCAGGAGTCGACAGAGACCAGAGGTGAGCTGTCCCCCCGCCTCCCTGGTCCATCCCGCGACGAGAGTGACGTTTCGCACGGGAAAGAGACCAGGCACCACAGGTCCACACTGGCCGGGAAGGGCCACAGGGTGAGGCGAAGGATCTTGCAGTTCGCGCGAAGGCGCGTTCGCTCGGACCTGAAAAGCGCTGGATTCTCGCGGCCGCCGAAAGCGGTTCAACCATTGCACCCCCCGAACGCGTGGCGTCCCCCTCCTCTTCTTCTCCGTCGCCCGGTCACGCGAATGTGCCCGGCGAGCGTGGGCTCGCGCGGCTCGTTCGTGCGTTCGTCGCAGGCGGAGCCGCGACGATCCTTGATCTCGCAGTCCTCGCTGGGCTCGTGACGTTCCTCGGCGTTCCGCCGCGGGTCGCGAGCGTTCCCGCGCTCGTCGCCGGCGGCGTCGCGAGCTTCTTCGCGAGCCGCCACTGGGTGTTTCGCGCGTCACGAGGTTCCTTGCCGGTGCAGGCAGCGCTGTATGTCGTCGTCGAGCTCGTCGCGCTCGCGCTCAACGGCGTCCTCTACGACGCCGCGATGCGGACGCCTCTTCTCGCCACACATCCGGGCTGGTTCGCGCCGCTCCGTCTCGTGACGAGCCACGTGGTGTTCCTCGTCTGGAGCTATCCGCTCTGGCGCTTCGTGTTCAAGCGGCCGCTCGCCGCTGCATGAGGGAGATCGGGACAACGACGCCCGCACGCACGTAGGCTAGGAGAAGCGGTCATGACTCCTTCGTCCGTCTTCGCTCCGAACCTGCTCGCTGGGAAATCCGCGCTCGTCACCGGCGGCGGTAGCGGCATCGGCGCCGGCATCGCGCGGCTCCTCGCACAGCACGGCGCGAAGGTGGCGCTCGTCGGAAGGACCGCGGCGAAGCTCGAGGCCACGGCGGCGGCGATCACCGAAGCAGGCGGAAAGGCCAGCGTGCATCCGTGCGATGTCCGCGAGTACACCGCGCTCGAGAAGGTGATGGTCGCGGCGGTCTCGGAGCACGGCGGCCTCGACATCCTCGTGAACAGCGCTGCGGGGAACTTCCTCGCCCCGGCCGCGGCGCTCAGCGCGAACGGCTTCCGCGCCGTCATCGACATCGACCTGTGCGGCACGTTCAACGCGAGTCGCGCCGCCTTCCCTCACCTGTCGAAGAATGGCGGGTCGATCATCAGCATCACCGCCACACAGGCCGACGTCCCGACGCCGCTCCAGTGCCATGCCGGCGCGGCGAAGGCGGGCATCGCGAAGCTCACGCGCGATCTCGCGCTCGAGTGGGGAAAGCTCGGGATCCGCGTGATGGCGATCGCGCCCGGGCCGATCGAAGGCACCGAAGGAATGAGCCGCCTCGCGCCGGGGAGCGCAGGCGACAAGCTGAAGAGCCGCGTGCCGCTCGGCCGTTATGGAACGATCGAAGAGATCGCGGGCGCGGCGCTGTTCCTGCTCTCGCCGGCGGGCGCGTTCATCACGGGCGCGACGCTCCTCATCGACGGCGGCACCTCGCTCATCGGTCCGGGCCCGTTCCTCGACATGATGATGGGCGGATAGAACGCATCTTTCGAACGCAGCGCGGCTGCGAGATGCATTCGAGCCGCGTGAAGCGCGATCAGGAGACGGCGACGGTCGAAGGCGGCGCCGCCGCCGGGACCTCGCCGCGCGCGGTGCACGCTTCCCAGCCCATGAGCACGAGCGCGATCCATGTCGCGTCCGCGAGGAGCAGATGCACGAGCTGCATCGCCACGGGCGCGAGGAGCGACAGGTTGAGCAATCCCGCGCCGAACTGGACGACGTAGAGAAGCGTGACGAGGCGCGCGAACCTGCGCGCGCGCGTCGAGGGCGACAGCGATCGGACGAGGCCCGCCGTCCCGAGGACGAGCACGCCGGAGCCGAGCGCGATCACCGGATGGAGCAGCCGGAGCCGCAGGAAAATGTGGGCCATCGGCGACAGATCCTGCGCGAGCCCTTCGCGGAGCGATGTCGCCGGGAAGAGCGTGTCGCCGAGCGCAGCGACCGCGCCACTCGCGCCGAGGAGGAGCACGCCTCCGAGCGAGAGACCGACCGCGGCGCGCACGAGGAGCGGCTGTCGTCCTCTCGTCGATGCTTCGAGCTTCGCGTCCGGACGTGCGGGTGCGCCTTCTTCCGTCGTCGCCCACCACGCGGTCAACGCAAGCGCGCCGAGCAGGAGGAACGTGTTGCTCAGGTGGAGGACCATCGAGAGGCCTCGCTTCAACGAGGCGTCGTGTGCGACGAGCTCGAAGAGCACGAGGCCGGCACCAATGAGCGCCTCGCAGAAGATGAACGCGGTCGAGTACACCGCTCCGCGACGAGACCGGTGCCCGCGCGGGAGCCCGACGAGGGTCGCGACGAGGAGTACGAGCACGGCGATGACGGCGAGGCCGCTCGTCGCCCGGTGGGTCGCCTCGATGATCGTCGCGAGGCTCTTCGGCTGTGGGACGACCTCGCCGTTGCAGAGCGGCCAGTGACGGCCGCAACCCGCGCCCGATCCGCTGGCCCGGACGTACGCCCCCCACAAGACGACGGCGATGTTGTAACCGAGCACCGACCAGGCCAGGCGCGCGATCCGAGACCGCTTCCGAAGCTGCACCTCGGCGTCCGTGTGTGGAGTCGTAGCTACGCTTCGATCCCGCGGCATTGCGCGGGCTCACGTAGACCCTCCCACGGCATGCGGCAAGTCGACGGCGGTCCTACTGCTGCTTTCGGGCCTCAAACTCGTCTGGTAACATCGCTGACCGGGTGGCGGAGGCATCGAGCGCTGATTTCCGCGGCACCTTGGGCCGCTATGCACTGTACGGCGAGATCGCCGCCGGCGGCATGGCCACGGTGCACCTTGCGCGCCTGATGGGCCCGGTCGGGTTTGCGAGGACCGTAGCCATCAAGCGGCTGCATCCCCACCTCTCGAAGGACCCGGACTTCGTCGCGATGTTCCTCGAGGAGGCCCGGCTCGCCGCCCGGGTGCGGCACCCGAACGTGGTCTCGACGCTCGACGTCGTCGACGAGGACAACGAGCTGTTCCTCGTCATGGAGTACGTCGCGGGCGAGTCGCTCTCCCGCCTCGTCCGGAAGTCGCGCGAAGCCGGCGAGCGGATCCCGCCGAAGTACGTGGTTGGCGTCCTCTGCGCGGCGCTCGAAGGTCTGCACGCGGCCCACGAAGCGACCAGCGAGCGGGGCGCGCCGCTCGGCATCGTCCATCGCGACGTGTCCCCGCAGAACATCCATGTCGGGCTCGACGGCGTCGCGCGCGTGCTCGACTTCGGCATCGCGAAGGCGACGAACCGCGTGCAGGAGACGCGGACCGATCAGATCAAGGGCAAGGTCGCGTACATGTCCCCGGAGCAGCTCGCGAAGGGGCCGATCGATCGGCGTGCGGACGTCTACTCGGCATCCGTCGTTCTCTGGGAGGCCCTCACCGGTGCGCGCCTCTTCAAGGCAGACGACGTCCCGGCGCTCGTCTACGCGATCATGAACGACGAGATCCATCCGCCGAGCACGATCGTGCCGGACCTGCCGACGGGGCTCGACGAGATCGTGATGAAGGGCCTCGATCGCGACGCGACGAAGCGCTGGTCGTCGGCGCGCGAAATGGCCGTCGCGCTCGAGAAGGTCCTCGCGCCTGCGCCCGCTCGCGAGATCGGCGAGTGGGTGCGCGAAACGGCCGGCGACCTGCTCGCGTGGCGCATCGAGCTCGTGCACCGGATCGAGAGCGAGACGTCGACGTCGATCCCGCCGCCGATGCGCCTCGAATCGCCGCTGCCGATGCCTGCTCGCGACAGCGGCGTCGTGCGATCTCCGGGAGGACAGCAGGCCGACGCGATCGACGCTGCCGATGCCGTTCCCGAGGACGAGCGCGCGACGCTGTATCGACCCGCAACGGACGACGCTTCGACGGAGAACCTCGGCGCGGAGTACGGCGGCGAGCCACGATCGCGCAGGACGCTGGTGTTCGTCGCGGCCGGGCTGCTCTTGCTGGGCGCCGGGCTTCTCGGAATCCGTCTCTACCAGCTCCAACACCAGTCGGTGGAGACGTCGGCTTCCCCGGCGCCGCCGCCGTCGGCCGAGCACGAGCCGGCCATCAGCCTCGGAGCTGCGCGATCGGCGCCGGTCGCTTCCGTCGTTCCGAGCGCGCCGCCGAGCCCCACGAAGCCGAGACCGGTCGTCACCACCGATACGTCCGCGGCGGCGGCGAAGTCGGCGGCGCCACCGAGCGATTGCGACAACCCCTTCACGATCGACGCGAAGGGCATGCGCCACCCGAAGCCACACTGCTTCCGGCGCTGACGAGTAGCGATCACAACAGCTTCCGCGACGGGACGATCACGTTCGCGAGAAGGACGCCGATGACGAGCGCAGCTCCGACGAGCGCCATCGTGAAGCCGCTCTGCGTCCCGCGGATCGTGTGCGACGTCTCGCTCTCGAGGAACTCGCCGAGACTCAGGAAGCCGAAGCTCCCCGGCACGAGCAGCATCATCCCGGGGAGCTGGAACAGCTGCGCCGGCCGGTTCGTCACGCGAGCGAGCGCGTTCGCGAGCATGCACACCGAGAGCGCAGCGCAGAACGCAGCCACGTGGCCGGGAAGTCGGTAGTGCACCGCGAGGTCCGCGACGATCCACCCCGTCGCGCTCGACAGGAACGTCGCCCAGAGAAAGCGCTTCGGGACCTGGAACACCGCGCCGAACGCGACCGACGAGACGACCAGCGCGAGCGCCTGCCACGGGAGCGAGAGGCCGACCAGCTTGTCCTTGTCGCCGAGCCAGCTCGGCATGTCCGCGCCGACGACCTCGCCCAGGCCTGCGATGAGCGCGACGCCGAAGAGGATGAGGAGCAGCGTCACCGCGGACTCGATGAGCCTCGCGCCTCCGGCGACGACGTTCTTCTGCGCGACCTCGGCGACGCCCGTCGTGAACGTCATCCCGGGAAAGAGCGCGATCGCGCCTGCCGGAACGATGACCTCGAGCCGCGCCTCCGGCCAGATCTGGAGCGCGAGCCATGCGCAGGACGCTGCGAAGAGGCCGCCGAGGAAGTCGCTGAGCAGTCGTCGTGCGTTCCGCCTCGAAGTTCCGGCGGCCTCGCTCGGATCGGGTGGCCGATCGCGCCTGCGCGTGATCAAGAGCGCGAGACGGCTTCCGGCGATGGCCGCACCGACGATCGTCGCGGCGAGCACCTCGAGCGCGCCGCCCTTGAAGAAGACGGCGGCCGAGCCCGAGACCGCCGCGGTCATCGCGAACACCAGCGTCGGCGACCACTCCGGCGGCCGCATCATGATCTGGCGGATGCGCGTCCGCGCCTGGTCGATCGTCGCGCGGCGATCGACGACGTCATTGAAGACCTCGTCGATCAGCGTGAGCCGCGCGAGGTCGACGCCCCAGTCGCTCACGCGCGTCATGCGAAAGACCTGGGGCCCACCGCCGTCCTTCGCGGTGACGCGGAGAAAGAGGCCCGTCGGCAACGCGAACGGATCGGCGCGATGCCCTTCGATGTCCGCGACGAGGCGGATGACGTCTTCGAGGCGGTAGCTCGGACAGCCGTACGCCGCGAGCGTCGCGCCGATGTCGAGCAGGTAGTCCGCGAGCTCTTCGCGCGTGCGTGCGCGCGCCGACGGCGTCGGATCTTCGTCCAGTCCGCCGGACGGCCGCTTGCTGCGCCGGTCAGCGCCGACGATGTCGGCGCTCATTGGTCGTCACGCGGCGCGGATGATGCGCTCGCTCGCAGCGGACACGAGAGTCGTCGGCTCGACGAGCGGGCGCGGCGGGCGCAGCGCATCCGGCGCGGGCTTGCCCCGAAGCTGCTCGAAAAGGATGAGCTCATCGTCCAGGCTCAGGTTCACGAATTCGATGCCGAACGACAAACCGTAGTCGCCCGGTCGCCGTCCGTGAAGCACGCGTGCGACCACGCCCTGTGCATCGAACCACGCGTTCGAGCGCGGAAGCTGGAAGGACACGACGACCTCCTCTCCCGTCAGCACGCGTTCGCGCGCCCGAACCAGCATCCCCTTCGTCGAGAGATCGAGCGCGAGATCGCCGATCAGGCGGAAGTCGAATTCGCGAACGACCTGGCAGTCGATGCGTACGTAACGACGGAACGACGCGCGAAACGGCTCGACGGTGGACATGGGAACGCCTCCACGACCGATCGTAAGTAGGACAATGTGGGTCAATCAAAAAACCCGCCGATTTCCCCGAGCGCGAGGGGCGGCGGGCCTCGGACCGGACACCCGGTATGCTGGTCGCCTCGTGAATCGCCGATCGCGTCCCAAGCAGGGGGCTCCGCAAGAGACCGTCACGATCGCGAACAAGGCGCCGCTCGCGCAGCCGCTCGGGGCGATCGTCCGCGTCCTCGGTGCGCGCGCGACGCCGAGCGCCTTCCGCCTCGAGCAGGGCACGTGCCTCGTCGGAGCCGGCAAGGACTGTCACGTCGTGATCGACAACCCGAGCGTCTCGCGGCAGCACGCCGAGCTCGGTCTCGTGCCGGAGGGGATCAGCGTGCGCGATCTCGGGAGCCGCAACGGCACGTTCTATCTCGGTCAGCGCGTGCAGGCGATGACGCTCGCTCCCGGCGCACGCATCCATCTCGGGCCTGTCGAGCTCGCGCTCGATCCCGATCTCGACACGCTTCATGGTGCCGCCGAGCCGTATCCGGAGCCGACGTACCGCGGGATGATCGGCGCGTCGGTCACGATGCGATCGCTCTTCGGGGCGCTCGCGCGTCTCGAAGGGTCGCTCGTGACGGTGCTGGTGACCGGAGAATCGGGCGTCGGCAAGGAGCTCGTCGCGCGCGCGTTGCACGAGGGGTCCTCCGTCGCGAACGGACCGCAGGTGACCGTGAACTGCGGAGCGATCGCGCCCGATCTCGTCGCAAGCGAGCTGTTCGGCCATCGTCGCGGCGCGTTCACCGGCGCGAGCGACGCGCGGAAGGGCGCGTTCGAGAGTGCCGACGGCGGGACGCTGTTCCTCGACGAGATCGGCGAGCTCCCGCTCGACGTGCAGCCGATGCTGCTCCGCGCGCTCGAGTCGGGGGAGGTCCGTGCCGTCGGCTCGGATCGATCGACGCACGTCCGCGTGCGCGTCGTCGCCGCGACACATCGCGATCTCCGGAGCGAGGTCCGCGCGAATCGATTCCGCGAGGACCTCTACTACCGCATCGCCGTCGTGGAGCTCACCGTGCCTCCGCTCCGCGATCGCATCGACGACATCGAGGACCTCGCGAACCGCTTCGCGCACGCGGCGGGTCTCGGCGAGCTGCCACCCGACGTCGTGGCGCGCCTGCGATCGCGCCGCTGGCCCGGAAACGTGCGCGAGCTCCGGAACGTGGTCCAGGCCTATGCCGCGCTCGGTCGCCTCCCGCCGGATCCAGCGGCTCCAGACGCCCACGCAGCCGACACCCTCGAGCGTATGATCGACGTCACGCGTCCGTACGCGGACCAAAAAGACGATCTCGTCGAGCAGTTCACGCGGGCGTATCTCGTTCGCCTCATGCAGCACACGGGCGGCAACCAGTCCGCCGCAGCACGCCTGTCGGGGCTGGATCGCTCGTGGCTCTGGCGCCTCCTCGTTAAGCACGGGATCGCGAAGAGCTGACCACGGCGGTCCGTGCCGACGCGTCATCGACACGTATACTCGAGCAGTGGCGAGTCACGAGCGCGGCACCGTCATCGCGGGCAAGTACCGCGTCGAGCGGGTGATCGGACAGGGCGGCATGGGCGTCGTCCTCGCCGCGCGCCATCTCGGCCTCGACGAGATGGTCGCCGTGAAGTTGATCCGCGAGGAGCGCGCCGAAGGTAGCGCGGCCCTCGCCCGCTTCCAGCGCGAGGCGCGCGCGGCCGCGCGGATCAAGAGCGAGCACGTCGCGCGCGTGCTCGACGTCGATCAGCTGCCTGAAGGCGCTCCGTACATCGTCATGGAGCTGATCGACGGGACCGATCTGCACGCGCTCGTGAAGCGACGCGGGCCGCTCCCGCCGGATGAGGCGGTCACGTACATCATCCAGGCCTGCGAGGGCCTCGCCGAAGCGCACGCCCTCGGGATGGTCCATCGCGATCTGAAGCTCAAGAACCTGTTCTTGACGAAGCGCCGTGACGGCCGCGCGCTCATCAAGGTGATCGACTTCGGCGTCGTGAAGTTCTCGCCGCTCGGCGACGACGATGACACGGCGTTCGACGGATCGATCTCGCAGCTCGAGCGGCAACGTGCACGCGAAGCCACGCTGACGGGAGCGGCCGTGCTCGTCGGCTCGGTGCACTACATGGCGCCGGAGCAGATCCGCGCCTCGAACGTCGTCAACGCGCAAGCGGACGTCTGGTCGCTCGGCGTGTGTCTGTACACGCTGCTCACCGGCGCGCTTCCGTTCGACGGCGATACGGTCGCTGCCGTTTGTGCGGCCATCCAGGGCCGACCGCCGCCCGACGTCCGCGAGCTCGCGCAACATGCCCACCCGGACATCGCGACGGCCGTCATGCGCGCGCTCGAGAAGGATGTTCGTCGCCGCTTCGCGAACGTCGCCGAGCTCGCTGCGGCGATCGCGCCTCATGGCCTGGATCATGCAGCGCCGACGCGCATCGAAGCGATCCTCCAGTCCGACGTCCGCCCGAACGCGGCTGCATTCATCACGAGCTCGGAGCCCGACCGCGGGTCGACGATGACGAGCGGCAATGCCGTCTCCGGGCGCGTGGAGAGCACGATCGACGCAGCAGCCATCGGCTCGCTCGCTTCACACCCTTCGCCTTCCAGCATTCCGTCGACGAAACGGCGATGGCTGACCGGCGCGATCGTCGCCGTCGGAGCAGCAGCCGCGTCGTTCGCCGTGTGGACGCGTCCGGCGGCAGGGCCCCGCGCACAGGCCGAGCCGACCGCAGCCCCGCCGCCGACGACCGCAGCAGCGCCGGCACCGCCGCCACCGAGCGAGCCCGCAGCGCCGGCTCCCGTCGAGACGAGCAGCGCGAGCGCGAATGCCGTAGCGTCCGCGACGACGACGCACCCGGCCGCGAAACGTCCATCTCGTGCGCCGAAACCGAGCACGCCGTCCACGGCGACGGCAGCGGCGCCGAAGACCGAACCCTCGAGCGCGTATGATCGGTTCTGACGTGCGCCGAGCGACCTTCTTCGCAGCCCTCTGTCTCGCCGCAACCCTGACCGCCGGGACGGCGCGCGCCGAGACCGACGAGCAGCGTGCGATCAGCCTCTTCGAGAAAGGCCGCAAGCTCGCGCGCGACGGACGCTGCGAGGAGGCGCTCGCTCCGCTCCTCGAGAGCATTCGTTACGCGGAAGGCGTCGGGCCGCTGCTCAACCTGGGCCACTGCTACGAGGTCCTCGGCAAGACCGCGAGCGCGCACCGCTGGTTCATGAAGGCGCAAGAGGTCGCCGCCGCGCGGGACGATCTGAAGCGTCGTGAAGAAGCGACCCAACGCGCGCAGGCGCTCGAGAGAGACCTCTCGCTGCTGATCGTGCACATCCCTCCGTCGATGAAGCCGTCGTCCGTCGAGGTCAGGATCGACGGTGAGGTCCTCGCGAGCGAACGCTGGAATACGCCGACGCCGGTCGACCCGGGCACACATCAGATCGAAGTCATCGCGCCGCCGCATCCGAAGCAAACCGGATCGGTGACGGTCCGTGGGAAACGCGATCGCGTCGAGTGGACCGCGGCGGCGCCTCCTGCCTCATCCGCCGCTCCGACTCGCGCGCCGACGGCGGCGCTCGCGCCGGTGCCCGAGAAGACCGCCCGTGATCAGCGCGACGCCGGGTCGTCGACGCAACGTACGGTCGGCCTCGTCACCGGCGGCACAGGCCTCGGCGGTATCACCACGGGCGCGATCTTCGGAGTCGTATCGATCATCGCGCACGCGTCGGTCGTGGGACGGTGCCCGACGTATCCCGTGTGCTCGTCGAACGATCGTGACGTGCTCGCTTCCACGAATTCGAGGGCGGAGACGGCCGGGACGATCTCGACGATCAGCTTCGTCGCAGGCGCGCTCCTCCTCGCCGGGGGCGCGACGCTGTTCTTCACCGCGCCGTCCGCCCGGACCGAGCGCTGACGCGCGGTCAATCGGACGACGCATCGAACGCACCGCCGTCGCCGGTCGGTCCGTCCTCGAACATCGCGTCGCCGTCGAGGTCGGCGTCGCCGTCGCGCTTCGAGCGAGCATCGGCGTCGGCATCACCCGCATCGGGACCGCCGTCGGCCTCGTCCGGAGGGCCTTCCGGATTCTCCTCCGTCGGATCGTCGCGGTAGTCGATGTCCTCGGTGCCCACGATCGCGTTGCAGCCCATGAGCGCGGCAACGACGACGCTCCCGGCAAACGAAGAGAAAAGGCGACGCGTCCGCATCGGTCGTTTCACTGTGGCCCGGCCTCCTCGCAGGGCGCAACTCCGAGCAAGACCGGGTCCGGCCCTTCGACATTCTCCTCCAGGCGTACGCGGAGCCCGTCCTCCGCGCAAACGCGGGTCGATCGCGGTTGAGGAGACCGCCGGTCTTGCTTCGAAACAGCGGCCTGTTGTTTCGAAACAGCAATCCTCCGGGTCGGCGGGGTGACTGCTCCGGTTTTCCGCCGTGTTTTCGCGCAAGCGCGTCGCGGCACGGTCGCTGCTGAGAGGCTCTGCACACACGGAGGCTCTCATGTTCGGCAAGTCGGGTTTCATCCTTCGCGCTCTCTTCGCCACCTTCTTCGTCGGCTCGCTCGTCGCGTGCACGTTCGACATGGAGGGCGTCGACGACGAGGAGAAGGGAACGGCGAGCTCCGAGGTCGGAAAGGGGAAGAACCCCGGCGCCGACGCGGCGATCGATCCGGAAGACGTCGACGGCGGGCCGTGGGACGGCGACGGCGGGCCGTGGGACGGCGACGGTGGGCCGTGGGACGGCGACGGCGGACCGTATGATCACGACGGCGGGCCTTACGGTCACGACGGCGGCCCTTACGGTCACGACGGCGGCGACGCGGGCTGGAGCGACGGCGGCGACGCCGGATGGAGCGACGGCGGCGCCTGGGGCGATGCAGGCAAGGATGCAGGCAAGGACGCCGGCGGCGGCTGGTGAGCCCCTTCGGGTCGGTTACTTCTTCGCCGATCCATCCGACGGCGCAGCACTCGCCGGCGCGGTCGCAGGCGCGTCCGTCTTCGCCGGCTTCGCCGCCGCTGGCGCGTCCGCCTTCGGCGGCTTCGCTGGCTTCGGCTCGACGGGCGGCTTCGGAGCAACGACCTTCCCGGTCCACGTCTCGAGCGTGCCGAGCTCCCAGCGATCCTCGGCGTGGCGGTGATCGCGATCACACATCGATACCGTTCGCTCGCCGTTGAACCAGACGTTGACGCACGGCGATGGCCCGGCCTGCGCACGCTCGTCGAGGTAGAGCAGTGAGATGGGGAGCTTCCGCCGTGACGCGGGGATCTTCATGTACGTGTACGGGCCGCGCGTCTTCGCATCGCAGAGGCCGGGGATGGGCACCTCCGCCGAGCAGCGCTGCCCTCGAGGTCCTTCCTGCGTGACGCGCAGGAGAACACGCGGCAGCGGCGCGGTGAGCTCGTTCGTGTCGACGTCGGTCCACGTGAGCTGCACGAGCACGTCACGCGTCTTCTTCGGGAGCACGTCGATGACGGCCGTCGCGTGTGCCTTGCGTCCGGCCTCGTCGGTCGCTTCCGCGCGGACGGCATAGGTTCCGAACGTGTCGAGCGCGAGCGTCGCCCGGGTGGGTCCCTTGGAGAATGCGAGCTTCGCGTTCGAGCTCGGCGGCGTTTCGGCGAGCGTCAGGATCTGATCGACGAGCTCGTACTTTCCCGTGGCGACGGTCGAGAGCTCGCATTCGACGACATCACCGGTCTTCGCGGTGAGCTTCGAGCTCCACGACTGCGCGGACGCGAGGCGGCAGCCGAGCTCGGTCTTCGGCGGCTCCCCGCACGAGGGACCGTCCTCGTCCTCGACGTAGAACTTCACCGGCTTCTCGATGCGCGGCGTGACGATCGCGTCGACGCCGATGGGATCGTCCGCCTTTCGGACGCATCCCTCGCCGAGCATCGTCTGCCGGACGGACACGCTCAGCGCATCGCCGTTCTCGACGACGTTCTGAATCGTGAGCTTCGACACAATCGCGTCTTCACTCGCGACGAGGACGAGCATCTCTCTCGCCGGATCGATCGTCGACGGGAACGCTGGCGTCGACGCCGGCTCCCTCCACATCTTCTGCCAGTCCTCGTTGCTCCGCACGATGTAGGCGCCGCCTTGCACTCCGGCCCAGGTGTCCGGCGGAGGGCGGCGCATCTTCACGGGGTCGCCCGCGATGTCCCGTTTCACCGCGTCCTTCCCGACGTGCACGACCGTGATCGGTGGCGTTGGGACACATGCGCCGAAGAGCGCGGCGAGGACGACGGAGAAGGACAGCGTGCGCATGGCTCAGCGGCCGACCGAGGATAGCCGAACCGGCGACAGTCGCCGAGCATGCTTCGCTTCGGCGACGAAGATGCACGATTCGCGCACGCTGAGCGTTCGGCGCAGCCGCTCAGCGCACGTCGTGAAGCGCTCTTTCGATGGAAGCGAGCACGGTCTTGCGTCGGACCTCGCGATCGGCGTCGCAGAGCACCGTCCAGGCGGCCGACGGCGTCGACGTCCGACGGAGCATCTCCTGCTCGGCCTCGGCGTATGCATCCGCGCTCGCCAGCGCTGCAGCATCCGTCGTGCTGAGCCGCCCCTCGCGCCGGCGTCCTTCGAGGCGACGCGCCTGCTCGTCCTCGCTGATCCCGAAGAAGAACTTGAGCAGGACGAGCCCGCTACCGACGAGCTCAGCCTCGAATCCGGGCAGCGCCTCGTAGAATGCGGCGACGTCGGCCTCGGAGCAGAAGCCCATCACGCGCTCGACGACGGCTCGACCGTACCAGCTCCGATCGAAGACGACGACCTGCCCCGGCTCCCGCGGAAGGTGCTCGACCCAGCGGCGGAAGTACGGCGCGCGCTTCTCCTCTTCGGACGGCGGCAGGAGCGAGATGACGCGGCACGTCTCGGGCCCCAGCGCCTCGGCGACCTCGCGCGCGGTCGTCGACTTGCCGGAGGCATCTCGTCCCTCGAGCACTACGACGACGCGCGACATCCAATGTGAAACATAGAGTCACCGTCGTCGCTCGCAAGCAGCTCGGCAGTTTTCCGAGCTCTGAGCGGAACGGTCGGCGCACGATTCGGCACCGAGCGCGACCGCGTCCGCTGAAGAGGTCCCGCGGCGGAGCTCGCTTCGTCAGGCGCGCGCCAGGATCCGCGGCGCGGCGTACGTCGCGAGGCCCAAGATGGTCTCGATCGGGTTCACGCCGACGCTCGTCGGGAACACGCTCGCATCGCAGACGAACAGGTTCTCGAAGCCGCGAAGCGCGAAGTCCCGATCCACGGCTCCGATGTCGGGATCGTCGGAGAGGGCCACCCCACCTTGCGGGTGCGCGCTGCCGAGATTGAAGCGCTTCGGCGATGTCATCACGCGCTCGATCAGGTCGATGCGCTCGGGGCCATCGATGACATGGACGTCGTCCGTCGGCAGATGGATCCCCCGCGCGCCCGCAGCGAAATAGGTGCGAGCGGTCATCTCGAGCCCTCGACGTAGCGCTGCGAGATCGTGCTCCGGCAGCGAGAAGCGGATCTCCTCGTGCCCTGACAGACGGCTATGGAAGACGCGCCCGACGGCCTCCGTCGGCACGAGCGCGGTCGCAAACGTGCGATGCCGAAAGCGACGCATCGATGCAGCGTGCTCGCGAAACCATCCAGGGGTCGAGAGCGCCGTCGTCATCGGGCCTTGGTGCACGGGCTCGATCGTGTACCCCGGCCCCGGTGCATAAGCGGTCATCTGATCCCCATCGAAGTCGTCGATCGGCTCGTCGAAATCGAGGAGCAACAGAGCGCCCACGTTGAACGACGTACGCGCGCCGATGTTGCGCCGTATGTTGCTCTTCAAGAGGAGCCCCGGCGATCCGATCGCGCCACACGCGACGACGACGGTTCCCGCGACGATCCGGAGTGGGCCGACGCTGTCGGTCGCGAGCACGCTCGTCACGCGGCCGCGGCGCGACTCGAGCTGTTCGACGTTGGTGCCAGCGAGGACGCGCGCGCCCTCGGCTTCGGCCCATGGGATGAACGTCTCGAGCGCGGAGCGCTTTCGACCGAACGCACAGCCGAGGTTGCATCCGCCGCAGCCGACGCAGTCTCCGACCGCCTTCGGCATCCAGCGTGGCTCGAGGCCGACCTGCTTCGCCCCTTGCATGAGGAGGCGTGAGCTCGGCGACACGTTCGCGGGATTCGGTCGATCGCTGACGCCGAGCTGCTCCTCGATCATGACGAACGCTCGCCGGAGCTCCTCGCGATCGATCGCGGCGCCGAGGGACTCCCATTTGTCGAGCACACGCTCCGGCGGACGAAGCATCACCATGTTCGCGAGCACGGTGGAGCCTCCCACCGCAGAGCCCTGGAGGACGAACATGTCCATCGACGTGTTCATCTGGAGCGCGCCGTCCTTGTACAGCTTCGAGAACATCTCGCACTCGTCGTGGCTCATCTGCTCGCCGCGCACGTAGGGACCGCGCTCGACGATGAGGGTACGCAGGCCGCGCTTCGCGGCTTCGTACGCGATGACCGAGCCACCTGCGCCCGAGCCGATCACGCAGACTTCGGCGTGCTCCGTCCTCATGCCGCCACGCTCAGGAAGCGGACGCGGTTCTCGACCTCGATCCAGCCGACGCGACGGCGCGCGTCGGGCGTTGCGTAGGCGCCGAGATGGATCAGCGGCCGGATCCGCCGGCAGAGCACCCATAGGTGCCCGCCCGTCGCGACCTTCTCGCGGATGAACCGGGTGCGCTGCTCCTTCGTCCCGCGCGAGAACGGCAGCTGACCGACCGCGAGCGGCGCGAGCTCCACGATCTCCAAGAGAACGCGCACGCGCCACGCGCGGCGCGAGCCCCCGATGAATCGCTCGATGTTCCGTACGACGACGTCGGCGGAGATGTCGAAGTCGACGCCTTCGAGCAGCACATCCGCGGCTGCCGCGAGGGTACGTCGTTCGTTCTCCGAGAAGATCCGGCCTAGCTGGGGACGAGGCAACAGCATCGAAGCGAGCGTTTCGAGCGTCATGCTCGACGTCATAACCATGGACGCCACAGGCCGTACCGAGCTGGCGTGAACGTGTACTCGATTGGCGCTTGCATGCACGCCGGCCCAGACGGCCCTGCCTAGGTTCGCTTCGGTCATGATCCGAGATCGCGAACCCCATGCAAGACGACGCCGGACGATCCTCGAGGCGCGTCCAGAGATCCGCACGCTCTACGGCCACGACGGAAGGACCGCATGGGTCACGTATGCCGTCGTCGCCGGGCAGCTCGGCATCGCAACTGTCTTCCAGCGGCTCGCCGAGGCAGGCTCGCGCTGGAGCGCCTGGTGGGTGATCGCTCTGACGGCGTACGCCGTGGGGGCCTTCGCAGCCAAGTGGTGCGGCGTCGCGATCCACGAGAGCACTCACAACCTCGTCTACCGCACGACGCGCCAGAACCTCCTCTTCGCGATCGTGGCGAACATCCCCGTCCTCGTCCCGAGCGCCGCGCCTTTCCGGCGGCACCACCTCGCGCACCATTCGTGGATGGGCATCCCGGGACGGGACAACGACCTTCCGAGCACGCGCGAGATCGACGTCGTCGGACGCTCGCCCGTGCGGAAGCTCGCCTGGCTGTTCCTCTACGTCTTCTTCGCCACGCTCGCCCGCGGGTTCCTGCGGAAGCCGACCCGCTGGGAGCTCGCGAACATTGCAGTCCAACTGGGCGCGAACGCCGCCTTCTTCGCATTCACCGGATGGACGGCGTTCCTCTATCTCGCGCTCTCGGTGTTCTTCGGCTTCGGTCTCCACCCTGTGGCGGGGCACTTCATCCACGAGCACTACCTCTGGAACGACGAGCAGGAGACGTACTCGTATTACGGGCCGCTGAACCACCTCACGCTGAATCTCGGCTATCACGTCGAGCATCACGACTTCCCGGCGATCCCCTCGGCGCGACTTCCCGAGCTCCACGCGCTCGCCCGCGAGCATTACGCGAGGCTCGACTCGCACGACTCCTGGACATGGGTGATGTGGCACTTCGTGACGTCGCCCCGGATGGGGCACGACGCGCGGATCCGGAGGACGGCATGATCGCGCCGTCGTCCACGCTCGGTGCCATCGGGGGCCCTGCGCTGTGGGCGCTTGCGAAGGCGCGCGTCGGGCAATGGGACCGGATCGCGCGGAGCCCCGCGCTGCTGCGGCGTGTGCAGGAAGAGACCCTGCGCGCGTGCTGCCGCGCCGCCGCGAGCTCGGCCTTCGGTCGGGCGCACGATCTCGGGCGCGTTCGGAGCCATGCCGACCTGCGGGCGCGCGTGCCCCTGCGAAGCTACGAGGACTTCGAGCCCTGGATCGCACGCCTCCTCGCAGGGGAGCGCGACGTGCTCGTGCCCGGTCTCGTCCCGTATCTCGCGCGTTCTTCCGGATCGACGCGAACGACGAAGGTGAAGCTCCTCCCGATCACACGCCGGCAGATCGCCTGGCAGAGACGCCAGGCGTTCGACGTCCTCGCCCGCTATCTGCTCCTCTCGGATGACCGCCGCTTCCCGGGCGGCTTCACGCTCGGATTCCTACCGCCGCCGATCGTCGAGCAGCGCGGCGCCGTGGGCGTGACGATCAATCCGGCGTTGATGCAGCTCGAGATGCCCAAGATCTCGCAGCACCTCTCGCTGCCGCGGTCACCGATCCGCGAGATCGCGGACCAGGACGCGCGCCTCCGCGCCATCGTCGATGTGTACCTCGATCACGACGTGCGCGTCGTCGCCGGAACCACCTGTTGGTTCACGGTGCTCTTCGATCGCTTGCTCGAGGAGGCCCGCGCACGCGGGCGTGATGTCTCGACTGTGCGTGACGTCTGGCCGAACCTGCGAGGCCTCCTCGGCGGCGGGGTGCGCGCCAGCTCGTACCGGAAGCTCCTCGAAGAGCGAGCCGGCGGTCCGATCACGTTGGTCGACACGTACAACGCGACCGAAGGAGGTTGCTTCGCCGTCACGGATCGGAACGGTGAAGACGGCATGGCCATCATCCCCGATCGCGGCGTCTTCTTCGAATTCGTGCCGCGCGCCGAGCACGGCCGCCCGGACGCGCGGCGCGTGCCGCTGTGGGAGGTCGAGCGGGGCGAGGACTATTCGGTGGCGCTCGCCACGTCGTCCGGTCTGTTCGGGTATCTCATCGGCGACGTCGTTCGGTTCGAGAGCGTGTTCCCGCATCGACTCGTCTTCTCGGGCCGGGTCGGCGCCGAGCTCGCGATCGCGCACGAAGCGACGACGGCACGACAGATCGAGAACGCCGTCCGCCGTGCCGCCGAGCAACATGCGTGCACGCTCGTCGAATACGCGGCGTCCGCGGAGCTCGTCGAGTCGGGAGGCGTCGGACGGTACCTGCTCTTCGTCGAGCTCGAACAAGCCCCGCTGGATCTCGACGCGTTCGCTCGAACCGTGGACGAGGCGCTCCGCGAGGAGAACTGGCTCTATGCGATCCATCGTACGCGTGACGTCGGGCTCCTGCCGCTCGTGGTGATTCCGCTCGTGCCCGGCGCGACCCAACGCTTCGCGCGCGCAGTCGGCCGTCGAGGGCTGCAGCAGAAGTTCCCGCGTGTCGTGCAGCCGAACGACGATGCGACGCTCGCCGAGCTCTTCGCGGTGTACGATTCGTCGACACCGTGCTCGTCGCAATGGACGCCGAGGAGTTCCGCTCGAAGCCAGCGGGAGGCTACGTCTCCCGCAGCTCGTGGATCTACTTCTGCGTGAACGAGGACCTCTTCGGCTTCGCGCTCTGGGGCACGCCGACCACGGAAGACATGAGCGCGCTCGTGGCGCTGCTCGAGCTCGAGCTCGATCGCCCGCCACACGCGGCCATCGTCGACGTCCGCAAGCTCTCGACCGTGCTCGCGCCCTCGTATGGCGAGCTCGCCGAGTACTTCCGCCGGCACGCAGAGGCCCTCGCGCGCGTCGTCACGCGCTCGGCGATCGTGAAGACGGACGGGCTCGTGGGTGCGGTCGCTGCCGGCTTTCTCGGGACAGTGCCTCCGACGTTCACGACGACGCTCTGGAACGATCTTCCGTCCGCGCTCGCGAGCCTTGGTGTCGACACCCCCGCCGCCGTCGCGGCGGCGATCGAGCGCGCCGCGGCCGAAGCGGCGACGACGCCGGACATCCTTCGCGAGCTCCATAAGTGGCTCGACCGTCATCCACGCGATGCCTCCATCGACGACGCCGCGCGTGATCTCGCGATGGGGTCGCGGACGCTACAGCGACGGCTCGCGGAAGCCTCGACGACGTTCGCCGAGGAAGCGCAGCGTGCGCGTGTCCGGAGAGCGCAGAAGCTCCTTCTCGAGACGAACGAGTCGATCACCGCGATCGCGATCGAAGTCGGCTGCGCGTCGCCGCAGCACCTGAGCACGCTGTTCAAAAAGTACGTCGGCGCAACGCCGACCAGCTGGCGTACGCGGACGACGCGCGGCTCGTGAGGCACCGCCGACAGCGTGCGCGCAGTCAGCTCGACCGACGCTTCACCTGAGAGCGCGATGGCCACGCTCGAAGCTCGGCGCTCTCCGTGAAGATCAGACCGCGCGCGAACCTCGCCGCGGCGAACCCGGCGACGGCGGCCACGGCGACGAGCTGGTACATGATGACGAGCTGGTAGCGGACGGCCTGCTCCGGCGCGACGCCGCTCAGGATCTGTCCGGTCATCATGCCGGGGAGCGCGACGAGGCCCACCGTGACGAGGCCGTTGATCGTGGGGATGAGCGCGGCGCGCAGCGCTGCCTTGACGTACGGCGCGAGCGCCTGCGTCGGGGTAGCGCCGAGCGCGAGGAATTGCTCGAGCGTCGCGTCCTCGGCAGCGGCGGACGCGAAGAGGCGCTCGAACACCTGCGCCACGACGTTCATCGCGGACGAGAGCATCATCCCCGCGAGCGGGATGAAGTAGCGCGCATCGAACCAGGGCCGGGGCGCGATGATCAGCGCGAACACCGGAAAGAGCGCAACGAACGCGCCGAGCCCGATCGCGCCGAGCGCGTACGGAAAGAGGACCTTCGCGGGCGGACCGTGCTGCAGGCGCTGCGTGCTCGTGATCGCCGCGACCATCCACATCGCGCCGACGACCAGGATCACGACCACCGGGTGGTTCGAGTCGATGAGGAGTCGCAGCGCATACCCGATCGCGACCAGCTGCACCGCTGCACGGACCGCTCCGAGGCCCAACTCCTTCTCGAGCCCGAGGCGCGCGCTTCGTGAGAGAACGATCGCAATGGCGATCAAGAGGAGCGCGATCGCAACGCGCCAGAGCGGTATCTCGAGATAGCTCATCGCGCCGCCGGCTCCTGGTCGAGCACGCCCGCCCTCATCCGGTACGTCTTCCCACCGAGATGAACGGCATGCGCCTCGATGTGCGTGACGGCGAGGAGCGCTGTACCGGCGCGCGCGAGCGATACGAGCAGATCGAGGACGACGCGAGCGGCTTCGGGGTCGAGCGAGGCCGTCGGCTCGTCGAGGAGGAGCACGCGCGGCCCGTTCGCGAGCGCCCGCGCGAGCGCGACCCTGAGCCGTTCCCCGCCCGACACCGCCGATGCCGCTCTCTCGGCGATGTCCGCGGCGAGACCGACGCGCGCGACGAGCGCGTCCACCTCGTCGTCGCCGAGCTCGACACCTCGGAACCTCGGTCCTGTCCGGATGTTGTCGGCCACGGTGCCTTCGAACATGCGCGGGGACTGAGGCACGTACGCGACGCGGCGGCGGTACTCGGTCACTCCGATCTCGGGAACGGTCCGTCCTTCGAACAGCACCGTGCCGGACGCGATCGGGATCAGCGAGGCGATCGCGCGAAGCAGCGTCGACTTCCCGCAGCCAGAAGGGCCGGCGATCGTGACGACGGACGCCGTCTCGAGCGCGATCGAGGCCGCGTCGACGACGCGCCTCCCGTCGCGCTCGACGACGATCGCTTGGGCTTCGAGGAGGGCGCGTTCCAAGTCGGGCGCAGTCTAGCGCTGTTCCCTGGCGTGCTCGACGACGGCGCTTCCCTGGCGGAACAGGGTCGGGTGCACGGCGCCGGCCTCGATCCGCCCCCTCGACACGCCGCGTGCTCTCGGGCGACCATCGTCGAGATGACCCCTGGTGAGCTTGGTTGATGGCGGCGCGTGACGACATCGCGCGTCTGTTGAAGGACGCTGCGGCTTCGATGAAGAACGACGTCGCAGGCGCAATCGCAAAGCTCGACTCGGCATACACGCTCGCGAGACAGAGCGGTGACGCAGACGACACCGCCGTCGTCTCCGAGGAGCTCGCGCGTGCCTGGGCCCGCCGGAAGTCCTCTGCGCGATCGTTGTACTACGCAGTCCACGCCACCGAGCTCGCGCCGGAGCAGAAGGCAACGTGGACGACGCTCGCGAAGACGTGCGAGCTCGTTGCATCGCGCACGCATCGCGCCGACAAACAGGCGCGTGCCCGGGCGCTCTACGCCGCCGCGGCCAGCGGATTCGAGAAGGCGGCGACGTTGACGAAAGATCCGGAGGACAAGCGCTGGCTCCGCGAGCTCGCGAGCGATGCCGCGCGACAGGCCAGGCCTCCGCGAGCAGGCGCCTGACTCGCGATCGCGCCAAGCGACAGGCGCGGCCCCCGCAACCTCGATCGTGAGCGCGCCGGCGTCGCTCGTTCCGTGCCCGAGTCACGGCTGAGTCGGCCCTGACGTTCGCGGAATCCAACTTGCTTCGAGGTCGTGAGGAGCCCCGGATGGACATCAAACCTCAAGCCGTCGCACTACCAAAGTCGACAGATCATCTCGAACAAGGGAAGTACGGCCCCGTATTCCCGAAAACGCCGGCGTGTCACGGATTCACGATCATCGCGAACGTGAAGCCCGGAAGGGCGGAGGCCATACGCAGCTATGGTCAGCGGCTCGCGAAAACGCTCGAGGCCGATCCTCACG
>JAEXCN010000033.1 GCA_023402175.1 Pseudomonadota bacterium | reverse complement strand
CGTCGACGACCGCCGCGAGCGTGCGTCCGCTGTACGGACCCGCCGGATCGTCCGGTCGCTTCGCGGGCATCACGTCGTCCTTCGTGATCGGACCGTTCTGCACGAGCGCCACGGCCTGCTCGATCATGTGTTCGAGCTCGCGGATGTTACCGGGGAAGTCGTAATGCTGCAGAGCCTCGAGCACGCTCTCGTCGAGCCATGCCTTCGTGCCCATCTTCCTGTTGTACTTGTCCATGAAGAAGGCGAGCAGATCGGGCAGGTCCTCGCGGCGCTCCCGCAGCGCAGGCAGCTGGAAGCGAGCGACGTTGAGGCGGTAGTACAGGTCCTGCCGGAAGCGCTTCTCGGCGATGGCCAGGAGCAGGTCCTGGTTCGTCGCGGCGATGATGCGGACGTTGACTTGAATCGGCTTGTTCTCGCCGACGCGGCGGATTTCGTTCTCCTGGATCGCGCGGAGGAGCTTCGCCTGGAAGGCGAGCGACGTCTCGGCGATCTCGTCGAAGAAGAACGTGCCGCCGTCGGCCTCCTCGAACAGGCCCTTTCGGGCGTTCACCGCGCCCGTGAACGATCCCTTCGCGTGGCCGAAGAGCTCGCTCTCGAGGAGCGTGTCGGTGATCGCCGCGCAGTTGATCGGGACGAACATCCGATCGGCGCGCCGGCTGTTTGCGTGGATCGCCTTCGCTACGAGCTCCTTGCCGGTGCCGCTGTCGCCCGTGATGAGGACGATCGCGTCGGTCGGGGCGATGCGGACGATGCGGCCGAGCACCTCGCGGACGCCGCGCGAACGGCCGACGATGTTCTCGAATTTGTAGCGATCCTTGAACTCGCTCGCGAGGAAGGCGACCTCACCGGCGAGACGCCGGTTGTCGAGGGCCTTGCCGACCTTCACGAGCAGCTCCTGCTCGGTGAACGGCTTTTGGATGTAGTCGAACGCGCCGTACCGCATCGCCTCGACCGCGCTCTCGATCGTGCCGTACGCGGTCATGACGATGATCTCGGTCATCGGCTGCGCGCCCTTGACGGCGCGGAGCACGTCGATCCCGTCCTTCGAGCCCATCCGCAGGTCGGTGACCAGGACGTCGTAGGCGCCGGACGCGCCGCGCTCGCAACCTTCTTCTCCACTCTGGGCTTCGTCGACCTCGAAGCCGGCCCCGCGGAGCATCATTGCGAGGGTCGTGCGCATGTTGCGCTGGTCGTCGACGATCAGAAGCTTCGCCATCGAACGGCCAGATATAACTCGCTACTTGAGGCGTCGCTACCTCAGTCGGAAGCTCGACCGCGCGTTGTCACGTCTCCTCTCGCCTCGCCTCGCCTCGTCTCGCCTCGTCTCGCGGCCCTCGCCTCGTCAGTCGTCCTTCGCGCCGTCCCGGAGCCAGGTCTCGATGCGCTGCACGCAGGCGTCGGGGAAGACGTAGTCGGCGGGCTGCTCGGGCATGCCCCCGAGGACCTTGCCGTCGGGCTTGCGGATGCGGAGCACGCCGAGCAGAAGCGCGCTCTTCTCTGGCGCGTCGACGTCGGCCGGGGTGACGAGGCCCTTGTCGAACAGAGACTGCCGGCAGCCCTTCGCGTCGGCACAGAGGATCCCAGGCCGCGCCTTCGCGCCGGCGCCGTCGGGCGTTCCGTGGCAGCTCGACCGGAACGAGCAGCTACCAGGGCGACCGGTCGGGCCGAAAATGTCGTCGTAGAGCGCGGTCCAGGTCGTGCCGGTACCGACGCACTCGGAAGCGGCCGTGCCCGCGCCGGTATCGGGCGTGAACGCAGGCGGATCCGTCGCGAGGAGCCCGGCGTCGGTGAGATTGCCGCCGCTGATCTCGCCGCCCGCCTCGGCGCAGGCCGCGAACGTAGCGGCCAGCGCGACTGCGATGAACGATGCTGCCGCCGACTTCACGGCGGCAACGCTAGCATTGCTCCGACGGCAGAATCACCGCTCAGAACATCACGCCGAGGATGAGCCTCACGGTCTGCGCCGTCGAGAGGCTCCAGTCGGCGATCTTCGTCGTGTCCTGCTCGCGCGGCAGGTATTCGAGCCCGCCGAGCGGGAAGAAGACGCCGTACTGGAGGGCCGTGTAGAAGCCGCCCATCTTGTTCGGGTCGTCGTTCAGGCTGCCGTCCTTGGCCTGGTAGTAGAGCTGAACGTCGAGCTCGACGCCGAGGTCGCGCTTGTTGCCGGGCGCCTGGACGAACTCGCTCGCACGGCTCCAGATGATCGCGGCGCCGCCGCCGAACTTCTGGCCGTTCGGGTTCCGGACGAAGTCGTATTCGACGCTCGGGCGGAAGTAATACGCGCCCTGCACGCGCGACATGATCCGACGGAAGAAGATGTAGTCGACGTAATAAGCGGGGTGGAACCGGAACGTCGAGATGGCGCCGCCGCCGAGGCGCCCCTGGAGGCCGTTCGCGCCCGGCGAGAGGCCTTCGACGTTCGGATCGCCGCTCGCCCAGCCGTGACCGAACTGGATGCGAAGCTTGTCCTCGACCGCGCGGAACTCGGCCTGCGTGGCGAGACCCCACATCCGGATCTTCAGCGGGTCCTCCACCTTCGAGCTGGCCGGCGAGTTCTCGAGCGAGCCCCAGATCGTCGCGAGCTCGGCTTCGAGGCGAAGCTTGCCGAAGAGGAGCTGCACCCACGCGTCGGGGATGAACGCCTCGGCCCCGCGGCGCTCGAGCCCGTTGTTCGCGATCGTCCGATCCATCGAGATCGGGTTCTGCGCCGCCTGCACGTCGAGCAGCTGCTTGCGGTACGTCGCGAAGACGCCGCCGTTCAATACGACGTCGCCGCGCGCGAGCTTCAGCCGCTGGAGCTCCGGATTCGTGCGCCGTGCCGCGAACACCGACCACTGGCCGACGTTGGCGAGGTTCGCCGTGTTGTACGGCTGTCCGCCGTAGACGTCGTACGCCGAGGCGTTCGTCGGGCCGCTCGAGACGAAGTCCCACGAGCCGCCGACGTAGAGGTCGAGCGACTTGAGACCGGTGACGAACATGATCCGGTCGACGTTCGTCTGGTAATCGCAGTCGAGGCAGTCGCCCGAGTTCGTGAGCATGCCGAGACCCCAGTGCATCGGCATGCGTCCGAAGCGGAGCTGGCCGACGGGCGTGAGGTACTCCGCCCATACGCGCTGGACGTCGATCGAGTTGCGATACCCGTTGACTCCCGCCGTCGGGGGACCCTGGGTCGTCGAGAACGAGCTGAGCGGCGCGTAGCCGTTGTACCCGTTGGCCGCCGCGCTGTAGCCCGTGGTCGTGTTGCTCGGACGGAGCGCGTATGCGTCCGGCGTCGAGCCGAGCACGAGGTTGTCGAGCAGATCGATCTGCGAAAGGATCCGGAGGTTGTCCGAGATGTGGATCTCGGGATTCAGTCGCAAGCGCAGGTTCGCGGTCGCCTGCGACTTGTCGAAGCACTCGCTGAACTGACCCTGCGCGTTCGGGTCCTTGCAGAGGAGGACCTGCCGGCGATTGCCCGAGCGATCCGTGTACGTGTTGTCCTGCGGCTGCGCCCAGAGCAGATGATCGCTCTGGCCCGCCGCATCGTGCCGGCCGAGGCTGAAGTTGTGGAACAACTCACCGCGCGTGCGGAAGTAGCCGTGCAGCTCGATGATCGGCCGCGTATGCGACCACCAATCTTCGCTGTAGACCTCGGTAGGGCGCGCGCCGATCGTGCCGTCCGCCGTCGGACGCTCGCGTCCTTGCTGAACGAGCTTCTGCTGATCCTGCGACGGTTCGACCGGCGGCATTCCGTCGGTCGGCCCGGGCTCGTGCGGGATCAGGTCGTCGTGCTCGCCCGCTGCCGGACCGGACGGCGCCGGCTGCGTCGTGCCCGGCCGGGGCTGGCCCGGTGCGGGCTCGGTGGGCTGCTGCTGCGCCTGCGCACCAGAAGCAACGAGCAGCGCTGTGCACGCTGTCGTGACCGCCGAGACGCGCGTGAGAAGGGAGCGAAAGCCGAAGGATCTCGGGCCCACTGATGACCGGGGGACCATGCCGGGCGACCTTCTAACACAGTGAGACGGGCGTGTGGGGGCGAGCACGAAGGACTCGGTTGAAGGATCCCGGCCCCGGGTTCATCTCGCTGCGATCCCGCGCTCGCTGCGTCGTCACCCTTCGCGCCGAGGAGCCGGCTCGATCCGCGACCTTGGACGTCGTCGGACGACGACGGCGAAGACCCCGAGGAAGACGGCGAGCCCGATCCCTGCGAGAGCCGTGGGCCTCGGATGGTGGACCGCCCACGTCGCCGCCGCGAGGGCAGCGCCGGGTCGGGGTGGGGGAGACCCGCCTTCGAGGCGCGCAGCGAAGACCGCCTGCTCGCAGGCCTCTCCGGGGGAGGGCTCGTGGCGCTGCGACGCCGAGTTCTTCGCGGCGCACGTCGCGAAACACGTGAGCACGCGCGGGCCGTCGAATCCGACGAAGCTTCGTGCGCGACCGATCACCGGGCCACCGAGATCGTTCGCCGCGCGGAGCGCGAACGTTCCGCCGTCCGCCGCGCGGGCATCGACGGGACCTCCGGTGATCTTCGCTGCGGCCGCTCCCGCGAGCGCCACGGTCCGAGCTTCGACCGCGGGGCGCATGTCCTCGACCCACCCGGGAATCGGCGTCGCGACGCAGCCCGAGACGAGCGCCGCGTCGTCGGCTGCGCTGCGCTTGGCGTCCCACTGGAGAAGGACCGCGCCGGACGCTTCCGCGATCGTCGGCTTCTCGATTTCCGTCGCGACCCAGCCGGCGGGTGCCTCGGCGGATACGCGTGGTGCGCGCACGAGCGTCAGCGCCGCGTGTCCGGTCGCGGCGGCGGGCTCGCAGACAGCTCGGCGAGGAAAGCCTCGACCTCGCTCCGGAGCTCGAGCAGCTTCTCGCGCACCCGCGCCTGCTGCTTCGTCGAGCGCTCGTACGCGAGCGCGCTCTGAGGAGAGCGTTCGTACTCGAGCGCGCTCTGGGGACGGCGCTCGGCGTGCCGGCCCGACGGCGGCGCGACGTCGATCGCGCTCTCGATGGCGACGGCGCTCTCCAGCGCAGATTGCGACGAAGGCTGGCCGTCTTCCGCCATCACCGGCGCGGGCACCCGCTCGGTGATCTCGCTCGCGCTGTCGACGCTTGCGTCGTCGCCGCGCTGCAGCTTCTTCTTCGCGCCCGCGATCGTGAAGCCGTCGCGATAGAGCAGATCGCGGACGCGGAGCAGGTTCTCCACGTCCTTCCGCGAGTAGACGCGCTGCCCCTTCGCGCTCTTCGTCGGGCGGATGCTGCGGAACTCGCGCTCCCAATAGCGGAGCACGTGCGGCTCGACGCCGACGAGCCCCGCCACCTCACCGATGCGGAAGAACAGCTTCTGCGGGAGCATGAAGGAACGAGAGCGAGCGAACGCGAAGGAACGAGGGAGCCGCGGTCAGACCGCTCACTCCTTCGATGCCTCGTTGGTCACGGGCGCGGCAGCGACCGGCGCAGGCGCGGGCATCGGCGCGCTCGACGTGGTCGTGGACGACGATGCGCCGTCGACGACGGCCGGCGCCGCCTCGGCGAGCTCGGTCTCGTCCTCGTCCTCGTCCGGCTCGTCTTCGATCAGGTCGTGAGCGCCGTTGCCGCTCCGGGGATTCAGGGCCTGCTTCAGGATCTGGCTGGCCTTGAACGTGAGGACGCGCCGCTCGCTGATCTTGATGGGATCACCGGTCTGCGGATTACGGCCCGGGCGCTGGCGCTTGTCGCGCAGCACGAAGTTGCCGAACCCGCTGATCTTGATCTTCTCGCCGCGACCGAGGGTCTCCTTCATCATCTCGAAGACCATGTCGACGATGTCCGCCGACTCCTTCTTCGAGAATCCGCCGACCCTCGCGTACAGCGCCTGGACGATCTCGGCTTTGGTCATGATCGTCTCTCACCCCCGACGGTGATTGCCCGCATTCTCATCCCTCGGTCACCCTCGGGAATTGCGCCTGGCGTTGTCCTCACTCGAGCAGCGCGAAAAATCTCGCGTGGCCCTCGCAGGTACCGGATAGTAAACGGCTAATAGGGAGGCGGCCAGAGGAAAAACGAAGGGTTCCTTCCGCCCGAGGCCGCCGCCCTGGAGCAAATGTGTGCCATGGGTCGCGCTCGCCAGAAAAGGCGAGCGAAACCAAAGGCTTGAACGTCACGCAGCCAGCTCTTCGGAGGGCGCGGGTGCGGCAGGCGGAACGCTGTCGGTGACCGGCGCGAGGCCGAGGCGGGCGGCGCGGCGACGCGCCACCTGCTCGCTCGCGACGAGCGAGGCGACGTAGCCGTACCCGAACGTGAAGAGCATCGCGAACGGCGTTGCGAACCAGTGCCCCGTCTTGAGCGAGGCAACGACGCTGGCGAGCGAGAACAGACTGAGCGCGACCTCGATGGTCGGCAGGTCCGCGCGGGCGCGGTAGCGATGGCTGTGGTTGGCGCCGTGCTTCGGCGTGCGGACGAACTCTCCGGCCATCGAGCGCAGCCCTTCGAAGACCGCCTTCGTGAGGTGCGGAGCGAGGCCGGCTCCGAGCGCGAGAAGCGCCGGAAGCGTCTTGATGGCGTCCATGCGCCGCCGACCCTGCGCGGCTTCGGCCATCGAATAGAAGGCCGCGAGCGAGCCCGTCGTACCGATGCAGAGCGGCAGGTCGATGATGAGCATCGTCGCCGGGTTGGTCGCCGGCATCAGGATCAGCGCGGGCAGGAGCAGCACGCTGAGCACGACCATGAGCGGGTAGGCGAAGTGCGGCGTCATGTGGAAGAACGCTTCGAGCCGCTGCGCGACCGTGAGGTCGGCCTTCATCACGCGCGCCATGAGCTTGCGGGCCGTCTGGACCGTGCCCTTCGCCCAGCGGTACTGCTGCGCGCGGAACGCGCTCACGTCCTCCGGGAGCTCGGCGGGCGTCACGACGTCCTCGCGGTAGACGAACTTCCAGCCCGCCATCTGCGCGCGGTACGAGAGATCGAGGTCCTCGGTGAGCGTGTCGTGCTGCCACCCGCCGCTCTGCTCGATCGCCTTCTTGCGCCACATGCCGCCGGTGCCGGAGAAGTTGAAGAGCCAACCAGCGGCGGCGCGCGCGCGGTTCTCGACGAGGTGATGGCCGTCGAGCATGAGCGCCTGCACGCGCGTGAGGAGCGAGAGGTCACGGTTCATGTGACCCCAGCGCGCCTGCACCATGCCGGTCTTCTCGTTCTCCTCGCCGACGAAGTGCGGGACGAGGTCACGGAGGAAGCGGGCGCCCGGGACGAAGTCGGCGTCGAAGATCGCGACGAGCTCGCCCTTCGCGACCTTCAGCCCGGCGTCGAGCGCGCCGGCCTTGTACCCGGTGCGATCGACGCGATGGATGTAGACCATGTCGAGCGGGCCGTTCCAGTCGGCACGCGTCCCCTCCGGCAGCGCCGGCGGGTTCTTCCTGAGGCTCTCGACCTTGGCGCGCGCCATCTGCCGCGACTCGTCGGTCGAGTCGTCGAGGACCTGGATCTCGAGCTTGCTGCGCGGATACGCCATCTTCGCCGTCTCCTCGAGGAGCCGGCTCAGCACCGTCGCTTCGTTGTAGAGCGGAAGCTGAATCGTCACGTGCGGGAGCGAGGCGGGATCCGTCTCCTCCGCGATCGCACGCGTGCCTGCCTGCATCTGCGCGAGCTTCTTGCGAAGCCGCAGCACGGTCAGGACGAGGTGCGACCGGTGAAGCCCATACATCGCCAGGAGCGAAAGCACCGCGAAGTACGCGAAACACAAGGCAACGTGCATGCGGCGAGCTTGACACCCACCCCTGCGCGCATTGTCATCAACTTGTAATTCGTTGTCGCTTTTGTTCGTGCGACGCGGCGTTCAGGGGCCGCTTCGCGAAACGAAATCGCACCGGGCGCGCGGCGTACGCCGTCACGGTGCCGACCACTATCATTCCGCCGACGCCGTCGTGAACGTCCGCGATGCGCTCGCCGACGCCGACTTCTTCGCGAAGTCGAGATGGTAGTACAGGCCGAGCGCCAGCTGCAGCATCGTGTGCGACGCGCTGTTGAGCGTGCTGCTCGACTCGCAGCCCGGGAACGTGCTCACGCCGCTGATGGACGTCACCCCGCAGCTGCGGTCCGAGAACTGCCCGAAGGCGAGACCGGCCTTCGGGACGATGCGGATCGGGCCTGCAGGAATGGAAAGGCCTGCATTGATGGCGATCTCGAGGCCATGGTACGCGTCGTCGTTCGCGCCCATCGCTGTGCCGGCCGTGAGCTTCCGTGACTGCGAGAGGAACCGGGCTCCGAAGCCGGCGTCGGCGACGAACGACACGCGATCGACATTCGGCATGATGCCCGCGAGGACGCCGGCGTAGACCGACGTCGTGCTGATCTCGGCGTGTACGCCGCTCGGCAACGTGTTCGCGCTCGGTGCGCCGAGCGAGGCGATCTCGAGCGTGCCTCCGACGAGGAACAGACGCGCCACGCGGCCGATGACGTCGATGCCGACGCCCGGCCCGCTGGTCGCGTATTTCCCGAAGCTGCGGCCCTTCTCGATGTCGCCGGCCGGCACGAAGACGCCCGGGCGGATGCCGAGGAGGAGCCCCGAAGCCGAGGGGCCCTCCTTCGCCTTCGGCCTCGGCTGCTGCTCGTACGGAGGCGGCACGGAGGTCTCTTGCGCCGGCGTCGGACCGACGACGACGACTGCGCTCGCGGCTCCTTGCTGGAGCGCCAGCTCGACGCTCTTCTGCTCCTTCTCCTTCAGGTCGGCATCGACCGGCGTCGCGGTCGCCCAGCCCGTGGCCGTCGCCGTGAGCCGATACGTTCCCGGGTTCACCGGACGCGCGATCCCCACCAGCTCGGTGGGCATCTGCTTGTCGTTGACGCTGATCTGCAGGTTCTGGAGCGACTGCGGCTCGGGCTTCACCGTGATGCGCATTGTCGGAATGCGCGGGCGAAGCTGCTGGAGCTCCGCTTTTCCTTGCTCCTGCGCCTGAACGAACGCGTCGGGAGCATCCTTGCCGAGCGGCTTTCGCGCGAGCGTCTCGTACGTCTCGGAGGCTTCGACCAGCTTCCCCGTCAGCGCCTGGCACTCGGCGATATGGAGGAGGTGCGTCGGCGCGTCGAAGAGCTTCTGCGCGGCCTCGAATCGCGCGAGCGCCTCGGCGGGGTTCCCCTTGTCCTGCAGAGAGACGCCTTCCATGTACGCGGCGCGAGCGGCGGCTTTTCTCTCGCCTTCGCTCATCTGCGCACGAGCGACGTTTCCGGTCAGCGAAAGCAATGCGAAGAGGGCGAGGGTCACCCGAAGCTTCATGGGCCGAGCCTATCAAAGCGAGCGCGTCTCGCGCGCGCAACGGTGTCGTCGTTCGTCGCCCGCGATGAGCGATGCGCGGGCTCAGTAGCCGGGATCGTTCTTGTTCGGCTTCTTCACCGTCGGCGTTGCCGTCGGCGGCGCCGCCGTCGTCGGCGGCGTTGGCGGCGTTGGCCCAGGCAGCGGCGGTGCAGTCGTCGGAGGCGTCTGCGTCGTCTTGCTCGTCGCCTTCGGCACGGGCGGGAGCGGTGCCTTGGTCGTCACCTTCGTCGTCGTCGTCGGCGCTCCGCCACCGGCGGCGTGCGCCGTCTTCGCTTCGGCCGGCGGCTCCGGAGCTTTTTCGGTGGGCTGCTTGTCGGGCTTCGAGTCCTCGGCCTTCGTGTCCTTTTCGTCGGCCGTCGGCACCGTCGGCGTCGCCGTGACGCTCGATGGTGGCGAGCCGACGACCAGGCCGTTCGTCGCGTCCTGCGTGGCGACCGGTGGCTTCTTCAGGAACATGACGACGCCGACGGTCGCGGCGATCGCGAGGATCCCGGCGAAGATGCCGCCGGCGACGATCCTGCCTTTGCCCGAGGTCACTCCCGGGATCGGCTCCGACGTGAATGGAGCGTTCGTCATCGCTCCCGCCTGGGACGTCCCGACCTGCGCGGCGTGCGGCTGCGGGGGTGGGCCGTACGCGCCCGGCGTCTGTGCGCCGTACGGTTGCGGGCCGTTGTTCGGGTGCCCGCTCGGCGCCGACAGGCCGTGCGGGGTCACGACGCCCTGCGCCGAACCGACGGTCGCGAGCTGCGACATGGGCGCGCCTTGCTGCTGCGAGCGCGTCGCGATCCCCGCCGCGAAGCAGAGCGCGTCCGAGAGCTCGGTCACGTTCGCGAAGCGGCGCTCCGGCTCGCGCTCGAGCGCACGCATGAACCACGCATCGAAGTTCGGCGGAACACCCGGCACGACCTGCGAAGGCACCGGGACCGGGGCCGTGCAGATCTTGACGAGCAGGTCTCCGACCGACTCGCCGTCGAACGGAAGCCGTCCCGTGATGCACTTGAACGCGATGACGCCGAGGGACCAGACGTCCGTGCGGTGATCGACGTTGCGAAGCCCGCGCGCCTGCTCCGGCGACATGTAGAAGGGCGTGCCGAGCACCGCGCCGGTCTTCGTGCTCGACGTCAGCCCCGGGTTGCCTGGGCCGTTCGACATCTTGGCGATGCCGAAGTCGAGGACCTTCGCGAACTCCTCGTCGTCATCGTCCGCACGAACGATGAAGATGTTCTCCGGTTTCAGGTCGCGATGGATGACCCCGCGCTCGTGCGCGCGCGCGAGCCCACGACACACCTGCTGGAGGATCCTCGCCGTGTCCTGCAGGGTGAGCCGGCCGAGGCGCTCGATGCGTTTGTCGAGCGGCTCGCCCTGGAGCAGCTCCATGACGATGTACGGCTTGCCGTCCTCGGTGACGCCGTGATCGTAGATCTGGATCGCGTGCTTCGACTGGATCGTGGCCGCGGCCTTCGCTTCCTTGTCGAACCGGCTGCGCGCTTCCTGGCTGTCGGCGTACTCCGATTCGATGAACTTGATCGCGCTCGGCGTTCCGAGCGAGGCATGCCGCGCCTCCCAGACCGATCCCATTCCGCCCCGGCCGATCATCCGCACGAGCTGGTACTTGCCGGCGACAAGACCCTGGGACGGCAGCGCTTCGGTGTTCGTCGTCATGGGAGCTTCACGCGAAGAGAGGAGAAGAGGGAACGGAAGAAGGAGAGCGAAGACCAGCGCACGGCGCCAACGCTTGGACGCAGAAGATCACTTAAGGGTTCAAAGGTCGCGCTGCGAACGACGGAAAACATAGCGCGACCGCAGCGCGGATGGAAACCCAGGCCCCAGCAGTTTCAGGCTCTTCGGCTCAGCTCGCAACTGCGTGACATGGCTCGCGTCCAGCGGTCGCCGGGACGGCGTCTTCTCCTCGTGACGCACCACCGTCGCCATCCGACGGCTGGGCTGCAGCGGGTTGCGACGCGCCGACACCCCTCCTACGGTGTGCGCCGTGCCCCCGCCGCCTGCGAGCTTGCCGCCCCCTGGAAGTGAAGACGTCCTCTACCTCGTAGACCTCTCTGGTTACGTCTATCGCGCGTACCACGCGATCGCGCCTCTCTCGTCGTCGAAGGGCGAAACGACGCACGCCGTGCTCGGCACGGTGAACATGCTCCAGAAGGTCGTGAACGAGCGGCTGCCGTCGATGTTCGCCGTCGCGATGGACTGCAAGGGACCGAGCTTCCGGAAGGAGATCGACACGCGTTACAAGGCGACCCGGCAGGCGATGCCGGTCGATCTCGGGCCGCAGATGGCTCGGTGCGAGACGATCGTTCGCGCGTACAACATCCCGATCTTCCGGGCCGACGCGATCGAGGCCGACGATCTCATCGCCGCGGTCGTCGAGAAGGCCATCGCCGCCGGGCTTCGCGTCGTCATCGTCAGCGCCGACAAGGACCTGATGCAGCTCGTTCGCGACGAGGACAACCGCGTCGTGCTCTGGGACTCGATGCGCGATCGCACGTACGGCCCCGTCGAGGTCGAGGCGAAGTTCGGCGTCCCTCCGAGCCAGCTGCGCGATCTGCTCGCGCTCACCGGCGACACCTCCGACAACATCCCGGGCGTGCCCTCCGTCGGCCCGAAGACCGCGGCGGACCTGCTCAAGGAATACAAGACGATCGAAGGCATCTACGCCAGCATCGACAAGATCAAGCGGCCGAAGCTCCGCGAGAACCTCACGAATCACGAGGCGGACGCGCGTGTCTCGCAGCAGCTCGTGACGCTCAAGGCGGACGTCCCGATCGACTTCGAGAAGGAGCGTCTGCGGTACGGCGGCGCGAACCTCGAAGAGCTGCGGAAGCTCTTCATCGAGCTCGAGTTCACCCGCTTGCTCGATCAAATCGGAGCCGCGCAGCAGCGCATGCGCGACGGGCGACAGACCACGGTGGGCGGCAAGGGCGCCGGGCGCGCGGTCGCGATGGTCTCGGCGGCATCGCGCGAGGTCGCGCCGGCACCGCAGATCACCCGTACGTACCGGCACGTCGTCGAGGCCTCCGACCTCTCGACCGTGCTCGCGCAGGCCAAGGAGCGTGGTGTCCTCGGCCTGGGCGTCGCGATGACGACGCCGGATCCGATGCGCGCGCAGATCCTCGGCATCTCCGTCGCTGCCGGTGCGGGCGAAGGTGTCTACGTTCCCATCGCGCATCGGTATCTCGGCGCGCCGAAGCAGCTGACGCTCGACGAGGTCCGTGTGCTGCTCGCGCCGATCCTCGAGGACCCGAAGGTCCGGAAGGTCGCCTACGATCTCAAGCGGCTCGAGGACGTCTTCGCGCGATACGGCCTCCGCATCGACGGCGTCATCTCCGACCCGATGCTCGCGGCGTACCTCCTCGATCCCGAGGCGCCGCACGCCCTCAAGGACCTCGTTCGCCGCGAGTTCGGGACCGAGCTGCCGATCTTCGAAGAAGCGACGACCGGGCGCAAAGCCGATCGCGTGATGTTCGACCAGCTCGACGTCGAGCGCGCCACGACCTACGCGGCCCCGCAGGCGGAGCAGGCGCTCGCTCTCGCCGAACGCCTCGATCCACGCGTCGCGCAGGACGGTCTCGGTAATCTGTACGAGAACGTGGAGCTGCCGCTCACGCGCGTCCTCGCCGCGATGGAGCAGAAAGGCGTCCTCGTCGACACCTCCCGCCTCGCCGGAATCGCGGCCAAGGTCGAAGGCGAGTGTCAGATCCTCGAGGCCAAGGCTCACGAGGTCGTCGGCCGCCCGTTCGCGATCCGCTCGCGCGATCAGCTCGAGACCATCCTCTTCGACGAGCTGAAGCTGCCCGTCGTGAAGCGAACGATGAAGGGCGGGCGCTCGACCGATGCCGCCGTGCTCGAGGAGCTCGCGGACAAACATCCGCTGCCCGGCGTCATCCTCGACTTCCGCGAGCTCGACAAGCTGAAGGGCACGTACCTCGAGGGCCTTCCCCGCGCGGTCAACCCGGAGACGGGGCGCATCCACACGCGCTTCGAGCAAGCGGTCGCGGCGACGGGGCGCCTCTCGTCGACCGAGCCGAACCTGCAGAACATCCCGATCCGCCGCGAGCTCGGACGGCTCGTGCGCTCGGCGTTCGTCGCCCCCGAAGGCCACCTCATCGTCAGCGCCGACTACTCGCAGATCGAGCTCCGCGTCCTCGCCCACCTCGCGAAGGACGAGGCTCTCGGCGTCGCCTTCCGCGAGCGCGTCGACGTCCACACGCACACCGCGTCGCTCGTCTTCAACGTCCCGCGCGCGGAGGTCACTCCCGAGATGCGCCGGCGCGCGAAGGCGGTCAATTTCGGCCTCATCTACGGCATGGGCGAGCCGCGCCTCGCGCGCGACCTCGGCATCACGCGCCAGGAGGCGGCGCAGTTCATCGCGACGTACTTCGAGCGATTCGTCGGCGTCCGCCGATTCATGGAGCAGACGATCGACACCGCGCGCGAAGGCGAGGCCGTACGGACGCTCCTCGGTCGGCGCCGCTTCCTGCCGAACCTGCATTCATCGAACCGCGGTCTTCGTTTCGAAGCCGAGCGCGTCGCGAAGAACACGCCCATCCAGGGCACCGCCGCCGACATCTTGAAGCTCGCCATGGTGAAGCTCGGGCTCGGCGACGTCGTGCCGGGCGCGCGCATGATCCTCACGGTTCACGACGAGCTCGTCTTCGAGGTGCCCGAGCAGCACGTCGACGAGGCGAAGGGCCTCATCAAGGAAGCCATGGAGAGCGCGATGAAGCTCGACGTGCCTCTCGACGTCGACGTCGGCGCCGGTCGGCACTGGGGCGAGGCGCACTGATCGCGCGCGCTCCGCGCGATCAGTGGAGCAAACCTTCTCCGAGCTCGACGCGGCTCGTTCCGGTCCGGCGGAGCGCCACGACCTCCGAGGACTCGCAGGCGAGGGCGAGGTGCGTCGATGCCGTCGTGAGGATCCACTGCACGTTCGGCAGCGCGCGGCGGAGGAGCGGGACGAGCTCACGAAGGAGCGCAGGATCCTGTTGGCTCTCGACATCATCGATCGCGACGACGCCCTCGCGTTCGCGCGGTGACTCCGAGCCTGGATAGGCAGCGAAGAGCGCGCGTAGCGGGAGCGTCACGAATGCGACGAGGTGGCGCGCGGCTCGCGGCATCGCATCGAACGGAACGAGCCCGCCGCGCGAGGAGCGCGCCTGCGGCTCGAGGCTCGTCGGACTGACGCCGGCGTGGACGAGGTCGAACGGCTCGAGGACGACGTCGATGACCTCGCGCATCGCGTTCTCGAAACGAACGAGGTTGTCGAACTCGGCGCTGCGTGCGCCGAGCGCAGCGCCGATCGCGGCGTAGGAGATGACCTGCTTCGTCTCGCGCGTGAGATCCGCGCGCGTCGGATCGTCGAACGACGTGCTCGGCTGACGGACGTCGTACCGGAGGATCGATCGTTCGGGCACACTCAACATGTTCGCGACGCGCGAGAACCAACGCGCGCCCGAGAACGAGACGAAGACGTAGCCGCCCTCCTGCTGCGCACGTCGGTCGAACAGCGCTTGTTCGCGTCGCCGCACGGCTGCCATCTCCGGCGTCTCGCCCGGAAGCACCGCCGCAGGGCTTGCGACGACGAGCGGGTGAGGGCGCTCCGGATCGTCCTCGCCGAGGAGCCACTCGGTCGCGACCCAAGGTGGAGCATCGCGTGTGGCTCGGCCCTCCCGCACGCCCGCTGGCGGAAGCGGAGGCAGCGCATGCCCTGGCCGCGTGAGCGCGAGCGCGGAGAGGAGCGACGTCTTGCCTGTGCCGTCGCCGCCGAACACGACTGTGAGCGGTCGGGGAGCCGCCGCATACACGGATACGCTGCTCTCGTCTTCGTTTTCGCCCGCATCCGCGGGATGCTCCGGGGCGAGCTCGGGAGGTGTGAGCTTAAGCACCGCGTCGTCGAACGGCCCGACGTCGTGAAGCGATACTCGGAGCAGTCGCATCCAGTCGGAAGCCTAGCGACCTTCCGACGGCGACGCGCGGGTTTCGCGAGCTCAGGCCGAGGTGGGCCGCTTCGCTCGCCGTCGGCACATCGAGGCGACCGCGCAGCCGACGAGGAGCGCGACGGAAGCACCACCACGCGCCCGCCCGCCGGTGCTCGAGCACGCCTCGGCGGCGGCCGGCTCGTCCGCAACCGGCGCGCTGATGGGCTTCGTTCGCGGCGTGGAGCCGTTTCCGATCGGCTGACCCGACTCGACGATCGGTGCTCCACCGGCAAGCGCGAAAGCCTCGTCGAACAGCTCCGTCCACCCCGCGGTCGTCGTGTAGATGTGTCCGAAGTCCTCCTCGCAGTCGCCGCCGCGCGAGACGACTCCGACGATCGCGCCGGTCTCTTCGCTGATCGCCGGTCCGCCGGAGTCACCCTGGCAGATCGATTTGCCAACCTCGAATTCGTGCGTGCCGAGCGCGGTCCGACTCTCCGAGACGCCGCTACCCATCGCGAGCACAGGCACACCGGGCTTCCGGAGCCGCGTACCGAGCGGCATCTTCTTGTCGTTCTGGCCGTAGCCGACCGAGCGGATCGTTTCGCCGGGCGCGACGCCCGTCGCGAGGCGCACGGCAGCCGGCTGCACGCCGGTGACCGCGTGATCGAGGACGACCAGCGCGATGTCGCTATCGCAGAGGAACTCGCTCTGCGGCGCGACGATGGCTTTGCCGACGGCCTGGGGCTTCGCCGCGAACTTCGGCGAGGTCCCGGTGTAGACGGCCACGCTGCCAGGCAGATGCTCTCCGGCAACGTGCGCGCCGTTCGTGGAGTAGCCTTTCTCGTCACAGGACACAGAGGTCGTGATGCTGTTCGCCACGCAGTGCCGCGCCGTGAGGACGATGTTCGGAGCGACGAGCGCGCCGGAGCACAGCTCGTAAGCTCCGGCCTCTCCGATCTTCAGCGCGACCACACTCGTGATCGCGCCGGAATCGTCATCCGTCTCGCCGCCGAAGATCTTCGTCTCGGCGCCGAGCGTCACGTTGGTCGCGACGTCCGTATTTCCATCGACTTCGGCCGCGCAACCCACGGCCCCGAGCAACGCGAGACCGAGGACCGATGAACGGGCGATCCACCAGCGCGCGGATCCAATACCTACGATGTGCGCGCGGGTGCGCGTTTGTGCGGTTGCCCCGGGGACAACGTGGGTCGAGGGAGGGGAGCGACGAGCCACCAAGAGCCCGTCCTTCATGTTGTGTGCCCATATACGACAGCTCAGGCGTAGCCTTACCTCGAGCACAAGTCTGCGACACTCGGCCGCGATGCTCAGGAAGAGCTGAGCATTGCTCTGGATTCGCCGGTCGCATCACGCGGTGCATCAAGGGCGCATGATCCGGCTGTCATAGCGCATGCTCATCTGTGCCTGGTGGACACTCCCTACACCTCGGGTTAGGCTCCGTCGCCCGGGTTTTTCAGGGCGTTGTGGGTGGGCCGCGTCTTGCTTACGGGCTCATCGCTTCTGACGTGCCGCGCGACTCCGGCGGCCGAGACCCAGCCAGCCTCCTTCTCCTCTGATGCTCAACTCCGACGCCGTAACCAGGGAGCTGCTCCGCAGCTCACCCGAGGGAGTGAGCCTCGATGACACCTCTACCGTACCGGCATCGTCCGGAGTCCGGTCCTCGTCGGTCGGCGCCGTCGCCGTCCTTCCGGGTCGGCTCGACAAACTGAGCCAGATCCGACTCTCGGACACGCAGCTCGCCCTCGCTGCAAGCGCGGTCCTCTTCGTCGTCGGGGCGTGGCCGCTCGCCCTGACGGAGGTCCCGCCGTATCAGGACCTGCCGAACCACCTCGCGACCCTCACGGTCATCGAGAACATCAAGTCGTATCCCGAATACGTCTTCAACGGCTTCTTCAAGACCAACGCGGCCCTCTTCACGTGGCTGCACCTCGTCGGAAAGATCGGCGGGGTGAAGCTCGCGGCGCGCCTCTTCGCGCTGCTCACGCTGGCGCTGAACGCGCTCGTCCTTCCGCGATTCGTGCTGCGCATCTCCGGCAGCCGTCGTCGGATGCTGGTGGCGACGCTGTTCGCGTGGCCCATGGTCCACAACTGGTTCGTCTCGATGGGCATGCTCGACTTCGCGGTCGCGGTGCCGCTGTCGCTCGCGCTGCTCCTCGCGTTGAATCGGCAGCGCAGCGCTCCGACCATCGCGAACGCGCTGGCGATCGTCGGGCTCGGAGTCGCCACGTGGTACGCCCACGTGTTCCCGCTTCTCGTCGTCCATCTGCTCGTCCTCATCGAGGCGGTCGTCCAGCCGACGTGGAAGGAGCGCTACAAGGCGACACTCGCGATGGCCGTCCCCCTGATGCCGGTGACGCTTCTCGCGCTCGCTTCGGTCACGCAGCACGTGAAGGACACCGTGGGCCCGATGACGGGCTTCATGGACTTCAAGAAGCTGCTCGCTCCGTGGGAGCTCGCCTACAACCTGTGGGCGGAGTGGTTCTGGGGTTACTCGAACCTCTCGCTGTCGAGCCTCGTGCCGTGCATCTCGCTCGCGGTCGTCGGCTTGTGGGGGCTGCGGCGGCGCACCGGTCCGGCGCCGGCGTTCTTCTCGTCGTACGCGCTGATCGCGCTCGTCGTCTTGTACTGCTTCATCCCGTACAAGATGACCAACTGGTTCCACGTCAACTCGAGGCTCATCCCGTACTTCTGGGTTGGCCTCCTGTTGTTCTTGCCGGAGCGTCTTCCGAAGGCGCTCGTCGCCGCGCTCGGCGTGTCCGCGGTGCTCTACACGGCAGGCATGGGCATCGACTACGCGCGCCTCGACGAGGAGCGCCAGGAGTTCTCCGCCGGCATCGACGCCGTGCCCGAGGGCGCGCACCTCTTGCCGCTTCTCTTCAAGCACAAGGGCGCCTCGGACAACACGCGGAACCTCCTTCACATGTGGGGCTACTACGTCGTCGACCGGAAGACCTCGGCGCCGCTCTTGTTCGCCCACTCGCGCTCGTTCCCCGTCACGTACAGCGAGCCGCCGCCGGTACGCTTCAATCATCTCGTGCTCGAGTCGTTCGCGCCGGAGATGAGCACGCCGGCGACGATGTGCAAGACCGCGTCGCGCTTCGACGACTGCGACGTCCTCTTCCGGACGACGTGGCAGAAGTTCTATGCCGACGCGACGCCTCGCTACGACCACCTGCTCCTCTGGGAGGCCACGCCCGAGGCGCTCGCGATGATCCCGAACGACTACGAGCGTACCTTCGCGCGCGGGCGTCTCATGATCTACGCGCGACGCGACGTGGCCCCGAAGCAGGCACGGAAGGACTGAGGTCACGCTCTCGCGAGAGCGCGAGACGGTGAGAAGAGGCAGCGGTGCTCGCCAGGATCACCTGGGGTCTCGTCCTCGTGAGCATCACGAGCGCGCTCGTCGCGACGCTGTACTTCGTCGTCGTCACGCTACCGGTCCGCATCCCGTACTGGGGTGAAGCCGAGGTCCTCTTCGAGGCGTCGCGCCTCCGGTCTCATCTTCCGCTCTACGTCGATCCGCTGCTCGGCGCGAACGAGTACGGCGAGCCCGCGTCGCGCTTCTACGTGACGTACCCGCCGCTCTGGACATGGATCGTGTCGTTGGGGCCGAACAACGTCGCCTTCGCGCGCCTCGTGTGCACGATCGCATGGCTCGGAGCGCTTGCCGGGCTTGCATGGAGTGCGCGTCCGGAGTCCCGGCGCGAGACCGCCATCGCAGCTGTCTTCGTCGCGGGGATCTGGGTGCTCGCGAACTTCGCGACCATCGGACGACCGGACTCGATCGCCTGCGCGCTCGCCGCCATCGCGCTCGCGCGAGCGATGCGCCGAGGAAAGCTCGATGTCTTGTCCGTCGCGCTGTTCGTCCTCGTGCCGTGGGTGAAGCCGACGATCGTCGGTCTTCCGCTCGGAGCCCTTGCCGGTGGATGCGTCGTCGATCGCAAGAGCGGACCTCGCATGCTCGGCGTAGCGGTGCTGCTCGCAGTTGTGAGCGCGATCGTGGCGCATGTCGCATCGGGCGGCGCGCTCTTCGAGCATGTCGTTCGATCGAATGCGCAGGCGTTCTCGCTCGCGGTTTGGATCGAGCAGGTGGGAGGCCGGCTTCCGTTCTTCGCCCCGCTCCTCGTGTGGGCGGCGTGGCTCGGATGGCGCGATCGCGCGAGCGCGAGCTCACGGATCGGCCTCGCCGCACTTGGCGGCGCTTTCGGCTGGACGCTGTTCGCCCTCGCGAAGACGGGAAGCTCGTCGAACTACTGGATGGAGCCTGCCATTGCTGCCGTTGCGCTCGTCTCGCGATGCGCTGCGGGGCCGGTGCGTGTCTTCGGCAGCGACCTTCGTCATGCCCTCGTCGCGCTCATCGCCGTCGCCTGGGCGGACGTTGCCTCGGTGCGAGGGGCGCTCGAGCACGCCGCGCGGATGCGTGCCGATGCTGCGTTCGTCGCGTCCGTGCGCCCGCGTGCGGGGATCGAGAGCGACGGCGTGATCGCCGCCGACGAAGCGGGCATCGAGCTCCTTCTGAACGGACGGATCCTCACGCCGACGTACCAGATGGTGCATCTCGTGCGGCGCGGCTCGTATCCGGCGGCGCCGTGGATCGACGAGCTCATGTCGCCGAGGACGCGCGCGTTCGTCGAGCACACCGGTCAGCTTCGCCTCGCACCGGATCTGCAGCGCGCGCTCGAGGCGAGCTACGACGTCGCCGTCGAGGAGCGAGGCTTCCGCGTCTGGAAGCGCCGCTGACGATCATCTCAGGCGAACGCGGACGTCGATCCTTCGCCCGATCGCAAGGGCGAAGAACGCGCTTCCTTCGCCTCCCGCAAAGCTCCCTCCGATCGCGAAGACGTCCCCGTGCAGACCGTCGTGCACCGAGTCCGTGCTGACGACAGCGACCAGATGAAGCTTCGTGACCTTTCCTTTCGCCACGAACGACCGTCCCTTGATGAGGGCGAGTGTCCGCCGAATGGCGCTCGAGAGCGCCGGGCTCGGTGAGCCGAGGATCTGCGTGCTCTCGATGTGACCCGAGTCATCGAGCGTGAGCACGACGTCCGCTTCGCCGGCCGAGCCGAGCGGAGCCGACCGCCATGCAGCGTCCGCGCTCGCGGCTTGCGGGAACCCTCGCGTGAACGCAGTGGCCAGATCGGCCGCGGAGCGTTCGCCGACGGCGCCGTAGAGCGCGGGCGTCGTGCCGGTCGATCCCGGCGTTCCGTCGGTTTCGCCCGGCTCGGCACGTCCACCGGACGGACGTGCGGCGTGCGAGGCTCGCGGAGCGGGCTTGCCTTGCGCCGGTGGCGACGGACGCGCGGGCGCATCGCCATCACTCGGCGCAGCCGGATCGCTGACGCTCTCGGGCGAGGGCGAGGCATTCGCGAGCGGCACCTCCGCCGTCTCGGGCGCCGGGAGCTCGAACGTCTCACCTGCGAGCTGGGGCGCGGGATCGAGGGGCGCCGCCGGCCGGACGCGCGGGGCGAGAAGCGCGGCCGCGACCGCGACGTGAGCGCCGAGCGAGATGGCGAACGTGACGACGAGAGCTCCGCGCACGACGACATAGTGTGTAGCAGCGCTGCCGAAGTTCCCGTGCTTTCCCGTTCGCGGCCGTGTCCTTCCGCCACGTCGAAAATCGATGGCCGGGGCCCAGAACGTGCCTCCGCGCTGAGTGACGGAGTGCTTGCACGCTGGCGCGGCGTGTGCGAAGGAGGCGGCGTGGCGATGGCCAGGCTCTCGGGCGTGACGATTCCGCTCTTCTCGGTGCGCACGCGCGCGGACTGGGGCATTGGACAGATCACCGATCTGCCGGCGGCGGCCGGTCTCTTCCTCCTCGGAGGCCAGCGCCTTCTCCAGGTCCTGCCCACACATGAGCTCGCGGACGGGGAGACGAGCCCGTACGGCGCGCTTTCGGCGTTCGCGCTCGATCCGATCTACATCACGGTCGAGGCCACGCCCGAGGTCGACGCCGAGCTCGTCCGTCGTGCGCTCGGCGAGGCCGGGCTCGCGGAGCTCGAGCGTGTTCGTCGTTCGAAGACCGTCGACTACGCCGCCGTGCGGACCATCAAGCGTCGAGCCCTTCGCGCAGCGTTCGATCGCTTCCGCGAGCGCGAGCTCGCCAAGAACACAGCGCGCGCGCGCGAGCTCTTCGCGTTCGTGGATCGCGAAGCCGACTGGCTCCGCGATCACGCGCTCTATGCGGCGCTCCGCGCGTCCCACGCCGGCTACGGCTGGTCGACATGGCCCGCGCACGAGCGTGATCGCTCTCCCGAGGTGCTCGCGCTCGCGTCGTCGCCGCGCGACGACGGCGGACTCGGCACGCAGGTGCTCGAAGAGATGTATCTGCAGTGGGTCGCGCACGAGCAGTGGCGCGTGGCCCGCGCGGAGCTGAAGCGTCAGGGCATCTCGCTGATGGGCGACATGCCGTTCATCGTCGGCGGCGAGAGCGCGGACGTGTGGGCGCATCGCGATCAGTTCCAGACCGACGTCTCGCTCGGAGCCCCGCCGGACGATTTCTCCGCCGATGGCCAGAGCTGGGGGCTTCCGGCATACCGGTGGCCCGTGATGGACGCGGACAACCTCGGGTGGCTTCGCGCTCGCGCGGCACACTCGGCCGAGCTGTTCGATCGCTTCCGTATCGACCATGTCGTCGGCTTCTTCCGTCAGTGGATCAAGAAGGAGGCCGCTCCGGGCGAGCCTTCTCGCGGACGCTTCGATCCCGAGCCGGAAGCCGAGCAGCGCGCGCGCGGTGAGAAGGTGCTTCGCGCGATGCTCGAAGCCGCCGGACGCGGCTCGGTGATCGCTGAGGACCTCGGCGTCATCCCGCCGTACGTTCGCGAGACGATGACGCGCCTCGAGCTACCTGGCTACAAGGTGCTTCCCTGGGAGCGCGACGAGAACTTCATCCCGCGCGATCCTCGAGCGTTCCCCGAGCTGTCGGTCGCGACGTGGAGCACGCACGACACGCTGCCGATCACGCAGTGGTGGTACGAGCTCGAGGACTGGGAGCGTGAGCGTCTCGCGAAGCTCGACGGCATTCCGCTGGATCTCCCCGAGGCCGAGCGAGAGCTCGCGCTCATTCGGTTGCTCCTCTCGTCGCGCTCGGAGCTGACGCTCCTCCTCGCGCAGGAGATCCTCGGCGACAAGGCGCGGATCAACCTGCCCGGCACCGTCACCGATCAGAACTGGACGTGGCGCCTCGCGCGTCCGATCGAGGACCTCCTCGAGGATCCTGCGGTGACGGCGCGGCTCGCAGCGATCCGGCGGCTCGCCGTTGCGGCGAACCGGTTCAGCGAACCGGCGACATAGCAATTCGCCGAAAAATGGCGGTAACGTGCTCGGCTCACATGGTCAAGACTGTGCGGCCCGGCCGCCACACGCCGCTCGGCGCGAGCTTAGACGGAGAAGGCGTCAACTTCGCCGTCTACTCGGAGAACGCCACGGGGATGGAGCTGTGCCTCTTCGACGAGCAGGGGGAGAGGCGCATCCCACTCCGTGAGCAGACGATGCACGTCTGGCACGGCTACGTCCACGGCATCCGCCCAGGTCAGCGGTACGGCTTCCGGGCGCGTGGCGCCTACGATCCTGCGCGCGGGCTCATCTTCAATCCGCACAAGCTGCTCGTCGATCCGTACGCGCGCGCGATCGAAGGCAAGATCGACTATCGCGAGCCGGTCTTCGCCTATGCCGGCGCACCCGTGCCTGGGTTCGCAGGGACGAAGGACAGACCGACGGAGCACGCGGCCGATCTCCGCGACAGCGCGCGCGGCGTTCCGAAGAGCGTCGTGGTCGACGATCGCTTCGACTGGGAAGACGATGTACCCCCGCGCGTTCCGTGGGCGGACACGATCCTCTACGAAGCCCATGTGAAGGGCATCAGCGCGAGCCACCCCGACGTGCCGCAGGAGTTGCGCGGAACGTACCTCGGTCTCGCGAGCGACCCGCTCATCGATCACCTCAAGCGGCTCGGCGTCACGACCGTGGAGCTCCTTCCGATCCACGAGTCGATGAACGAGTGGTCCGTCGCCTCACGCGGCAAGGAGAACTACTGGGGCTACTCCACGCTCGGCTTCTTCGCTCCCGATCAGCGCTTCGCCGCCGAGCGCGGGAACCAGGTCGTCGAATTCAAGCGGATGGTGAAGAAGCTCCATCGCGCCGGGATCGAGGTCGTCCTCGACGTCGTCTACAACCACACGGGCGAGGGGGATCATCTCGGGCCCTCGGTGTCGCTGCGCGGTCTCGACAACCGCACGTACTACCGGCTTCGGCTGGACAACCCGGCGCGGTACGAGGACTACACCGGCTGCGGCAACAGCCTGAACATGCTTCATCCGCAGACGCTGAAGCTCGTCATGGACAGCTTGCGTTACTGGGTGACGGAGATGCACGTCGATGGCTTCCGCTTCGACCTTGCCTCGACGCTCGCACGCGAGCACGGGAACGGCGTCGACAAGCTGAGCGCGTTCTTCGACATCATCCACCAGGATCCGGTCTTGTCGAACGTGAAGCTGATCGCGGAGCCCTGGGACCTCGGTCACGGCGGCTATCAGGTCGGCAATTTCCCGGTGCTCTGGACGGAGTGGAACGGTCGCTATCGCGATAGCGTCCGTCACTTCTGGACCGGCGCGAAGCACACCGTCGGGGACATGGGGTACCGGCTCACGGGCTCGAGCGATCTCTACGAGGACGGAGGCCGCCGTCCTCACGCGAGCATCAACTTCGTGACCGCGCACGACGGCTTCACGCTGCGCGACCTCGTGACGTACGAGAAGAAGCGAAACCTCGACAACGGCGAGGACAACCGCGACGGATGGGACGACAACCTGTCGTGGAATTGCGGCGTCGAAGGGCCGACGACCGACGCGAAGATCAACCGCCTGCGCGCTCGCCAGCAGCGCAACTTCATCGTCTCGCTGATGATGTCGCAAGGCGTGCCGATGATCACCGCCGGCGACGAGATGGGGAAGACGCAGGGCGGGAACAACAACGCGTTCGTCCAGGACAACGCTGTCTCGTGGCTCGACTGGAAGCTCGATCCCGACCGCGAGAAGCTCCTCGCGTTCTGCCGGGAGGTCGTCGCGTTCCGCCGCCGTCACCCGGTCTTCCGCCGGCCGCGTTTTCTCCGTGGCGAGCGCGTCGCGGGCAGCGAGTTGCCCGACATCGCGTGGTTCCGTCCCGATGGTCGCGAGATGGTGCCGTCCGACTGGCAGAACCCGCATCGCGCCACGCTCGGCCTCCTGCTCGCGGGTGACGCGCTCGACTGGCGCGACGCGAACGGCGAGCCTCTCGTCGACGACACGTTCCTCATTCTGCTCAATGGCTCACACGACGACATTCAGTTCACGCTCCCCGGCTTCGAGTGGGGGAGCCGCTGGGCGCTTCGCATCGACACCGCGCAGGAGGCGATGAGCGCAGGCGACTCCGTCGACGCCGGGACGCGCGTGCTCGTGCTGGCGCACAGCCTCCTCGTCTACAAGCGCATCTCCCCGGGCCGCGGCTCGTGGCGGCCCACGCGCTCGACGAAGGGCGGCTTCTAGGGAATCAGTTCGCGCGCGTGACGACTTCGACGCTGAAGTCGTCGTTCACGGCGGCGAGGCGGCCGGCGAGGGGTTTCGCCATCGGCGCGAGCGCGTTCGGGAGCTTTCCGAACGACACATCGACCTCGTCGCCGTCGGAAGGCGCGTAATAGCCGCCGACTTCCTGCGTGATGTTCCCGACGGTGCCGCCCCACGTGATGCCATGGCCCGCCTTCGGGCAGGTCGCAGCGCGGCAGGTCGTGGTCTCGAGCTTGTAGCTCGTCTTGAAGAGGCCGTTTTCGATCGCCGTCGAGGTCGCGAGCACCTTCGCACGCGCGTGCCCGATCGCGACGCTCTCGCTCGCGCGTGCGACGCCCGCGCCGCTCTTGCCCGAGAGCGTCGGGACGAGCGTGATCGTCGCCGCCGCCGCCGCGAGCACGAACCCGACGCGCGCTCGGCGATCGCTCTTCGCACGGAGGACGAGGAAGAGGAGGAGACCGAACGTCGCGACCATCGCAGCGTGCGTAGCCGAGCTCGACGGCTTCTTCGGGGCGACGGTGGCGCTCCCGCAGCCGTTGCCGTGTGCCTCGAGCTTCGTGCTGTAGAGCTCCGCGAGACCCGCGATGTCGTCGGCTGCCGGCTGCCGGATCGACGCGTCGTTCGGCACCGAGTAGCGGTACATGAGCGCGTCCTTGCGGCCGGTCTCGTCGTTCATGCCGAGCGAGTGACCGAGCTCGTGCGCGATGACGTGATGGAGGTCGTAGACGCTGTCGCGCGAGCGATCGATCGACGTCTCCGTGTCGTGCCCGATGCCGTCGGTGTTCGAGGGATGGGCCGCCGTCGGGCTCTCCTTCGTGAAGCCGGGTGCCCCGGGAGCGTCGAGGACCTGGAACGAGTAGACGCCGTTGAAGATGACGTCCGCGTCGAGGATCTTGCCCGTGGTGTTGTCGTACGTGAGGACGGTGATGGCGAGCGCACGCCCTGCGGGCGCGTACCCACCGCTCATGTAGAAGACGCCGTTCTTCTGATCGAAGCCGGGGCTCGTCGGCGAGGTCGCATCGACAGGCGCGACTTCGAGGTCCGGAGCGCCGACGGTGCCGCTCCACGATTCCATCGCCGCGAGCGTCGCGTCCGTCCCTTGGACGACGGCGCGGTCGACCGACGGATCGATCGTGTACTTGACCGTCCGCTCCTCCCAGTGAACCAGCTCACCGCGGGAGGTCTTCTTCACGGAGTAAGCCTCGGCGTCTCCCGGGGCGCTCACGAAGAGCGCAACGCCGGTCAGAGCTGCGAGGGTCCCACGAACGATCGAGCCGAGCGCCGGAAGGCGGATCGAGCTCGGGGTGCAAGCGCGCGCCACATAGCTTTGATACGCGAATCAAGCTGTCTCATTTCGGTTTCTGCAAGCTGGACCGAAAATGAGTGTCAGGCTGTAACGCGGCATCTGCGGCGCCCACACGAGGACGCTCTCGGGGGCACCGTGCACCCGGATGTGAGTCACAAACGCGTCTCAATACTGGTCGGACGGGCGACCAGATCGCGAAATCCTTAGAGGAAATGCGGTGCGCGCAGCGCCTACATCCTCGGGAGATCTCGTGATCCTCGGGTGGGGCACACACTGGCCCCCTGACTCGGCGACGTCGTCGCCGACGCCGATGACCGATGACGACGTCTCAATCAGGCGATCGTGGTCGTCTCGGGCCCTCTCGTTCCGGTCGACTCAGTCCTTCGACGCCGAGCTCGGACCTGCCGTCACGCGCTCCGGCGGACCACCGAGCTTGTAGCGTTCGAGCTTGCGATAGAGCGTCGTGCGATCGAAGCCGAGGACCTTCGCGGCCTGCGTCTTGTTCTGCCCGACGGCTTCCATCACGCGCTGGATGTAGCGCCGCTCGACTTCCTCCATCGTGACGAGGTCGGTCGGATCCTCGGTCGCGACGACGACGAACGAAGGCTTGAAGTCGCGTACCTTCGGCGGAAGGTCCTCGACCGTGAGCTCCTCGAAGCGCGCGAGCGCGATCGCGCGCTCGATGCAGTTCTGCAGCTCGCGCACGTTGCCCGGCCACGAATACGACAGGAGTCGCTCGGCGACCGCGGACGAGAAGCCGGTCACCTTCTTGCCCATCGGGCCAGCGAGCTTCGTGATGAAGTGCTGCGCGAGCAGCAGGACGTCGCTGCCGCGCGCGCGAAGCGGCGGAAGGTCCACGTGCACGACGTTGATGCGGTAGTAGAGGTCTTCGCGGAAGCGCCCGCTCTCGACGAGCGACTCGAGATCACGATTCGTCGCCGTGACGAGGCGCGCATCGAATGGCGTCTCGGACGTGCCGCCGACGGGGCGCACGGAGCGCTCCTCGAGAGCGCGAAGCAGCTTCGCCTGCATCCCGGGCGGCATCTCGCCGATCTCGTCGAGGAAGAGCGTCCCGCCGCTCGCCTCCGCGAAGAGGCCCCGCTTGCTCGCCTTGGCGTCCGTGAAGGCGCCCTTCACGTGCCCGAAGAGCTCGCTCTCGAGCAGCGTCTCCGGTAGCGCTGCGCAGTTGATGGCGACGAACGGACCGTTCGCGCGCTTGCTGCGCTTGTGCACGTCGCGGGCGACGAGCTCTTTCCCGGAGCCGCTTTCACCCGTGACGAGGACCGTCGCATCGGTCTCGGCGACGCGGGCGATCACCTCGTGCACCTTGCGCATGGCCGGGCCGTCGCCGACGAAGTCCGCGCTCGGCTTCGAGCGCGCGACCTCGGCACGCAGCCGCTTCACCTCGTCACGGAGGCGCTTGTTCTGCGCCGCGCGCTCGACCGCGACCACGAGCTGGTCGATGTCGAACGGCTTCGTCATGAAGTCGTACGCGCCGGCGCGGAGCGTCGCGATCGCCGTCTCGAGCGAGCCGAACGCGGTGATCACGATGACCGGCAGATCCTTGCGGTTTTTCGCCACGCGATCGGTGAGCTCGACGCCGCTCATCCCGCGCATGTTGAGGTCGGTCACGACGACGTCGAAGTCCTCGCGCTCGAGCAGCTCCCAGGCGTCGTCCGCACTGCTCCGCTGGACGGCGTCGTAGCCCCGACGGCTGAGCGCCTGCTCGACGACGGTGGCCATCTCGGGCTCGTCATCGACGACGAGGACGCGCTGCCGTTGTTCCGTGCTCGGGGCCTGCGAGGACATGGCGTCGAAGCTTACTAGAGATTCCGCGGTGATGCCTGCACGGTAGATCAGATCTCGCGTCGGCTCATGCCTGCAACGGAAGGTAGAGGCGGAAGCGTGTGCCCTTGCCGACGGTGCTCTCGGCCGTCATCCAGCCGCCGTGGTCCTCGACGATTCCGTGGGTGACGCTGAGGCCGAGCCCGGTCCCTTCGCCGACGCCTTTCGTCGTGAAGAAGGGCTCGAAGATGCGCTCGAGGTTCTCCGCCGTGATGCCCGTTCCGGTGTCGGCCACCTCGACGATGGCGCATCGGCGTACGTGCTTTGGCGCGCGGTCTGGGGCAGCATCGGCTTCGGTCACGTTGATCGTGAGGTCACCGCCGCTCGGCATCGCATGAATGCCGTTGATCATCAGGTTCGTGATCGCGTGCTCGATCTGCGCGGCGTCGATGTTCGCCTTCACCGTGCCGTCCGCGGCGACCTTCATCTCGACGCGAGACTTCTTCGCGAGCGCGGAGAGAAGCTGCGAAGTGCGCTCGGCGAGATCGCCCAGGTCGGCCTCCGCTCGCTTCGGAGTGCGCCGGCGCGCGAAATCGAGCAGCTGCCGGACGATCTTCGTGACGCGATCGGTCTGGGCAACGATGATCTTTGCGCTCTCGGGCGCGTCGGCCGGCGGGACCTCGCCGGTCGCGATCATCTTCGCGCGCATGGAGATGACGTTGAGCGGCGTCCCGAGCTCGTGGGCGATGCCCGAGGCGAGGGTGCCGACGGTTCGGAGGCGATCGGCATGGCGAAGCTGCTCGAGCGCCGTCAGCCGCTTGTCGGCTTCCTCTTCGGCGCGCGTTCGCGCTTGCATCAGCGCCTCGCACATCGCGTTCTGCTCTTCGATCAACGCGGCGACCTCGTCGGAGCCCGTCACCGGTAGCTTGTGCGACAGATCTCCCTTGCCGATGCGGCGAGCCTGCTCGGCGACGCGTGCGAGTGGGCGCGAGATGATCACCGACGTCAAAACGAGCGCGACGGTCGCGGCAAATGCGGCCACGATGGTCGACAAGAGCAGCTGCTCGCGTACCTCCGACCAAAACACCTGCGACTCTTTGACGAGCGGGCGTGAGAACTCGAGCGCGGCAGGTCGCATCCCGGGTCGCAGTAGCGGGACATATGCGTAGACGCGCCGCTTGCCGCCCGTTGTCACGCCGACCCACGTTCGCTGCTCGCCCCGCAGGAGGGAGGGGACGACCGACAGTCCTCCTCGAGGCGAGAACGAATGGCTGCTGTCGACATCGAGCCAGGTCCATCGAACGTCGATCGCCTCGTCACGATCGTGAACGGCGACGAGCTCGAGCGCCCGGGCTTCGCCCTCGCGTTCCCACACGGCCATGATCGACGTGCTGAGGGTTCGGCCGAGGCTCGCGAGATCTTCCGCAACGGTCGTCTCGAGCTGATCCACTTCGCGGCTCGCGGCGACCGACGAGTAGACGACGACGCTGAAAAGACCGCTCGCGACGAACGCGAGCGCGAATTTCGTCGCGACTTTCATGAGGATACCCTACCCCAGGCCGGGACTTGCCGCCTCACCTGGACGGTCGGAAGCCTGCGGCATTGTGCCCTTTTGCCCCAATGGAGTGCGGCAGCGGTGAATTCGGTCACAGCGCGCCGAGCAACCCGATCCGTGATCTCGCGACGTTCTGCTGCATGCACCCGTGGCACGTGAGGTGCTCGTGGCCCGGCACACCTCGCAAACGAGACACTGCTCGGTTGCGAAGGGGAAAGGGTGCGATTCATCGTGAACGTCGCAAGCGCGATTCCTACGGCACGTTTCAGTGCGCTTCTCGTGGAGGGCGACAAGCCTCTCGGTCTCGAAAGCTACCTCCGCGAAGAGGGTTGCTCTGTACGTCGCGCCACGTCACGGGCGGCAGCGCTCGATGCACTGCCTGGTACGGACATCATCGTCATCGCCGCTCCATCCCTTTCGGATGATGATGTGCTCGATCTCGTCGGGAAGGCGAACGGCGCCTCGGTGCTGGTCGTCGCAGGGGGCACGGATCTCGCGGTGAAGTCCGCACGACTCGGCGCCGCCGTCGTCGTCGGCAACGCCATCGAGCTCGCGAGTGCTCAGATCAAGCAGCTTCTCTCCGTCGTCGATCTGAAGCGAAAAGTGGCGCGCCACTCGATGCCGATGTCGTCGATGTCATCGCCGACCAGCGGCGTCGTGCAGCGCCGCTCGGCGCCGCTCCCGAAGGAGGCCACTCCGGACGCACTCGAGGCGCTCGTCGAGGCCGCCGAGGGACTCGTTCCCATGCACAAGTTCCAGCGCGTCTACGTGGACTACGCGCTCCGTCGCTTCGGCGGCAACAAGGTCCACACCGCTGCGGCGCTCGGTATCGATCGCCGTACGATCCAGCGCTGGGCTCGCGCCCGCGCGGAGCAGCGTCCTCAGACGACGCAGCCGACGAACACGACCACCAACCCGACGACCTCGTCGTCCTCGTCCTAGCGGAGTGCGACTCGGCGCTGGCCGAGTCTTCTTCGTCAGCCTCGGTTCGTCCCTCGGCTTCCCGAGCCTCCATCGCCCCCTCGATGAAGGCTCGGATGAGAGCGCCCGCGCGAGCAACCCCCCATGCTCGCGTCGGGCGTTCGAACTTTTGTGCGTCCGGATATGTCGCGGCGCGCGGTGACGAGATGTCCGCTGGGACCGCGTCGCGCCGACATTGTGAACGGACAGCTCGTTCTTTCCGGTGTGCCGCGGAGACACACCGCCACGGGTTGAGCCGGCGCGCCATGCACGATCGCGTCGGCGCCGTAACGCGCGTCCCTCTGCGAATGCAGCGCGTGCCGCATTCATCGCGCGCGACGAGGCCGCACGCGCACGATCGCAGGGCGGCTGGCCTCTCGTGCGAGCTCACGACCCGGGGCGCAGCAGGGGAGGAGGCTTTCAGTCGGCGAGCTGGGGCTTCGGCGCGGCGGGCATGAGCCTCGGCGGAATCGCCTCGTACGCCTTGATGGCGATGCGCTCGGAGGCGTCCTTCACGCGTGCTCGCGCGAGCCGGAGGGCCGCGCGGGACTTCACCGCCTGGCCTACGGCGACCTCGTCGGACGTGACCTCGGGCGCAGCGAGATGGATGTGCCCGCCGCTCTTTCCGGTGCGGACGACGAAGAAGCCGCCGCTTTCGAGCGGCTTCGTGACGTCGCCACGAAGGAGGATCCACGTGCGTCCCGCGATCGTGCGCGTCGCGGCGGGGTCGAACTCGAGGTCGAAGGCCTGGTTCGCGTCCGGTGAGCCTTCCATGATCGACACCTTCACCGCGCTGTCGTCCGTCGGGATCTCGACGGGCTCGCCGCGGACGTTGCTCTTCGAGGCCCAGACCTTCGCGTGGAACGGTCCCTTGCCGCCGAGAAAGCTCGTGAGGAGGATCACGGCATCGGACTTCGTGTCGGTCGCCTTGTCGGGACGCACGAGTGCCACAGCCCCTCCGAACCCGGCGGGTGAGCGACTGTCGAGCGTGGCCGCGAGCTCGAACCGTCGCGAGCCACTGTCGTAGAACGCGAGGAACGAGCCGTAGCCTTGCTCGCGGCCCACGAGCGAGAAGCCCGGATCCGGAAGGAGGTTCACCGGCGTGGTGGCGAGCGCCCTTCCGTCGACGAGGCTACGCGCCGGCGCACCCTCCGCCGGAGCGGCCGTCTCGGCAGGCTTCGGGCCGCCTTCTCTGTCGGCCTCGGATGTCCCGCAGCCGGAGGTGAACGTCGCGAGAACGGCAAGAGTGCCAGCAGTGATCAGCGAGAGCTTCATGGGCGAGTCCTTGTTCCTACCGTTCAGGGACTTGCGAGCCACGCAGTGGCCGCTTGCACGATCGTGTCGACATCGGAGAGCGCGTCCGAG
>JAEXCN010000286.1 GCA_023402175.1 Pseudomonadota bacterium | reverse complement strand
GATCGTCGCCGACACCGGCGGCGGCGTCCCGAAGGACAAGCAGGACCGGATCTTCGATCCGTTCTTCCAGGTCGACGGATCGGCCACGCGCTCGTTCGGCGGCACGGGCGTCGGTCTCGCGATCGCGCGCCGGGTCGCGCGCGGTCTCGGCGGTGACGTCCGGCTGCTCTCGGAAGGCGCGACCGTCGAAGGCATGTTCCTCGGCGGCGCGGGCTTCAGCCTGACGGTCGCGAAGCGCGCACCGACGGTCGTGGTCGACGCCACCGGCTGATCGGCGTACGCGTCGGCCATGCGCGCCTACCTCGACTGGAACGCGACGACGCCTCCGCTACCCGAGGTGCTCGATGCGATGCGTGAGGCTTCGGCGCGCGCCTGGGCGAACCCGTCGAGCATCCACGGCCACGGACGCGCGGCGCGTGCTGTGATCGAGGACGCGCGTGCATCGATCGGTGCGCTCGCGGGCGTCGATCCGCGCGACGTCGTCTTCACGTCCGGCGGAACGGAGGCGAACAACCTCGCGCTCCGGAGCGCGTTTCCGATCGGCGACGCACCGCGCACGCTCGTGACGAGCCGACTCGAGCACCCGTCGGTGACGCGCGTGGCCGAGGCGCTCGAGCACGAAGGTCGCGCGCGTGTGCGGTGGGTCGAGGTGACGCGCTCGGGGACGATCGATCTCGCGGATCTCGATCGGGCGCTCGCGTCGGTCGGCGATCATCCCGCCGCGCTGGTCACCGTGCAGGCGCTGAATCACGAGACCGGGATCGTGCAACCGGTGAGAGAGGTGATCGATCGCGCGCACGCTGCCGGAGCGCGCGTTCACGTCGACGCCGTACAGGGATGGGGGAAGATCGACGTCCCGGCAGGCTGGGACACCGCTTCGATGGCGCCTCATAAGATGCGGGGGCCGAAGGGCATCGGCGCGCTCGCCACGCGGCAAGGGGTACGGATCGATCCCGTGCTCCTCGGTGGATCGCAGGAGAAGGGGATCCGGCCGGGCACGACCGACGCCGCGCTCGCCGCGGGTTTCGGAGCTGCTGCACGCATCGCGGCGAGCTCGGCCGTTCGGTGGGCGAGGCTCGCCGAGCTTCGCGATCGGATCGAGCGAGAGCTCCTCGCGATCGACGCGCCTCGCGGACGCGCGCGCGTCGCTGGTGACCCCGCGCTCCGCGCGCCTCACGTGTCGAATCTGATCTGGCCTGAATGGATCGGCGCCGAGCTCGTCGCCGCGCTCGATCTCGAAGGCGTCAGCGTCTCGAGCGGCGCCGCGTGCAGCGCAGGCACGGTCGAACCGTCGCCCGTGCTCCTCGCGATGCTCGGCCCCGAGGACGCGACGCGCGGCGTCCGCGTCTCCATCGGCGACGCGACGTCCGACGAAGACGTCTCCGTCGCGATCGCAGCGTTCCGCAAAGTGCTCGGGCGCTGATCGCAGCCCCGCTCCGCCCCCACTCAACACACTCCCGAACCGACCGACCGGCCCACGCCCACTGGCCCCGTGCCTGGCCCGATCTGGCCCGGGCCACCCAGCGCAGGCCCCCCGTTTGGGCCCCAGGTCCACGCGTCAGCTAGCTAACGCGTGGAACTAGGGCATTTTGCGGTGATCTTTGGGGGGGTGGGCGACCGGGCGGTTGGTTGGGTGTGTGGGCGGGGATGGCATTCGATGTGCTTTGGCGGCGCGGATGCACGCGATCTCGTTTCTGCAGAAGCGCGCTCACCTCTGTGCGGTCGCGCGTGGGAAGGAGATGTTCGAGGAGGTCGAGGCGATGACGCCGGCTCGGTTCGACATCCTCTATTCGATTCACGAGGCGTACTTGGATTGCGCGTCGAGATGCCGGGCGAGCTTTCTTGCGCAAGCGGAGCTTCGACGGCTGCTCGGACTGGCGCGACAGACCGTGTGGAAGATGGTCGAGCGACTCGTGGAGCTCGGGCTCGTGAAGAAGTGGAAGTCGCCCTGGGGCGACCGTCGGCACAACCTGCTCTCGCTCACCGAAGAAGGGCTCCGGCGCGTGCGGAAGGCGATGGGCCTCGCCTTCACCGAAATGCCTCCTCTTCCGCAGGCCGCACCCGCGGAAGGTGAGGTGCCCCGTTACTGGCGGCGGCCGGAGCTCGCCGACGTTCGGCTCGGGCAAGACGGTCAGGCCCAGCTGCCTCCGAAAGTCGGGCGAGAGCTTGCGAAGATCTTCACCGCGTTCGCGTGGAACCGGACCGCGAAGCGGCCGCGCAAGCGCGTCATGCACCGCTATCGCGACCTTCTCGATCGGATGATCATGTACCAAACGGCCATCGCCCACGCGCTCGGGAACACCGCGGACTCGATCTACCCAATCTGGAACCCGGACCACTGACGCCGTCAGCGCGTCGGTTCGAAGATGACGATGCGCTGCTCCGGCAGGGACTCGTCCGTCGACACAAACGCGAAGCCATTGGCTTCGAGCTCGCGACGGAGCTGCACGAGCGTCGTCTTGTGCTCCGGTTTGATCGCGACCTTCGGATCTTCTGCCTTGTACTCCACCAGAGCAAGGCGGCCGTTCGGCGTGAGCGCGCTCTTGATCTGGGCGAGTGTGACCGGCGGCTTCGGCAACTCGTGGTAGACGTCGACCATCAGCACGAGATCGACCTCGCCGCGCGGAAGCTTTGCGTCGTCGGGCGTCGCCAGAAGGGGCACGACGTTCGTGACCTTCTGCGCGTCGAGCTTCTTCTTCAGGAGCTCCAGCATCTCGGGCTGCAGATCGGTCGCGAGCACGCGTCCGCGCGGCCCGAGACGCTTCGCGATCCGCGTCGTGAAGTAGCCCGACCCGCAGCCGACGTCGGCGACTGTCTGGCCCTCGCGAATGCCGATCGCGTCGAGCACGTATTCGGGCTTCTGCGTCGTCTCGCGCTCCCGGCGATCGAGCCAGTCCGCCCCGCGGTAGCTCATCGGAGAAGCGATGACCCGGCCCATGTACGTCCCTGGCGGATCGGCAGCGGCGAGAGGCGCGCTCGCGCTCGCGCTCGTATTCGCACCCGACGCGTCGACGACGGAGGAATCCGCGTGGATCGACGGTGCCTGCTCGCTCACCGCTCGGCCCGACCGCGAGCACGCAGCTAACAGCAAACCTGCGACCAGCAGAGCGCGTGAGATCGTCTTCGTCGACAGCCTCATCGCGCTCGTCGCGTCCGACTGACCTACTTGGCGTAGACCCATCGGCCGCGATCGCAGAACCCGTGTGTCGTGCGTCCGCTCAGCGCGAGGCTGCAGCGCGCTCCGGCGTGGGGCTCGAGACCGTGATGGGGATCCAGAACGCCTTGATCTTCGACGTCCCCGCGTCCGTGTCGTAGCCCGCGAGGCCGAAGAGCAGGTTCCACCAGTGCCCCGTCGGGCTCTGGCCGTACGAGAAGAGCGGCAGGAGATGGAACTGCCAGTCGGTGCCGCCCGGGACACGACGCTCGCGGTAGAGCGTGTTCGCTGCCACCTGCGTCACGGTGCCCTCGGTCGTATCGGCGAAGCGCCAGTAGACCGGGAAGCCGATCGTCGTCCGACCCTTGTTGTTCGCGAAGTCCCAGAACACCGGCGCAACGACCGTGTGCGACGAGTCCTTGTCGCGTCCGAGGTAGACGATCGGATGGAAGTCCGTTTCCCAGCCGCCGGTGTCGCGCGTGTACGTGATGTTCGGGAACACCCAGTACGTGCGCGAAACGTTGTAGCTCTCGAACCGACCGAACAGCGGCGTGAGGAGGGCGCGGCCCTTCGGGCTCGATGACCCGTAGTAGAACGGGAAGATCCCGAGCGAGCTGAAGCCGACGTCGATGTCCGTGCTGCGGTAGTAGATGGGCAGGATCGGCCCGGCCATCGTGAGCGACGTGGCGTTGTTGCGCGTCGTCGCGTGCGAGTAGAAGGGCGTGATCAGCGTGTCGGCCGTCGGCGTCACGCGACGGAGGTAGCCCGGGACGATGAAGAGGTTCTTCTCCGGGCTCGTTCCGTAGTGGAAGAGCGGGAAGAGCGTGATGTGCGACTCGCGCACGCCACTCGCCTCGGGGCGACCCTTGATCGAGAAGAAGAACGGCGCGACATCGAAGATCGATCGCTTCGCGTTCGTCTCCGAGATGACGGGACCGACGACGGTGAGCGAGCTCTCGTCGAGCTCGCGCTCGCGATGGAAGAAGAGCGCCGGCGGGATGAGCGTGTACTTCTTGCGCGCGCCGTCGAGATCGCCGTTGTCACCGCGGAAGATGAACGGCACGAGGCCCCAATCGACGTCGCGGAGCGTGCGGTCGCGGAAGTAAGGACCGACGAGCGTGAACGCGCTCTTTTCTCCCCAATGCGAGGTCGTCAGCAGCGGAAGCGAGTGGAAGTACCCGCCGTCCTTCCGGCTACCCTCGAAGAAGAGCGGCGCGAGCCAGTTGTCGTGCTCGTGGGGCGCCTCGCGATGCGCGAGCGGGCCGAGGACGAGGACCTTGTTCTCGCGATCGCGTACGCGCCAGAACGCGGGAAAGAGGACGTCCGCATCGAGCTTCGGCGAGCGGCGCTGGTAGAAGAGCAGCCCCGTCAGCGATTCGCGATCGGTCTCGGGCGTCGAGTTGCCCGTCGCCGGATCGAGACCGCGCGTGTGCTCGAGATAGAGAGGCGGAAGGAGGCGAAGCCGGTAGTCGCCCCTGCGCTCCTGGTAGAGCGGGAAGAACGAGCGTTGCAGCTTCCCCTCGGGGCTCGGCGGATCGCCGTCGTAGTCGGTGCCGATGGTGGTCTTGAGGCCATCGGGGATCGCGAGGGGGTCTTGCGGCGTCTGCACCGTGGGCTCGCCGCCCGGACGCGCCGACGGAGAAGGGCCCTGCTGGTCTTCGTCTTCGCCTGGACCAACCTGCGGGCCGACGGGCTTCTGCCGCGTGGGCCGCGACTGTGTGGGGCCGCCTCCCTGGCCGCCACCGCCGCCGCCCGGCGGCGTCATCTGCGCTGCGGCCGTCGTCGGCGCGAGCAGACCGGCGAGGAGAAGGGCGAGTCCCGTCGCGCGCGATCGCGTCATGTTCCGCCCTCTTTGCCGGAAGGCGCGGGCGGAACGGGCGAAGCGACTACGGCGGCCGCGCGCCCGACCACGTCGGTCCGAGCGACCGTCTCCTGCACCTGACCGGCGAGGTCCTTCAGCTGCACGATCCCTTCGTTGATCTCGCGGTCGCCGACGATCAGACAAACGCGCGCACCGAGCGCATTTGCGCGCCGGAGCTGCGCTTTCATCGAAGCCTTGCGCGTGTCGACCTCGCACCGGAGGCCGGCCGCGCGGACGTCGCGAGCGAGGACGAGCGCGTGCGACTGCGTGCCTTCACCGACCGGCGCGATGAAGACGTCGACGATGCTCTCCGGGGCCTCGAGGGTGCTCGCGATGAGGAGGCGCTCGAGACCGGACGCGAAGCCGATCGCGGGAAGCTCCGGACCGCCGAGGTCCTTGACCATCCCGTCGTAGCGTCCGCCACCGAGCAGCGTGCTTCCGGCGCCGAGCTTGTCGTAGGCGCCTTTGATCTCGAACAGCGTGCGCGTGTAGTAGTCGAGCCCGCGAACGAGCTTCGGATCGACCTTGTACGGCGTACCGAGCGCGTCGAGGTGGCGACGGAGCTCGTCCCAGTGCGCGCGATCGGCGTCGCTCAGGTAGTCGAGGATCGTCGGCGCCGTCGCGATCGCCTCGGCATCCGCCGGGTGCTTCGAGTCGAGCACGCGGAGCGGGTTCGTCGTGAGGCGTCGCTGCGAATCCGGCGAGAGCTTGTCCTTCATCGGCTCGAGGGCTGCGACGAGGGCCTCCGTGTAGCGAGCACGCGTGTCGCCGCTGCCGATCGAGTTGATGAACACGTCGGGGGACGGGATGCCGATCTCGCGGAGAAAGCCGACGAGCGCGTCGATCATCTCCGCGTCGCAGCCCGGGCCGGGATCTCCGATGCACTCGGCGCCGAGCTGGTAGAACTGCCGGTAGCGCCCCCGCTGCGGGCGTTCCGCGCGGAACATCGCCCCGATGTAGTACCAGCGCGTGACCGGCTCGTTGTTGTGGACGCCGTGCTCCACGTAAGCCCGGATCGCGCCGGCCGTGCCCTCGGGACGCAACGTGAGCGGCTCGTCCCGGTGGGCGAAGGAGTACATCTCCTTCTGGACGACGTCGGTCTCCTCGCCGATCGTGCGGACGAAGAGCGGCGTCGGCTCGACGTACGGCGTCCGGACCTCGCGATAGCCGAGCCGCTGCATCGCGCGCGCGAACGCGCCCTCCACGGCATGCCAACGGCCGATCTCCGCCGGAAGGATGTCGTTCATGCCTTTGACGGCTTTGACGAGAGGCGTACTCGAGCCCACGGCGGGTCCGCTTATCGCCGCTGCGGTGCTAGCGGTCAAGAACTGCTTCAATTTCGTGATCTAGGACGGAATTCGACGGCTGTTCGCGGATGCCGCTTCCGGGCCGAGTGGAGACACGGCGCTCGTCGGCGTTGGCAGCGGCGTCCGGCAACGCTACAAACCTCGGCCTGTGACTGCGGGGCACGAGTCCTCGGACAAGAAGAGACCGCCCCGGAAAGGCGTCTGCGCGCTCGATCTCGGGGCAGCGCGCGTCGGCGTCGCTGTGACGGACGAGCTCGGCATGATGGCGCACCCGCGTGGCGTCCTCGCCGCGAAGCCGCGGCCCGCGTTCCTCGCCGCACTCAAGGAGCTCGTGGACGAAGAGCAGATCGGACGCATCATCGTCGGCTTCCCGCTCGACATGCGCGGCACCGAGGGCGAGGCCGCGCGTCGTGCGCGCGAGCTCGCTCAAGCGATCGCCGACACCACCGGCTGCGACGTAGAGCTCTTCGACGAGCGCCTCACGACGGTCCAGGCGCAGCGTGCGCTCACGGCGAGCGGCCTCAAGGGAAAGAAGGCGAGGGCACGAATCGACGAGGCTGCGGCCGTCGCGATCCTCCAAGCATGGCTCGATGCGGGAGGCATGACCCGCCGAGGCCGCGCCCGATGAGTCGCAGCTCGAGCTCGGAGCTCGCGCCGAGGAAGCCGTCGTCCCGCGGCGCGCGTGCAGCCGACGACGCCCCCGCGTCGGGGTCGAGCAGCAAAGGCGAACGTCGCGTCCGCCGCCGACGCGTTCGCCGTAGCAGCAGCCCGGAAGGGAAGGGCGGTGGCAGCGCGATCTGGATCGCGATCTTCGCGCTCGGAGCGGCTGTCGCGGCGTTCGCGACGTACGTGCTCGTCATCTATCCGTCGAGCGCGGGCCCTGGCTCAGGCAAGGACGTCGAGATCGTCGTCGACCGCGACGAGCCGACCGCGTCGGTGATCGAGAAGCTCGAGCGCGCAAGCCTCGTGAGGTCGCCGAAGGTCTTCGCGCTGTACGCGCGGCTCACCAGCCTTCGAGTGAGCCCGGGGATCCATCTCCTCACCGACGATGCGAGCCCGAACGAGCTCGTCCGTCGGCTCGAGCGCGAGGGCAATGCGACGCGCGCGAAGGTGACCATCCCCGAAGGCTGGAACCGCTTCGACATCGCGAAGCGCCTGCAGACGCTGCACGTCACGTGGGGCCAAGCCTTCCTCGACGCCACCGCCAACACCGATCTCCTCCGCGAGATTGGGGTCGACGGCGACAGCGCGGAGGGCTTCCTCTTCCCGGCGACGTACGATCTGCCGCTCGACAGCGATCCGAAGGACGTCGTTCGCAGGCTCGTCTCCGAGTTCGATCGCCGCTTCATCCAGCTCGAGCAGAACCACCGTCTCGGGCGCGCGCAGCTCGAGGGCACGCTCGGCTGGGGCCGGCGCGAGATCGTGACCCTCGCGTCGATGGTCGAGAAGGAAGCCGCCGTCGACGAGGAGCGGCCGATCATCGCGAGCGTCTTCTTGAACCGCCTTCGCGATCCGGCGTTCAAGCGGAAGGTCCTGCAGTGCGATCCGACGTCCGCCTACGGCTGTCTCGTGCTCCGTGACCGGGTCCCCGCATGTGCGAGCTTCGCCGGTAAGCCGACGCACGCGATCAACGTCGATCCCCTCAACACGTATTCGACCTACGTACACGAGGGCCTCCCTCCGGGGCCCATCGGCAATCCCGGGATGAAGTCGCTCCAGAGCGTCCTCGCGCCCGCGAGCACGAAGTACCTCTACTTCGTCGTCCGTGGGGATCGCCGGCATGCCTTCAGCGAGACGCTGGAGGAGCACAACACCGCGGTGAAGGACTTCAAGGAGCGGACCGCGCGCGAGCAGCACTGAGCTCGAGGGTTGCTCTACCTGGGGCGCGAGTGCCGCACCCGTAGCGATGATCCGCGCGGGCGGTTCCATCGAGATCCAGCGACGGTCGTCCAACCGCTCGCTACCCTCATCGCTGCCCCGCAGATAAGCTCGAACAACCCCGATCCACCGGTGTGGTGCGATGTATGCATCACTGGTGGCGCCAGGACGCGGCGTGAGCGTCCTGCCGGAGACCACGAAGGAACCCCCCGCATGAAACGCTTCCGCCTCCTCTTTGCCATCCTCCTCGGAATGTTCGTCACCGTGCTTTCGACGAGCGCGTTCGCCGACGGCATGATCCACACCGGCGACTCCGTTCGCGTGAAGTCGATCGGCCCGTTCACCGCGAAGGTGTACGCGATCCGCCACGACATGAAGGAGCGGCCGGCGGAGAAGTCGAAGAGGGCCGTCATCGACGCCGAGGTCGACAAGAAGTTCACCTGGACGATGCTCCGCGACGTCGACAGCGAGAAGATCCAGAAGGCGCTCCGCGAGGCGTTCACGATGAACAACTTCGGCGATCAGGGCCGCATCAATCAGTTCGTCGGCGCGTTCAGCGGCAAGGAAGTGAAGGAGAAGTCCGGGGTCGTCATCAGCTACAACGCGGCCGCGAAGTCGACGACGATCTGGGTACAGAACGGGGCCAGCGCGACGATCGCCGGTCAGGACTTCATGAAGGCCGTCTGGAGCATCTGGTTCGGCAAGATCGATCAGCCCGCGATGGGCGATCAGCTGATCTCGAAGCTCTGATCCGCACCTCCTCGCGGACGCGAGGACACGAGCGGCGCTCCCACTGCGAGAGGACGTCCTGCCAGGGGCGGGCCCGATCCGCAGGGGTGAGCGCCGCTTCGCGTTCTGGCTCCGTATCGCGCTTCGTGACTCCGCGTCGCCGACTCCTCTATAAGACTCCGCCATGCAACGGATGGAGAGCCGATGACGGTGCACGTGCTCGCAGGCGACATCGGAGGGACGCGCGCCCGCTTCGCGCTCTTCGAGATCGGGGCGCGCGGTCCGCGGTTCGTCCATCAGGACGTCCACGAGAGCCGCACGTTCAAGTCGTTCGAGGCCGCGCTCAAGGAATTCTTGAACGTCTCGGTTCCTGGAGCGGTCCGCGGCAAAGTCCGCGTCACGGCGGCGACGTTCGGTATCGCGGGGCCCGTCGTCGATCAGCGCGTGAAGACCACGAACTTGCCGTGGGTCATCGACGCACGCACCGTGTCGAGGACCTTCGGGATCCCGACGGTGACGCTCTTGAACGATCTGGTCGCCCTCGGCCTCGGCGCGATCGCGGCGCCGCCGAGCCAGCTCACGGTCGTCTACAAGGGACGACCGAAGGGTACGGGCGGCAACCTCGCCGTGATCGCGGCCGGGACCGGGCTCGGCGAAGCGTCGTTCATCTGGGACGGCGAACAGCACGTCGCCTGCGCGACCGAGGGCTCGCACGTGGACTTCGCGCCTCGCGATGGGATCCAGGACGAGCTGCTCGCGTCGCTCCGGACGGAATACGGGCACGTGAGCTACGAGCGCGTCGCGTCCGGTTCGACGATCTCCAAGATCTACGAGTTCTTCGTCCACGAGCAGCGGGTGAAGGAACGCAAAGAGGTCGCCGCCTACGTCGCGCGCGCCGAGGACAAGAACGTCGCCGTCGTCGAGCTCGCAGAGAGCGGACGAAGCGAGGCTGCGATGCGCGCGATCGAGCTGTGGTCCAGCGTGTACGGAGCGGAGGCGGGCAACCTCGCGCTCAAGTGCCTCGCAACCGCCGGCGTCTTCGTGTGCGGCGGCGTCTCGGCGCGGCTCGCGCCCATCCTCGCCAACGGCCTTCCGAGCCGGAACAAGCTGGGCGTGAGCCCGTTCGTCAGCGCGTTCCTCGACAAGGGGCGCATGCGCCCGCTCCTCGAAGCGATGCCCGTCGCGGTCTGCCTCGAGCCACGCGCCGGCCTCCTCGGCGCCGCGACGCATGCCGCGAGCGCCGCGCTCGCCGCCGCTCCGAAGAAGAAGAAGTCGGCCGCTCGCCGCTGATCGCGAGGGCGCGGTCCGTCGGAGGGTCAGCGGCGCGCGCGCTGGCCGAAGAGGAACTTGCGCGACTCGTCGTCGACCGTCGGGCCCTTCGTCAGATCCTTGCCGACCTCGCTGCCCCGGGCGACGGCGGGGCGCGCCGCCATGCGTTCGAGCCAGCCCTTCACGCGGCCGAATTCGGCGAGATCGATCCCGAAGCGTTCGTGGTTCTTGAACCAGGGATAGATCGCCATGTCGGCGATCGAGTAGTCGCCGGCGACCCATTCGCGGCCATCGAGCCGGCCATCGAGGACGCCGTAAAGGCGGTGGACCTCGTTCGAGAAGCGCTCGATCGCGTACGGGATCTTTTCGGTCGCGTACGTCTTGAAATGGCCGAGCTGTCCGCAGGCGGGGCCTACGTTGGCGACCTGCCACGCGAGCCACTCGAGCACGGCCTTCTTCCCGCGGACGTCGGTCGGCATGAACCGTCCGGTCTTCTCGGCGAGGTACTGGAGAATGGCGGCCGACTCGAAGACGGCGATGGGCTCGCCGCCGTCCGCGGGCGCGTGATCGATGATCGCGGGCATCCGGTTGTTCGGGCTGAGCCGCAAGAACTCCGGCTTGAACTGCTCGCCGCGCCCGATGTTCACCGGAACGATCCGGTACGGCAGGCCTGCCTCTTCGAGGAAGATGGTCACCTTCCAACCGTTGGGCGTGGGCCAGAAGTGGACGTCGATCATGCCTTCTTCGATGTTGGGCCGCGTATCGCGTTGCCCAGGATCGTGCGTCGCGCCGCGACCGGCGTGCCGCAACGCGCCGCGGTAGTAGACGTCTGCCTTCGCGCTGACTAGCGTGCGCCGCCCCGGAGAAAGAGGAGACGACGAGATGGCGCGCGAATACCCCACGAAGCAGGTCGAGCTCGCGGTTGATACGATCAAGACGCTCGCGATCGACGCCGTCGAAAAGGCGAACAGCGGGCACCCGGGCACGCCGATGGGGCTTGCGAACATCGCGTTCGAGCTCATGACCCGCTACCTGCGGTACGACCCGAAGGACCCGAAGTGGGTCGGGCGCGACCGCTTCGTGCTCTCGGCCGGCCACGCGTCGATGCTCATCTATTCGATGCTGCATCTGGCTGGGTACGACCTGTCGCTCGATGACCTGAAGAACTTCCGCCAGTGGGGAAGCAAGACGCCGGGTCACCCCGAGCACATGCACACGGCGGGCGTCGAGACGACCACGGGCCCGCTCGGGCAGGGCGTCGGCAACGCGGTCGGCTTCGCCCTCGCGGCGAAGCTCAAGGCGGCGCGCTTCGGCAAGTCGTTCGACGCGATCCGCACGTTCGCGATCTGCTCCGACGGCGACGTGATGGAGGGCGTGAGCGGGGAGGCGTCGAGCCTCGCAGGGCACCTCGGGCTCGACAACCTCGTCGTCATCTACGACGACAACAAGATCACCATCGAAGGCGAGACCGACCTCGCGTTCAGCGAGGACGTCGGCAAGCGCTACGAGGCGTACGGCTGGTTCGTCCAGCGGATCGACGGGCACGATCACGCGCAGATCCGCGGCGCCATCGACAAGGCGCTCGCGCAGAAGGACAAGCCGTCGTTCATCGTCGCGCGGACGCACATCGCGAACGGCGCGCCGAACGCCGTCGACACCGCCGAGGCCCACGGCGCGCCGCTCGGCAAGGAAGAGATCGCGCTCATCAAGAAGGGGATGGGCTGGGATCCCGACAAGTCCTTCTTCGTGCCGGAGGAGGTCTACGCCGTCTTCCGCGAGCGCGCGGCGGACAACGCGAAGGACAAGCAGGCGTGGCAGAGCGAGCTCGCCGAGTGGCGCAAGACGCACACGGATCTCGCCGACCAACTCGACAAGTTCGAGGCCCGCCATGTCCCGGCCGATCTCTACGAGCAGCTCTTGAAGACGCTCCCGGAGAAGGACGACGCGACGCGCAACCTCTCGAACGCGATCCAGCAGCACGTCGCCGAGCTCGTGCCGTCGCTCATCGGCGGCTCCGCGGACCTCGCGCCGTCGACGAAGACGCTCATCAAGAAGAGCGGCAGCATCCTGGCGAAGCACTTCGAGGGCCGGAACCTCCACTTCGGCATCCGCGAGCACGGGATGGGCGCGATCTGCAACGGCCTCGCGCTCTCCGGCGGCATCGTCCCGTACGGCGCGACGTTCCTCATCTTCAGCGACTACATGCGTCCGTCCGTGCGTCTCTCGGCGCTCGGCGACCTGCAGTGCGTGTGGATCTACACGCACGACTCGATCTTCCTCGGCGAGGACGGCCCGACGCACCAGCCGATCGAGCAGCTCTGGTCGCTCCGCGAGATCCCGAACCTCGCGGTCGTGCGCCCGGCAGATGCGCTCGAGACGGCGGCGGCCTGGTCGATCGCGCTCTCGCGCAAGAAGTCGCCGACCGCATTCGCGCTCACGCGCCAGAAGGTGCCGGCGCTGAAGCGCGACGAAGGGTGGGATCCGAAGAACGCGCTCCGTGGCGCGTACATCGCGCAGGAAGCGACGGGCGGAAAGCCCGACGTCATCCTCATCGCGACGGGCAGCGAGGTGCAGCTCGCGGTCGGCGCCCGCGAGCGCCTCGAGAAGGCCGGCAAGAAGGTGCGCGTCGTCAGCGCGCCCTGCCTCGAGGTCTTCGAGCAGCAGGATGCGGCTTATCGCGAGGCGGTGATCCCGCCCGGATCGCGGCGCGTCTCGATCGAGGCGGGCATCACGCTCCCGTGGCGCCGCTGGGTCGGTGACGACGGTCTCTCGATCGGCATCGATCACTTCGGCGCGAGCGCGCCCGACAAGGTGCTCGGGCAGAAGTTCGGCTTCACGGTCGATGCCGTGACCGAGCGCATCGAGAAGTGGCTCGGCTGATCGGTCCTTGACCGTCAGCCCATCCCGCCCGCGGCGCGATCGATCACCCATGTGATCGCGCCGCGGAAGCCGCGGATGATGCGGCCGGGCGTTTGCTTCGTGTCGCCGCTGGTCGCCCAGATCCGCTCGAGCGGCTCGTGCTTCGACTTGCCGAGCACGATGATGACCGACGCCTTCGCGTTCTCGAGCACGGGCGAGGTGAGCGTGAGCCGCGCCTCGCGTCCCTCGCTCGCGGGCACCGCCGCGACGAGGCGATCGGTGACGTTCACCGTGTCCTCGCCGGGGAAGAGCGATGCCGTGTGGCCGTCGTCGCCGATGCCGAGGACGGCGAGGTCGAGCGCGGGCAGCCCGGCGACCTTCGCCTTGATCGTGTCGCGGAGCTCGTCCTCGTAGTCGGCGGCCGCCTTCGCGAGGTCGGAGGCCTCTCCACGCATGCGGTGGACGTTCCCAGGCGGAATGCTGATCGCATCGAGGAGCGCCTTCTTCGCGGCCCCGTAGTTGCTCCGCTCGTGATCGGGCGGGACCGCACGCTCGTCGACCCAGTAGATGTGGACCTTGCTCCAGTCGATCGGCTGCTCCGCGAGGCAGCGATACGCATCGAGCGGGGACGAGCCGCCGGAGAGCGCGAGCGTCGCAGTGCCGCGCTCCTTCAGCGCGTCGTGGATCGCGCGCGTCATTCGCGCGCACGCCTCGCGTCCGGCTTGGGCGGCGTCCGGCGTGGCGATGAGCAGCCCGGGTACGACCTTGGTGACCACTTCGACCTCCGTTGCGTCAGGAGACGGTCAGGCCGTCTTCGACGATGTGCTCCGCGAATGCAACCGACTCGCCGAACGCGGCGTCGCGCATCGGCCGGTGCAGCGTCCGCTCGAGCCATTTGGCCGCCTTGTTCGGGCCGAGCCGCGTGCGCTGCTCGATCTCACCGAAGTCCTTCTTTTCGCACCGCCAGACGATGACGTCGGCGTCGGGCGTCGTGTCCTCACCGCCGAGCCCGCTCGCGAGCTCGCGATGAATCGATCCCCGGAGCGCCGGCGCTTGCGGCTCGTCTCCGGCCTCGACCGTCAGCGACGCGAGCGTATGCGGCGCGACGCCCGGCGGACGCGGCACGGACGTGAGCTCGATCGTGATGTTCGCGCCGTCGGCGCGCTTGAAGCGGAGCGCTTGCGCGATCCGCGACGTCTTCCAGCCGAGGCGTGTCCCGATCCAGCCCAGCATGAGCGCGGCCTCCGGGCCGATCCGCGCGCCGGGCTCGCCGGCCTGGGTCAGTCGGATCCGCGTCACCTTCGACGCTAGCGGACGCGACTCGACGTTGTCGAAGAACCTCGCGAGCATCTCCTGCCAGACCGCGATGCGCGTCCAGGCGAGGTCCGCGACCTCGGGCGCATTGCGCTGGTTCCGCGCCCACGCGACGACCTGGATGACGCTCGCGATCGACGTGTACTCGCTGTCGAGGATGATGCGCTGGGCGTCGTTCGCGAGGGCCTCGAAGACCGGATCGTCGGTGTGGACGCGCCCGAGCCAGACGAGCGCCGTCGGGATCTCCGGGACGAGGAAGGCCTCGATCGCGCTCGCCGCACGCGCCGCTGCGTTACCGCGGCAAGCGAGGATGATGCGCTCGGAGCAGATCTTCTTTCCGCCCTCGAGCGAGCAGACGGCCGTCGCGTTCCCGGTGATCTCTTCCACCGTCGCGTCGGGCTCGATCGACGCGAGGATCGCGCGCGCAGGAATGCTCGCGGTGACCTCGTCGACGACGGGCGTGTAGCGGTCGAGCAGCTTGCTCATCGGCGCGACGACCTGGAGGTTCATCGTGCACACGCGGGTGAGCGGCGGCGCCGCGGGATCCTCCGGCGGCTTCCAGAGGTCGCGCAGCTCCTGCTCGAGCCGCGCGATGAGGCGCGATGCGCTGCCTCGAGTCGACGCCGGCGCCGCCGCGCTCATGGCTTTCTCCAGCGTCGGCCGTCGCGTGCGAGGAG
>JAEXCN010000570.1 GCA_023402175.1 Pseudomonadota bacterium | reverse complement strand
GCCGGAGGCCGAAGAAGCAGAGCTACCACCACGGCGATCTCCCGCGGGCGCTCGTCGGTGCGGCGCTCGAGCTGATCAAGACGCACGGGCCGGAAGCGTTCACGCTCCGCGAGGCAGCGGCGGCCGTGGGCGTGACGCACGGCGCGGCCTACCGGCATTTCGAGGACAAGACCGCGCTCCTCGCGGCGGTGTCCCAGGAAGGATATCGCGCGCTCTCGGCGCGGCTCACCGATGTCACTGCGCATGCGAGAGGAGGCCCGCGCGCGCGGATCGAGGCGCTCGCTTCGGCGTACGTCGAGTTCGCGCTCGAGCGACCGGCGCACTACCGCGTGATGTGGGGTCCCCGCCTCAACGAGGACGGACGGTTCCCGTCGCTCGAGGCGGCGATCAACGAGACGTTCGGGATCGTCGTCGGTGAGATGAAGCGCGGCCAGGACGAAGGCGTCTTCCGCAAGGCGCCGGCTGCGCGCGAGCTCGCGATCGGAATGTGGGTCACCGCCCATGGCTACCTCGAGCTCGTGGCGCGACGACGCCTCAAGGTGAAGTCGCAGAAGGTCGCTCTCGAGTACTTCCAGACGCTCTTCGAGCCTTTTCTCGACGGGCTGACCGGGCGGGCGTGAGCTCGACCTTCACGCCCTTCGCGCGTCGCGTGCAAAGTGCGGCACGTCATTTCTGACATCCCCGAATTCGTCGATCCAGGTCATAATCCCGCCCCCGTGATCGATCTCTCGGCCATCTCGACGATCGACGATCTGACTCCCGAAGCGGTCGTGCAAGCCGCCGGCTCCTCGCAGGAGCTGAAGCGCCTCATCACGCGCGTGGCGGAGATCGCGCAGCCCGAAGCAGGCTGGACGCGGCTCTACAAGGTGCTCTCGCACGTCGCCGTCGCGGACTGGATGGAGGGCGATCTCCAGGTCGACTTCAACGGCGACGACAAGGGCACGACGCTCTCGTTCTACGCTGTCCTCGGCGCCGGCATCCGCGAGCGGCTCTTCTCTCCGCAATACGTCGCAGTCCCGATCGACGAGTTCCAGCGCGCGGTCGTCCTCAATCCAGCCGTCGTCGCGCCGCTCCGCGCGCACCAGGGCTTGAACCGGATGACGCTCGCCGCGGGCGCGCGCGTGCGGAACAACGAGGTCGCGGTGTTCGAGCTCGAGGAGAAGTCGCTCGGCGACGGCGAACGCATCACTGCGCCGCCGCCGGCCGATCTCCTCATCGACGAGCCCGAGGTGCACACGAGGCCGACCCTTCCTCCGCGCTCGGAGTGAGCGGCTTCGAACGTCAGCGCGCCGCGGTGCGCGCCGTCGCGTCGCCGACGGCGACCGGCGACGTGATGTAGGCTGTGCGGACGCCGGAACCTGGCCGCTTCGCCGGTGCTTCGCCGACGAGGCGGAGCACCGACGGGCCGAGGGGCTGCATCCCGGAGCGCAGACGCTCGAGACGAAGGCGCAGGTTGTTGGCGCTGTCGGCTTGCCGGAGCGCGTCCTCGTCGGTGATGCGACCGCTCGCGCAGAGCTCGTAGAGCGCGGAGTCGAACGTCTGGCAGCCTTCGGCGGCGGACTGTTCCATCGCGTCCTTCAGGACGGGGACCTCTCCGCGCTTGATGAGGTCCTTGATGCGCGGCGTGTCGAGCATGATCTCGAGCGCCGCGGCGCGGCCGCCGCCGATCGCCGGGAGGAGCCGCTGCGAGATCACCGCGCGAAGGTTCAGCGAGAGCTGCAGAAGGATCTCGTGATGACGTTCCGCGGGGAAGAAGGTGAGGATCCGTTCGATCGCCTGATCGGCGCTGTTCGAGTGGAGGGTCGACAGGCACAGGTGGCCCGTTTCGGCGAACGTGAGCGCCGCCTCCATCGTCTCGGCGTCGCGGATCTCGCCGATGAGGATGACGTCGGGAGCCTGCCGCAGCGTGTTCTTCAGCGCATCGGCGTACGAGAGCGTGTCGCTTCCCACCTCGCGCTGCGTGACGACGCACTGCTTGTGCGGATGGATGAACTCGACGGGATCCTCGACGGTCACGATGTGACCCGACGCCGTGGAGTTGCGGTGGTCGATCATCGCTGCGAGCGTCGTCGACTTTCCGCTTCCGGTGCCGCCGACGAGGAGGATGAGCCCTCGCTTCGATGTCATCACGTCCTTCAGCACGGGCGGATGGTTCAGCTGATCGAGCGTGGTGATCTTCGTCCTCACCAGGCGGACGACCATGCCCGTCACGCCCTTCTGCCGGAAGATGTTCACGCGGAAACGGCCCTCGCCGAGGGAGATGGCGAGGTTCATCTCGAGCTTGTCGCGGAACTCCTCTCGCTGCTCCGTCGTCATGAGCGAGCTCGCCATGCGGTCGAGGACCTCCGGAGTGCCGGGGTTCTTGCCCGCGAGCCCGACGCCGTCCACGCGGAAGACCGGCGGGCTGTCGTTCGTGAGATAGAGGTCGGAGGCGTTGATCTTGAGCATGTGCTCGAGGAGCATCGCCATTCCCGGATCGATCGACGGTGCGCGCGCCGAGCGCTCCGCCAGCGGCATGCCCTGCAACGTCTGCAGTCTCGTGTTCATTGCATACCTCTTGCCGCGAGCGCGGCGATGGCTTCCGAAGACGGGTGTCGCGAGCGAGCCTCTTCGGCGGTGATCGTTCCCGAGGTCACGAGCTCGATCAGCGCCGCTTCGAGCGTCTGCATCCCGAGCTTCCCGCTGACCTGCATCACGCTCGGGATTTGGTACGTCTTGCCCTCGCGAATCAGGTTCCGCACCGCCGGCGTGCCGAGCAGGATCTCGAGCGCTGCCTGACGTCCGCCCCCTCTCTTCTTCACGAGCATCTGCGCCACGACTCCGAGGAGCGACTCGGAGAGCATCGTGCGCACCTGTGCCTGCTGCTCCGTCGGGAAGACGTCGATGATGCGGTCGATCGTCTTCGGCGCGCTCGCGGTGTGCAGCGTGCCGAACACGAGATGGCCGGTCTCGGCTGCGGTCAGCGCGAGCGAGATCGTCTCGAGATCGCGGAGCTCGCCGACGAGGATGACGTCCGGGTCCTCGCGGAGAGCGCTCTTGAGCGCCGCGGTGAAGGACTTGCTCTGCGAGCCGATCTCACGCTGGTTCACGAGCGCGGTCTTGCTCTTGTGCACGAACTCGATCGGGTCTTCGAGCGTGAGGATGTGGCCGGCCATCGTTTCGTTGATCATGTCGATCATCGCGGCGAGCGTGGTCGACTTGCCGCTGCCGGTCGGGCCGGTGACGAGGACGAGGCCCTTCTCCGCCTGGGCGAGCGTCTTCAGAATCGGAGGCAGGCGAAGGTCTTCGAGGCGCGGGATGTTCTCGGGGATCTGCCGGAACACCGCGCCTTCGCCGCGCTCGTGCATGAACGCGTTCACGCGGAAGCGTGCGCCGTCGCCGAGCTTGTACGCGAAGTCGACCTCGAGGTGCTCCTGGAAGTGCCGGCGCTGCGCGTCGTTCATCACCTCGAAGATCAGCTTGTGTGTCTCTTCGGGGAGAAGCGGCGGGTGGTCGATGCGAACGAGGTCTCCGTGGATGCGCACCATCGGCGGCTCGCCCGCGGAGAGATGGAGGTCGGACGCCTTTCGCTCGATCGCGAAGCGGAGGAGATCGCTCGACGTGATCATCGGCCCTCCTCGATGTGCTCCACGTGCGCCTTCGCGATGTGGTGGACCTTGCCTTCCGCGTGCACGGCGAAGCTCTTCGCCGGTTGGTTCAGGAGATCGAGCGTTCGCGTCCGGCCGACGGACAAGACGCCGCCGGAGATCACCTTGCCGTTGCGCAGGTGGACCGAGATTGCGCGGCGGTCGTAGGGGATCCCGAACGCGGAGCGCGACTCCGAGACGGTCTCGTCGACGACCACCGCGACGACGGCCGCTCGTGCGAAGAACCGGACGACGCCGTCGTCCTCCGCAGGGAAGAACGGGGCATCGTCTTCGAACAGGTCCTCGGGCGACGCGCCCGGGGCGAGGAAGAGGACGGCCGTGCGCTCCTCCCGCTCGGTGTGGAATCCCACCTCCGCACGCCGTACGGGCACGCGCAGCTCTTCGATGCTCGACGCGGATAGATTCACCTCCTCCCCAACGGCCCGCCGCGCGAGAAATTCACCCCCGAATGCTCGTGCTCGTGCTCGTGCTCGTGCTCGTGCTCGTGCTCGTGCTCGTGCTCGTGCTCGTGCTCGTGCTCGTGCTCGTGCTCGTGCTCGTGCTCGTGCTCGTGCTCGTGCTCG
>JAEXCN010000563.1 GCA_023402175.1 Pseudomonadota bacterium | reverse complement strand
CGAGCACGCGCGCTTCGCGGTCCTTCGGGGCGGCCTTCAGCGCGCCGTCGATCGCGATGCTGGCGTCCTCCGCATCGCCGTTCCGGTAGCTCTGCTTTGCACGATTGAGCCACTTGTCCGCGAGCTGGGAGCGCGCAGGGTCGTTCGCACCCGGGCCGTCGCCACAGCCGAGGACAGCAGTGAAGGCCGAGAGTGCCATCATGAAAACGAGGCGTCGCATCCGTGCTCCAGAATCTCAGTGGCCGTCCTTGGGTGCTGCGGGGGACGGTTCGGTTCGGTCTTTGTCGTCGGTCTCGATGCGGAGGATGCGGTCGGCGCGGAGGTCGCGGCGCCCGCGTCCGGGGAGCTGATAGCCGATCACCCGTGGGGGGTCGAGCCCCAGGTCAATCGAGGTCAGGACCATGCGCATGGGCTCCGCGGGGCGCGCTCGCGGGCGGTAGACGATCGTGATCTCGCGGGCCGCAGCCAGAGCGTCCTTGCATTGTGCAAGGACCTGCTCGCGCGCCTTCCGCTCGGCGACGCGGACTTCCCAGAGGTCGCGTGGGGTCGTCGGGGCAGCCCCATGCGATTCGAACGCCGCCACGCAGCGGGCGAAGACCTGTCGGAGCGCGAGGACGTCCGCGTCGGCGCGGTGGGCGCGGGCCGTGTCGATCCCGAAGTGCGCGCGGAGCGCGTCGAGCGAATGTTTCGCGAGCCCGAACGCCCGTCGCGAGAGGTTGAGCGTGTCGAGCCAGAAGCCGACCGCGAACGACCGACCCGTACGCCGCATCTCCGCCTCGACGAACGCGACGTCCCACGATGCCCCGTGCGCGACGAACACGGCGCCCGTGAGGAGCGCCTCCACGCGCTCGGCGATCTCGGCAAACGTCGGCGCACCGAGCAGGGCGGCCGCGTCGATGCCGTGGACGTGGACGTTGCCGATCTCTCCGCCCTCGGGACGGACGAGCGTGTGAAGCCGATCTTCGACCACGCCGCCGCGCACGCGCTCGATGCAGACCTCGACGACGCGATCGCGCTTCGCGTCGAGGCCCGTCATCTCCAGATCGACGAATGCGAGCGGAGCCTCCGTGAGCGGGAGGTCCCACGGTGGCCCAGACGGCGGGCTCGGGCGAGACGCGGGCGGCTGCGTCACTGGGAGCTCACCGTTCGACGCACATCGCGATGCCCTGGCCGACGCCGATGCACAGGGCAGCCATTCCACGCTTCACGTTACGCGCGCGCATCGCGTGGAGCAGCGTGACGAGGATGCGGCAGCCGCTCGACCCGATCGGGTGGCCGAGCGCGATTGCGCCGCCGCGCACGTTGACGCGATCCGGGTCGAGCTCGAGGCCGCGGATGCACGCGATGGACTGGGCGGCAAACGCCTCGTTCAGCTCGACGAGATCGAGGTCCTTCACACCCCAGCCGGCCCGCGCGAGGGCTTTCTTGCCGGCGGGGATCGGTCCTTCGCCCATGAAAGCCGGCTCGACGCCGGCGGTCGCCTGCGAGATCACGCGCGCGAGCGGCTCGAGCTTCTCGGAGCGGAGCACCTCTTCGCTCACGACCATGACCGCGCTTGCGCCGTCGTTGAGCGGTGAGCTGTTGCCCGCGGTGACGGAGCCGCCCTTCTTGAACACGGGCTGCAGCTTCGCGAGGCCAGCGAGCGACGAGTCGGCACGCGGGCTCTCGTCCGTCGAGACGACGACCGGCTCGCCCTTCTTCTGCGGAATGCGCACGGGCGCGATCTCGGAGGCGAAGTCGCCGGCCTTCTGGGCGACGGTCGCCTTCTGGTGCGATCCGAGCGCGAACGTGTCCTGCTCCTCTCGCGTGATCTTCCACTTCTCGGCGACGTTCTCGGCGGTCTCGCCCATCGAGTGGAGAGGGAAGCGCTCCGCCATGCGCGGGTTCTCGAAGCGCCAGCCGAGGCTCGTGTCGAAGACCTTCGGCGCGCTTCGCGGGAACGGCTCGTCGCTCTTCCCGAAGACGAACGGCGCGCGCGTCATGCTCTCGACGCCGCCGGCGATGACGCACTCCGCGTCACCCGTCGCGATGCGCCGAACGGCATCGCAGACCGCCTCGAGGCCGGAGCCGCAGAGTCGGTTCACCGTGAGGGCGGGGACTTCGTACGGGATCCCGGCGAGGAGCAGCGCCATGCGTGCGACGTTGCGGTTGTCCTCGCCAGCCTGATTCGTCGCGCCGAACACGACGTGATCGACCCGCGGCAGGAGCGCCGGCATGCGCTCGCCGAGCGAGGTGATCATGTGCGCGGCCAGATCGTCGGCGCGCACGCTCGAGAGCGCGCCACGGTGCTTGCCGATGGGGGAACGGACTCCGGCGACGAGGTAGGCGGGACGCATGGGCAGCGAGCCTAGTACCGCGGCGAGCGCCTGCCCACGAAGAGTTGAGCTTCGGCCGGGCGCGGCCGTGGGCCTTCGACCGCTCTCGGCGTCATGGCGGAGCTCGGGTGCGTGCGATTGCGGCTCGCGTGCTCCATGCATCTCCACGACGCATGAATGTTCCGCCGTCGGACGAGCGCGACCTTCCTCGCGGAGAAGACCCCGAGCGCGTGGTCCGTGCCCACGTTCACGTCGCGCTCGCGAGCATCTTCCTCACGTTCTTCGCGCCGGTCGTGTCCTGGACGTTGTGGCTCTTCGACCGGCGCCTGCCGGGCGCGCGCACCTGGAAGCGGCGCCTCCTCGCGCTCGCGATCGTCGACACGGTGCTCGTCAGTGGGCTCGGGCTTGCGACGGCGGTCGGCTACGACGTCGACCGGGTAAGCGGCACGGCACCGAAGATCGGGGTCGTGCTCGAGTCCCGTCAGGCAGGCGAGCCGACCGGCGGCCAGAACCAGCCGAAAGGCGCGATCGTGGAGGGAGTATTGCCCGACAGCCCGGCGCAGGCGGCAGGCCTCGAGCGCGGCGATCGGGTCACCGCCGTCGACGGCGCACCCGTCGAGAACGGAAGCGAGCTCATCTCGGTGATCGCGAGCACGAAGAAAGGCGCCGCGCGCAGGCTCCACGTCATCCATCGAGGGCAGCCGGTCGAGCGTGTCGTGACGCCGACGACGAAGGCGCTCGCTCCTGCCCGGACCCCAACGACGCTGTTCGAGCCGATCGAGGCCGAGCATGAGCTCGGACGTACGACCGGCAAGCGCTTCGTCGCGAGCGCGGGCATGCTCGAGCTGGTCCTCGTGGGTGGGCTCGCGATCGGCGCGCGACGAAGGGATGCGCGCACGGCGCCGGCGTTCGCGGTCGCCTTCGGTTTGATCGCGCTCACGCTCGTGAGCAGCTTGGTGCTCGTCGCGTTCAGGATGACGATCGGAGTGTCGCTCGGGGCGATCCTCGTCGCGATCCTCTCGGGAAGCGTCGCGCTGCTCGTGATCGGCCTCGTCGCTTCCGCGCTCGCTCCGCGAGAACCCGTCTTGGTCGGCCCGCCGCTCGGGACCGCGAAGGCCATCGCGCTCGGACTGTTCTACGGGATGACGGGCGCCGCGCGCGTCGCCAGCCTGCTCGCGATCCTCGTCGCGGCGTTCGGGATCCCGATGCACTCGGCGTCCGAGGCGTTCGGGCTCGACCCGTCGTGGGGAGCCCTCGGCGTCGCGCTCTTCGTGGTCGCGACGGTCATCGTCGCGCCGATCGCGGAAGAGGTGCTCTTCCGCGGAGTCCTGCTCCCATGGCTTGCACGCTGGATGAGGCCGGGAGCGGCGCTTGCGTGGACGACGATCGTGTTCGCGCTCGGTCACCTCTACTACGGCGCCGGCGCGCTCATCATCGCGCTGTATGGGTTCGTCTTCGGTTGGGCGCGTCTCCGAACGGGCAAGCTGCGTGCGCCCATCTTGCTGCATGCGATGCTGAACGCAGCGACGACGCTCACCCTGCTCGCAGCGAGGTGATGTTCACTTCGGAACGGGCTGGCCGTCGACCCAGCGATAGAAGCCTTCGCCGGTCTTCTTCCCGAGCTTTCCGGCGCGGACCATCGTCCGAAGGATCGCCGGCGGCCGGAACTGATCGCCGATCTCGCGCTGGAGGTGCTCGAGGATGGCGAGGCGGACGTCGAGCCCGACGAGATCGGTCAGCTTCAGCGGGCCCATCGGATGGCGGTATCCGAGCTCCATTCCGCGGTCGATGTCCTGCGCGCTCGCGACGCCGGTTTCGAGCATGCGCATCGCTTCTGCGCCGAGGATGACGCCGAGGCGGCTCGTCGCGAAGCCCGGCACGTCACGCACGACGATCGGCGTCTTGCCGAGGCCCTTCACGAAGGAGACCGACCGCTCGAGAGTGTCCTCCGAGGTCGTGAGGCCGCGCACGACCTCCACGAGCTCCATCACGGGCGGCGGATTGAAGAAGTGCAGGCCGATCGTCCGTTCGGCGACCTTCAGGCGTGCCCCGAGCTCGGTGATCGAGAGCGACGACGTGTTCGTCGCGACGAGCGCGCTCGGGGCGGCGCTCGGGAGTACGGCTTCGAGGACGGCGACCTTCAAGGACATGTCCTCGGGGACGGCCTCGATGACGATGTCCGCTCCGGCGCACGCATCCTTCGCCGACGTCGCGGCCGAGAGGCGGTTGAGGGTACCCGCCCGCAGGTCGGCCGTGATCTTGCCCTTGCCAACGAGCTTCTCGAGCTGGGCCGCGATCGCCTGCACGGCCAGAGGCGCGCGCCCTTCGGCGACGTCGTAGAGCCGGGCCGTGTGGCCGCTCTGCGCGACGACCTGAGCGATGCCTTGACCCA
>JAEXCN010000523.1 GCA_023402175.1 Pseudomonadota bacterium | reverse complement strand
GCCCCATCCCGATCGCCGTCGCGGGACGATGCGCCATCGGGGCCGGCGGTCCACCCGCACCGGCGGTTGCAGCACGAGCTCCGGCGGTGCCGCCGACGCCGGCGGGAGGTGCGCCCGCGGGAGGTGCACCTGCGGGAGATGCGCCGGGGCCTGCAGGTTTCGCTGAAGCCGCGGGCATGTTCGGCGCGACGTTGCCGAGCGGCATCGTCTTCGACATCGGCGATCCCGCCGTCGCTCCACGCGGGCCGGCGGCGGTCTTCGACGACGACGGCGCGGGCGGCGGCGCCTTCGGCGCCGATCCCGGCGCAGGAGCGACGGGCGCCGGCGCCGGGGAAGATCCCGGCGACGGCGGAGCCAAGCTCGAGAGCCCGCGAAGCGTCGTCGGTCCCGTCGGAGAGTGCGCGCCCGGCGGTGACGATGCGCCCGTCGCCTTCGGCGGCGCCGAGGCCCCAACGGTCTTCGGCGGCACCGAAGTCCCGAGCGCCTTCGGGGGTGACGACGCGCCCGCCCCGACCTTGTCGTCCTCGAGCGCGGCGGGGTCGGAGGTGTACGCGCTGCCGGCATCGGCCTTTTGCGCGACGAGCCTGTCGATCACGGCGCGCGAGGCATCGTCGATCTTGATGAATTTCACGCCCATGCCGGCAGGCTTGTCGGACGACGCCTGCGTGGGCTCGCGCTTCCAAACGACACGACCGACGCCCGAGATGACGCTCTTGTCACCAGCGAGGCGGATCTCGAACTTGAGCAGTGTCCCCGGCGGGAACGGGGTCGGCGTCTTGACGAAGATGCCCCCCTTGCTCACGTCGTGCGAATGGTTCTCGATGAACTCGTCGACCGTCGCGCTCTTGTAGCGAACGTTCAGGCTGACGACCTTGGCGCGTTTGTCTTTGCGCGTGTCCTGACTCATTCGTGCTCTCGCCTGACGCCTGACGTGTTGCGGTCGACGCTGCGAGCATCGACGCTGCGAGCCCCATCCTAACCGAGGCCTCTCGCAAAACGCCAACCCGCGACGCTCAGCGGTGAGCGGATCGGCGAGAAATCCCCGCAGGTCGTCGGCGTGCGTCCTCGAGAGGAGGCAGCGTGTTATCGTGATCTCACCGCTGTGCCGCCCGCCACGTTTCAGCATTCCAGCATGGGCGGTGGCGATCCGAGCACGCCGCATTTCCGCGCCCATCAGCGACGACCGGTGCGTTTGCCCGTCGTCGTGCGCTCCGAGCGCGCGGGCTGGGAACGTGCTGCCACCATCGTCGACATCCATCTCGCCGGTGCCGGGATCGAAACGGAAGAGCCGCTCGTCGCAGGCGATCGCATCTCGATCGCGTTCGCCACGCCGACCCTCTGGGATCCGCTCGTGATGATGGCGGTCGTCGCGTGGGCTCATCCTGTTCGCATGACGAACGAGCGCGACCCACTCGGTCGTCCGCGTCCGAGCGCGCGTGCCGGCGTTGCGTTCGACTACCCGACGCCCGACGCGACGCTCGCGATGTTCGAGATGCTCGTCGCGATCGGGTTCGAATGATCTAGCGGACGCGCGAGATCACCGCGGTACTGCCGCGAGCTGCTCGAGCCGCTGTCCCACGTCGAGCACGACGTCCTCCGATCCTGGCGGTCCGAGGATCTGGAGCGACCGCGGAAGCGACGTACCCGGAAACGTCCCGAACGGGATCGCGAGGCCCGTTGCATCGACGAGGTTTCCGAGCTTGCAGAAGCTCATGAGGCGCACGGCGAGCGCGGCGCGACCATGCTTCGGCGGATGAAGCGTGCAGGTCGGCGAGACGATGAGCGCGCCCGAGTCCCAGACCGCGTGCACACGGGCGCGCGCGTCCTCGAGGCGGCGAGCGGCGCGCGCCTTGTCGCGATGCACGAAGCGCATGCCGAGCACCGCCGCGAGCAGCAGCGCGGTGTTCGGGTGAACGCGTCGATCGAGGCGCCCGTTCGAGAGAAGCGACAGGAACACGGCGGGAAGCGCCTCGAAGAACGGCAGCTCGCCACCCCGGACGAGCTCGCCGAAGTTCGCCGCGAGATGCTCCGTGAAGAGCGCATTCACCTGCGTCGGCGTCGGGAGCTCGCGGCCTGCGGACCACGTGATGTCGGCAGCGTCGAGGAGCTTGCCGGTATCGGAGAGGAACGTCGGCCACGCGCCGTCATGCGCCTTGTCGGGAGTCCAGACGACGACGCGCCGAGCGTCGATCCGCGGCGTCGGGAGCTCGCGCCGGAGCGAGCTCCGCAGCGCCCGCACGACGGCACGTGCGCCCGCGACGGTCCGCGTGATCGGGCCCATCCCGCACATCTCCCAGAAGAACGGCGAAAGGCGCGGGAAATGATGGAAGCCGACGGGCCACGCCGCCGTCGAGAGGCGTAGCCCGACGACGCCGCAGAACGCCGCCGGTCCGCGGATCGAGCCGCCGAAGTCCGAGCCCCAGTCGAACGCCGCCATCCTGTCCGCGACCGCAGCAGCACCACCGCCGGTGCTCCCGCCGGCCGTGAGCGAGAGATCGTGCGGGTTTCGCACCGGCCCGCGCAGGTGGTTGTCGCTCTCGGTCGAGAACGCGAGATCGCAGAGGTTCGACTTCCCGAGGAGCACCGCGCCCGCACGCTCGAGCGCGAGATGTGCATGGCACGACGACGCGGGCACGCGCGCCCGATGCCGCCACGAGCCGCCGGTCGTCGGGATGCCGGCCGTGTCCCAGGTGTCCTTGAGGACGTACGGGACGCCGAGCAGCGGGCGATCGGCATCGTCGACATTTGCGAGCGGCGCGACACGCGGCGACTCCAGGACGTGGAGCACCGCGTTGAGCGCGTCGTTTCGAGCAGCGATACGCGCGCGGCAGTGTTCGACGTCGTACGCGGCGAACGGCGATGGCTCGTTCGTCGCGACGCTTGCCGGACCGGCTGCGGCGGCGCTCATCGGCTCGAGGAACGTGCGCCGTTCTTCGTGGCCTTCTGGCCGTTCTTCTTCGTGGCCTTCTGGCCGTTCTTCTTCGTCGTCTTGTTCGGGATGTCGAACTTCACCGTCTCGAGCAGCTTCTTCCGCCGCTTCGTGATCTGGCCCTGCAGGTTCTTCACGGCGGTCTCACGCACGTCGTAGAGCCGGCGCGGCTTCTTGTGCACGCGCGCATCGGACAGGAGCGCGTACGTCAGCCACGGGAACACGGCGGTGACGTCGCAATGGACGTACATCGAGCCGTACTGCACGCTCTCCGCCGAGACCTTGCCCCAGGTGTGCCCCTCGCCTGCCGGGCACGAGCTGAGCGCGCCGTTGTCGACCGGGTCGACGCAGAACTGCACGTCGAAGTCGAAGCCGTGCGTCGGGACGCCGAGGATCTGATCGAGGAGCGGCTCGCCCTGGAGCGTGTAGTTCTTCGGAACGCCGCCGCCGAGGATCCAGATCGCCATCTTCTTTTTGAGCGTGCCGAACGCGTGATACTGCATCGCGCCCATCTCGAAGACGTCGTCGTTCACGTCGATCTCGAGCTTGAAGTCGGAGCCGTAGAGCCGCTTCAGCTTCACGATGTTGAGGAAGATCGACCCGTCCTGGACCGCACCGACGAAGATCGGCACGCCATAGCGGTAACAGGTAGCGATGAGCGACGGCGCTTTGACGCCGAGCGCGTCTTCGATCGCCGCGATGTCGCGACCGAGGAGCCAGTGGAGCTCCGTGGTCGTCATCTTCTTCTGGTACTCGGGCTTCAGCAGGAGCGCGCTGAACAGCTTGTCCGTCTCGAGGAGGACCTCCTCGCGGAAACCGAGGTCGTAGATGCGGATGATCTGCTCGCGGCGGTAGTGGAGATCGCCGCCGTTCGGATCGATCTCGCGGATCCGGTGCCCGATCACGCGGTGCGCGTCGTGGTAGAGGTTTGCGCCCGTCGTCGTGATGCAGTCGATGAGCCCGCGCTCGATCAGCGGGATGATGCACGACTGGTGGAGGCCGGCCGGCGTCATCGCGCCGGACATCGTGAGGAACGTGCAGACGTCCTCCTGCGAGCTCCGGCGCATCAGCTCGAACGCCGTGCGCTCCTGCCGGCCGACGTAGGCCGGGAACATCCGCTCGATGATCTCCGAGGGGTTCTCCTTGCCGGTGATCCCGACGGGGTGGACGTCACGTGCGCGCTCGAAACCCTTGCGTAGCGAGCCCTTGTCGGAGCTCTTCTCGGTGCTTGCCATGGGGGCGTCCCTTTTCTGGTCTATCGGCGCGCGCGTCAAGGGCATGCGCGGCAAAGA
>JAEXCN010000518.1 GCA_023402175.1 Pseudomonadota bacterium | reverse complement strand
CGCGCGCGACCACAACACCGGGCCAGTCCCGTGATGAAGCCGCCATCTTCCAGCGAGAGCACGGGTGCCTACTCGCCGGCAGTGCCTCACGATGGTCCGGCACCGGCGCGGCGCGGCGGCGGGGCCGCGCAATCAGGACACGTTCCTGAGGAGCGTCAGGATGCGAGCATTCCGTGGCATGCCTTCGATCGTGACGTGAACGAGGACGAGGGCGTCCGTGGAGATGGAACGAGCGGCTGGCGCATCGATTGCCTCGAGAGATTCAAATCTCTCTCGAGGTGCAATCGATGTGACAGCCGCTCGTCCCCGTGCGGGCGAAATCCGCCACGCGTTTCTGACAGCACGAGCTCGTGACAACTCGCGAGCCGGTCGTCCAAAATCCCTCAAGTGCGCCGTCTCCCGAATCGACAAGACGTCGCGGCTCCGTCGCGACGCGCCCACGGCGTCGGAACGACATCCGACAGCCGCCTCCTCCGACGTGCACCGCCGCGCCTCGGACAGCATCTCCTCTCGGCCAAACAGACGCGGTCGACGGCGCAGCGCGATGCCCGCTCTCGAGCGTCGTCGGCGCGCTCGGATGATCCCGCGCCGTCAACAATGCAGCGGTCCTCCGATGCGGTGCGCCGGGCGTCGTGAATCTGGCATTCGACGTGTTGGGTGTGGAGGACTAGTCAGCGGAGATCGCAGCGGGGTAGACCGACTCGACGTCACCGCCGGCCGCGCCTGGCCCCGCATCGCTCGTCTTTGCGCTCGCTCCGTCGACGGCGGCATCGCTGCCGTCGCCCGCGCGACGCCGGCCGTCGGCCGTTCACGAGGCCTTCATGTGCTCGCGGAGAGCATCGCGATCGCGCCTCGGCGTTCGTCGTTGCCCGCGTGGCTTCATGCAACGTCGCATCGCGCGTCGGCGTGTTGCCCGCGTCGCTTTACGCAACTTCACGCCGCGAGCGGGTATGGATCGAGGTGCACGCGCGTCGAAGGGGCTAGAGTCTGCGCCATGCTCCGAGCTCCGCGGTCGGTCCTCGTGCTCCTGTCGATGGCATCGGCGTGTGGAGGCGCGAGCACGCCGCCCCAGAAGCCGCAGGTCACCGCGGCGATGGCAGCAGCGAAGGAGACGCAAGCGCCTTTCGGACCGGCAGCGATCGACGCGGCGCTCCGCGACGAGTGGAAGCGCGCCGGCATCGTGCCCGCGCCGCGTGCCGATGACGCGACATTCCTCCGGCGCGCCTACGTCGACATCGCCGGGACCATTCCGCCGCCGGAGGTCACGGCGAGCTTTCTCGCCGATACCTCCGCGGGAAAGCGCGCGAAGCTCGTCGACGCGCTGCTCGCGTCTCCCGAGTACGCCGATCATTGGACGACGTACTGGGACACAATCCTCATGGGGCGCGAGGCGAGAGGGAACCTCGTCGATCGCACGGCGCTCCAGTCCTGGCTCCGTGGTCGATTCACCGCGAACGCGCCATGGGACCGGATCGTGAGCGAGCTCGTCTCCGCGACCGGTCAGAACGGCCTCGGTGGGCCGAAGATCAAAGGTCCCGCGATGCAGCTCTCTGCGCCCGCGGCGGCCGATGACGACGACGACGACCTCGCGTCGATCAACGGCGCGGTGAACTGGACGCTTCGCTTCGAGCAAAGCCCGCAAGACCTTGCAGGCAACGCGTCGCGCGTCTTTCTCGGAGCACAGATCCAGTGCGCGCAGTGCCACGATCACAAGACGGAGAGCTGGAGGCAAGCCGACTTTCGACGCTTCGCCAGCGCCTTCCTGCGCGCGAAGGTCGAGCCGATCGATCGCGGCAAGGTGATGGGCTCGGTGAAACGTGTCGAGCTGACGGACGCAGCGATCCCGCCACCGCGGTTCCTCAAGAACGCCGATCTCGCGCCGCTTGCGCGTGCGAAGGCGACGGCGCTCGACGGCACGGACCTCGAACGAGGCGCGGGCACACGCAAGGCGCTCGCCGCGTGGATGACGTCGAAGGACAACAAGTGGTTCGCGCGCGCGTTCGTCAATCGGATGTGGGGCCACTTCCTCGGCCGCGGCTTCTACGATCCCGTCGACGACATCCGGCCGTCGAACCCTGCGGCAGCGCCCGCGCTGCTCGACCGGATCGCCGCCGACTTCGTGGCGCACGACTTCGACATCAAGCACCTCATCCGGACGATCTGCGCGACCGAGGCGTACAACCTGACGGCGAGCGCGTCGGCGAAGACGGATCCGGAGAACACGCTCTGGGGGCGCTTTCATCTCGTGCCGCTCGGCCCGGAGGAGCTCTTGAACGCGATCTTCCGCGCGACCGATCTCGAGCGCACGGCGCAGAAGGCGGGCATCAAGAACCTCGATGCTCTGCGCGCGAACGTGGTCCGACAGTACGCCTTCTTGTTCGACACCGACGAGGAGGACGACGAGACCGACTACTCGGGAACGATCGCACAGGCGCTCGCTCTCCTGAACGGCGCGCTCGTCGCGCAGAGCACGCGTGCGTTGCCCGGCTCGGTGGTCGCCGAGCTCGCCGGACGGCCCGGGACCGAGGCCGAGAGGCTCGACGCCCTCACGATGCGCGTCCTCGCGCGGCATGCAACGCCGGACGAGATCGCGCGCTGGACGGCGTACGTCGAGAGCGCCGATGCGCGCGCGGTCGACGAGACGAACGCAGGCTCGCGGGCGAAGAAGAGCGCCATGCCGCGCAAAACGCCACTCGCTCGCCTTTCTTCGAAGCGCGCGCCGCTCACGGCGAGGCTCGCCGCGTACGAAGACGTGCTCTGGGCAATGCTCAACTCGAGCGAGTTCACGTTCAACCACTGAGGCCGGCGACATGATCACCCGACGTCACGTTCTTCGTGCAGGCATCAGCGGCGGCCTCGGCCTCGTCGTGTCCTCTTGGCTGGAGCGCCTTCATCGTCTCGGTCGACCGAACCTCGCGCTCGCCGCGCCGCCTCCCGCGCCGGTCGCGAGGACAAAGGCGAAGCACGTCATCGTCCTCTGGATGAACGGCGGTCCGAGCCACATCGACACGTGGGATCCGAAGCAGGGGAGAACGGCCGGCCCACACAAGGCGATCAAGACGGCCGTGCCCTCCTTGACGATCAGCGAGCACCTGCCCGAGCTGGCGCGTGTCGCGAGAAAGCTCGCTGTCGTGCGCGGGATGACGAGCAAGGAAGGCAATCACCAGCGGGCGCAGTACCTCTTGCACACCGGATACGTGCCGAATCCGACCGTGCAGCATCCATCCCTCGGAGGCTGGGTGAGCAAGCGCATCGGTGAGCCCGCGACGGGGCTACCGGCGTTCGTCAGCTTGAACGGGACGAGCCACGGCGCGGGCTTCTTCGGCGTGCAGCACGGTCCGTTCGTCGTCCGGCAGGCCGGCGAGATGCCTGCGGACGTCACGGCCGACGTCGGCGATGCGCGGTTCGCGGCGCGCCAGAAGCTCCTCGGCGAGATGGAGAGCTCGTTCTCCGCGCGTATCGGAGACGCAAAGGTCGACGGCCGTCGTGATCTCTACATGAAGGCCAATCGGCTGATGCACGCTTCGGCGATCGAGGCGTTCGAAGTCACCAAGGAGCCCGAGTCGGTCGTGAAGTCGTTCGGCCCGTCGCCGTTCGGGAAGGCATGTCTGACAGCGGCGCGCCTCGTCGGTGCAGGCGTTCACTTCGTCGAGGTGACGCTCGACGGATGGGACACCCACAAGAACAACTTCGACCGCACGAAGAAGCTGATGGAGCAGCTGGATCCGGCGATGAGCGGGCTACTCGTCGATCTCGAGCGACGCAACCTCGCGGGCGATACGCTCGTCGTCTGGATGGGCGAGTTCGGTCGCACGCCACGCATCAATGCCGACGACGGCCGCGATCACCATCCGGGCGCGTGGACCGCGGTGCTCGCCGGCGCCGGCATCCGAGGCGGCATCGTCCATGGCGAGACCGACGCAGAAGGCGCGCGCGTCGTGAAGGATGCCGTCACCGTGCCGGACCTGCTTGCGACGATCGCCTCCGTCCTCGGGCTCGACCCGGACGACACGGTCATGTCCCCGGCGGGCCGCCCGATCGCGCTCACCGATCACGGCGTGCCGGTGAGAGCGCTCCTCGTCGACCCTGTTTAGAAGAGAGCGCTCCTCGTCGGGGCGACGCTGCTCAGGGCATCGACGGCATGCGGGCGCGATGGGGTCGCGCTCGACGTCGTCAGCGTCCTTCCGCCCGAGCCTGCGGCGCAGCCCGACGATCGATGCGAGCAGCGCAACGACGCCCGCCGCGTACTCGACCGCACCCTTCTGCGGCTCGGTCGAGACGCTGCAACCGGCCGCAGCCGCAGGCGCCGTCTCGGTCCCCGGCGATTCCAGCTCCTGGGATGCAGTCGTCGTCGGCGGGGGCCTGGTCGGGTCCTGTTCGGGAACGCTCTGCGGCTTGGGCGCGCGCGGGTCCGGCTGGCCCTCGAGCCAGATCTCCTCGCCCGACTCCTCGAAGGCGCGCATCACGAGATCCTGGAGCGACGCCAGATGCGTGTATACCGCATGTGCTGTCGCGCCCATGCAGGTGCTCGCGGAGTTGTTCGGGTCGCGCGGCTGTCCGTTGCCGGCACGCGCCGCGACACCGACGACGGCGCCGCTCTTCGCGAATGCCGGGCTCCCGCTGTCGCCCGCGCATGCCGATTCACCGATCATGAACTCGTGGTCGCCGTAGCCATACGTCGCATGATCCGGATACATCGCGGGACCGACGCCGATGAGCGAGATGTCCGGACGGACCTCGCGCGACTTCGGCAGGCTGCCGGTCTCGTCGATGCCCCACCCGACGGCGGCGACCTTCTCGTCGATCTTCGGAGCGCCGAGGCGGATCGGCGAGACTGGCGCGGCGAGCTTCTTGTCGAGCACGACGAAGGCCGCGTCGCGATTGCACACGTTCGGCGCTGCCTCGACGATCACCTTCGCCCCGCGCGCGCTGCCGTTCGCCTCGACTTCCGTATCGGGGGCGACGCCGCCTTTGCCGAGGAAGACGACGAGGCTCTTCGGATCGCGGTCGGCCTTCACGGCGCCGCCGGTGATCGGCGTCCCCTCCTTCGAGCATGCGGTCGACGAGTCGGTGTCGGAGACGCAATGGCGCGCCGTGATGATCAGGTTCGGTGCGACGAGCGTGGCCGTACAGAGACTCCGCCGATGGCCGTCCTGGAACGTCGTCAGCACGACCACGGAGTCATGCTCCGTACCAGAGGTGACGCCCCGGATGATGGGCTGGATCGCCTGGCCCACGGTCTCTGGCGCCTGGTCCGACTCAGCACCATCCGAACACCCCAAGATGATTACCGGCAGAGTGGATAGAAGCGCCGCCGCGTACAGCCTCGAAGACCCGATCCGCACATGCTGGAAAGCCGAGGGCATCACGTCGAGCGGTTCAGCAACCTGCGTTCCACGCCAGCGCAGCTGCTGCTCATGGATCGTTCGCAGCTCTGCGTGGATGTCGGTATCGCGAGAGCCGAGGCTGCTCGGCATCACCTCACCTCGAGCGCGCAACGTGGCGAGCTCCTCGCGCGGGGACGACGGCGCGATGGATGCATCGTGGATCGCATGCAGCGCACGACCGAAGACACGGGCTACGAGAAACCGAGCGCGAGCATTCTCTCTCGCTTCCTCGCGGCGATCGAGGACGATGCCGTGCTTCCCGCTTTCGTGCATGCGAACGACGCCGCCGTCGCGACGACGCGCGCGCTGCTCGACCGCCTCACTCCAGGTCAGGCGCACATCCTCGTGACGTCACTTCCGGTGGATGTCCGACAGCTCCTCGAAGAAGCCATCATCGGGCGTGAAGGTCGACCAACGCTCAGCGGAGGTCGCGCCGAGCTCTTCGATCGTGTGGGGGGCGACCTCGGCGTGGCGCCTGCGTCGGCCGAGCTCATCGTGTCCGCCGTCTTTCGGGCACTGCAGCAGCTCGTGCCTGCGGACGTGATCGCGCACACCGCGCAGCAGCTACCGCACGACCTCCGCCACCTCTGGCTGTCGCCGATGCCGATGGCGACGGAGGACATCGCAGGCGATCTCGATCTCTTGCGTCAGGTCCTCGACGGCATCGAGCGGAGCGGGGCCATGCTGGAGCATGTCAGCCCGCGCGACGCGTTCTCGTCCGTGATGTGCCTCTTCGAGCAGCGACTGAGCGGCGGCGAGGCTCGCGATCTCCTGCTGGGACTGCCTCGCACGCTTCGGCCGTTCGTCGAGCGATGCATCCTCGAGCGCCGCGAGGAGCCGACCACGTTCGGCCTCGACGAGCTCTCCGCCAACGTCGCCCAGGATCTCGGCGTGGAGCTGAACGAAGCGGACGCGATCGTCGTCGCCGTCATCGCCGCCGTGACGCGCGTGCTGCCGGAAGAGGAGCTGGCGCGCGTCGCGAGCCAGCTCCCGGACGACATCCGCGATGTCTGGCTCGCCTGATGCGCGCGGGCGATCAGGTCCGCACGAGCGCTTCGTCGAGGGCGCGCGACCATCGCCGCGCGAGCGCGTCGATGTCGTCCGAGCCTTCCGAGGGAACCTCGCGGCCCTCGAGGTCGAGGGTGAAGTCGGCGGCCTTCTCCGGAACGAGCGCGACGAGACCCGCACGCGCGCAGGCCGCACCAGCCTCGACGGGTGAGGAGCCACCGTCGACGACCGTGGCGATCCGGCCGCTGTCGAACAGCGCGCGCTCGATCGCGAACGCGAGATCGCGCGCGACCTCGAAGCTCGGACCGCGGACGACCGCGAGAAGGCCGCTCTGCCCGAGACGCTCGCGCCGCTCGGCCGCGCCGACCTGCGTGCGTGCTCCGGCGCTTCGTGTCGTCGCCCCTCTCGCTCCGAGCTCGTCGGCGATCATCCCGGCCGCGACGGTGTCGTTCGTGACCGAGTCGATCAGGATGAACGCGCCGGTGCTGCGGTTACGGCGATAGGGATCGAAGAAGAGGGGAACGCGGCAGCTCACCCGCACGCGGCCGATGTCGTTCAGCGCGAGCGCCTCTGCATGCGCCGGGGCGAGCGTCTCCGCGTCGGTGCCGTTCAGGACCTCGATCGAAGCGCGCACCGTCCGTGTGGTGTGCTTGAGGAGATAGGTCTTTCCTGGATCGAGCGGCCGCTCGCTCATCCAGACGAGATCTGCTTCGAGCTCCGAGGCGACGCGCGGAAGCTCGCCGGGCCGCACGAGCATGTCTCCGCGGCTCACGTCGATCTCGTCGGCGAGACGGAGCGCGACGCTCATCGGCGCCGTCGCAGAAGCGACCTCGCTGCCGGCGACGTCGACTCCGACGACGCGCGTCTTCTTCCCGGACGGAAGCGCCACGATCTCGTCGCCCGGCGCGATCCGGCCGGCGACGATCTGCCCCGCGAATCCGCGATAACCGAGGCCAGGACGGAGCACGAGCTGCACCGGTAGCCGGAACGGGCCGTCACGCTGCTCGTCGGCGATGGGAAGCTCCTCGAGCAGCTCGAGGAGCGTTCCGCCGGTCCACCAGGGCGTGCGCGTGCTGCGCGTGACGACGTTGTCGCCGGCGAGCGCGCTCACGGGCAGCGCATGGATCTCGGCGATGCCGACGCGCGCCGCGAGCGACCTCAGATCGGCGACGATCGCGTCGAAGCGGGCGCGATCGAAATCGACGAGGTCCATCTTGTTCACGCACGCGATGACGTGCGGGATCCCGAGGAGAGCGGCGATGTGCGCATGACGTCTCGTCTGTGCGATCACGCCGAGGCGTGCATCGACGAGGATCACCGCGGCGTTCGCGGTCGACGCGCCCGTCGCCATGTTGCGCGTGTACTGAACGTGGCCGGGCGTGTCCGCGATGATGAACTTGCGGCGATCGGTCGAGAAGTAGCGATACGCGACGTCGATCGTGATCCCTTGCTCTCGTTCGGCGAGCAGCCCGTCGGTGAAGAGCGAAAAGTCGATCTCCGACGTTGATCCGGCGCCGCGGGTCGAGCCCTTCACGGAGGCACGCCGGACGGCGTCCAGCTGGTCCTGGTAGAGCCCGTGCGCGTCGTGGAGAAGGCGCCCGATGAGCGTCGACTTGCCGTCGTCGACGGAGCCGATCGTCACGAAACGGAGAAGGTCCTTCTTCTCCTGCGCTCGGAGCCAGGCGACTTCTCTGGGGAGAGCGGGCTCGGGCGCGGCGGTGCGCGGAGACGCGTGGCCGTTCGATGCCAGAGCCGTCACAATGCGCGAATCGGAGAACGCCATCAGAAGTAGCCCTCCCGCTTCTTCGCTTCCATGGATGCCTCTTCGTCTTGATCGATGAGCCGTCCCTGACGCTCCGAGCTCGTCGCTTCGATCATCTCGCGGACGATCTCGGGCAGCGTCGTCGCGTCGCTTCGGGTCGCGCCGGTGAGCGGATAACAGCCGAGCGTGCGGAACCGGACCATCTCCGTCCGCGGCGTCTCCCCCGGCTCGAGCGGGAGACGCTCGTCGTCGACCATGATGAGCGTGCCGTCACGCTCGACGACCGGTCGCGGCGCCGCGAAGTACAGCGGCACGATCGGGATGTCCTCGAGCCAGATGTATTGCCAGACGTCGAGCTCGGTCCAGTTCGACAGGGGGAACGCGCGGATGCTCTCGCCCTTCTTGATCTTGCCGTTGAAGACGCTCCACAGCTCCGGACGCTGGTTTTTCGGATCCCACTGACCGTGGCGATCGCGGAAGGAGAGGACGCGCTCCTTCGCGCGCGAGCGCTCCTCGTCCCGGCGCGCTCCGCCGAACGCCGCGTCGTAGCCGCCCGTCCGCAGCGCATCGAGCAGCGCATGCGTCTTCATCACCTGCGTGTACTTGTTGCTCCCCCACGTGAACGGGCTTGCCCCTTCGGCGAGCGCGCGGTGATTGGTGTGGACGCGCAGGTCGAGGCCGTTGTCTTTCGCGAACCGATCGCGGAACTCGATCATCGCGCGGAACTTCCACGTCGTGTCGATGTGGAGGAGAGGGAAGGGGAGCGGCGCCGGCGCGAACGCTTTCTGCGCGAGGCGCACGAGGACAGCGGAGTCCTTGCCGATCGAGTAGAGCATCACGGGCCGCTCGAGCTCGGCGACGACCTCGCGGAAGATGTGGATGCTCTCGGCCTCGAGCTCTCGCAGGTGCGACAGCCGCCGGCGATCCTCGCGGGGATCGGGCGTGTGCGCAGGGACATCCGTTCGAGCGGCGCTGATGTTCACGATAGTGAATGCATGTCTACCATGACGAACTCGCGTCGGGTAGACCGGCCCGCCGTCGTCGGTCCGATCGCGCTCGCGAAGTCGGGTTGTCACTTTGTCATTCGCGATGGCCGTCGACCGGGCCTCGCGCCAACCTGGCGAGCCGCCGGTTTTCCGCAGCCTCTATTTGCCGAGAATCGCCTTGATCTTCGGCAGGTAAAGCTGTGGCATGCCCCTCGCAATGGACCCGGCGGACACGAAGGAAGACGCGGCGTCCGGCTCAGTTGGTTAAGGCGAAATGGTCCAAGTCGATCAGCTGCTCAAGAAGAACTTCTGGATCGTGATCCTTCCCTTGGTCGCGATCGCTGCGCTGCTCAACGCGCAGGCCGTGACGCAGCTCGTGGGGATCGGGCTCGGACCGGATGAAAAGGCGCTCTCGGCACCGCCCCCGGTCGCGAAGATCGCGCCGGCGTCCGGCGCATCCGCGCGGAACCCGAGCGCGGAGCCGATCCTCAGTCGCAACCCTTTCGATCACGTCACCGGATCGCTCAAGCCGGCGCCCGTCTCGGACGAGGACCACTCGGCCCCGTCGGGCCCGCTCGATACGAGCGATCCGTGGAACGCGCCCAAGTGCGACGGCGTGAAGGTGCTCATCATCGCGGCCTCGGGTGATCCGGACTGGTCGTTCGCGGCGTTCAGCGGCGGCAGCGACGGCAAGAGCATCATGCGCCGACGCGGCGGTGACGTGAGCGGCAAGCAGGTGCACTTCGTCGGCTGGGACCGCGTGTGGATGGAGAGCGGCGGCTCGCTCTGCCAGGCGACGCTCTTCGACAAGGCCGAGGTGAAGGCAGCGGCGCCCACGCCGGCCCCCGCGGTGTCCACTCCCCCGAGCGGCGGCAAGTCGCTCGATCCCGCGATCGCGAAGGGCATCCAGAAGGTGGGCCCGACCGAGTACAACATCGATCGCGGCGTCGTCGACAAGATCCTCGAGAACCAGGCGGACCTGATGCGCCAGGCGCGCATCGTCCCCGAGCAGGAGAACGGCCGCGTCGTCGGCATCCGCTTGTTCGGCGTGAAGCAGGAGTCGCTGCTGGGCGTGCTCGGGATGGAGAACGGCGATCGTCTGCAGACGATCAACGGCTTCGACATGTCGAGCCCCGAGAAAGCGCTCGAGGCTTACGCGCGCCTCCGCACCGCGGACAAGCTGACCGTGAGCCTCAACCGCAAGGGGCAGAACGTCAACCTCGACTACAACATCAAGTGAGCGCGCCCATGACCTCGCCGACGAGCCAAGACAAGAGCCCTCACCTCGCGGCGATCACGGCTCGCGAGCCGCGCGATCTGTTCGCTCGGACGCTGCGCACGATGGCGCTCCTCGTTGGAGCGTGCGTCCTGTTCGTAGGTGTGCTCTCCGTGTCGGCGGTCGTGATCACGAACAAGGCGCTCGACTCTTCTGGTCGCGAGGGGGCGACCGGTCGCGAAGCCGCGGTCGAAGACACCACCAAATCGGCAACACCGAAGAAACCCACGCTCTCTCCTGCTCGGGGAGACGTAGGGTCCCATCCGATCTGAGCTCGAAATCCGAACACGTCGATGAAGAAGCGTAACGTCGCCCTCCTCGCGCTCGTCGCTTGCGCTGTTCCACTCGTCGTCGGGCCGCTTCACGCCCAACCACGGCTTCGCGATCGCGTGGCGAATCCACCACTCGGCGGAACGACGCCCGTCGTGAGCGGAACGGCGCCGGCGGCGACCGGCACGGCCGAGCCGGCCACGACGGCCAACGCACCCGGGGCGACCCATGCCGCTCCTCCGACGGTCGGTCCCAGCGGCAAGGCGCAGGCGGACACGAGCGGGCTCTCGCAGTTCGAGGGCGGCCTCGAGTACGAGCCCCGCAGCCCGAACTACAAGGTGGCGTTCTCGCTCGAGGATGCGGATCTCGGCGAGCTCGTTCGCGTCATCTCGCAGCTCACGGGCAAGCGCTTCATCTTCGGCGGCAAGGTCAAGAACATCAAGGCGAGCGTCTACTCGCCGCAGAAGGTGACCGTCGCCGAGGCCTACCAGGCGTTCCTCTCGATCCTCGAGGCGAACAAGCTGACCGTCGTTCCGCACGGCCGGTTCCTGAAGATCGTCGACACCGACCAGATCGCGTCGAGTGACACGCCGATCTACGGCGCTCATCAGGGCGCGCCGAACGAGGCCCGGTACGTCACACGGATGCATCGCCTTGGGCACATCAGTGCCGACGACGCGGCGACGGTGCTCGGGAAGTTCAAGTCGAAGGAAGCCGACATCACGGTCTACGGACCGGGGAACATGCTCATCATCACCGATACCGGAACGAACATCCGGCGGATGATGGCGATCCTCGAGGAGATCGACGTCGGTGCGATGGGCGATCAGATCTTCATCGAGCCGATCCACTACTCGTCGGCCGCGGAGGTCGAGAAGAAGATCAACGAGCTCTTCGAGGTGAAGGCTACGGGAGCTCCGGCGCAAACGCAGGGCAGGCCCGGCGCTCCAGGTGCAGCCGCCGGCGTCGCGCCGGCGGTCGGAGACCTCCACGTCGCGAAGGTCGTCTCCGACGATCGCTCGAACTCGCTCATCATCGTCGCCACCGAGCGCGCGTACCTGCGCATGCTCGAGCTGATCAAGCGCATCGACGTCCCGCAGACGGGTGAGGGCGAGATCCACGTGTTGCCGCTGCAGCACGCGGACGCGACCGAGCTCACCAAGACGCTGAACGACATCATCACGGGGGCCGGCGGCACCGGGACGCCCGGAGCCCCGACGGGCCCTGGTGGGCGAGGCGCTCCGGCACAGGCGCCGGCCGCGCAGACGGCCGGCATCTTCGAAGGTGGCGTGAAGGTCTCCGCCGACAAGGCGACGAACTCGATCGTCATCACGTCGTCGCTCCGCGACTACGTCTCGCTTCGATCGGTCATCGATCGTCTCGACCAGCCGCGCCGGCAGGTCTTCATCGAGGCGGTCATCATGGACCTCCAGCTGAAGCGCTCCGACACGCTCGGCGTGAGCTGGCACGGCGGCGCTCCCTTCAGCTCCGGCATCCAGGGCGACAACGACTCGATCCTCTTCGGCGGTAACAAGATCACGAACACGATCCCGCCGATCCCGACCGATCCCGAGGCGCTCCAGGGCTTCGCGCTCGGCGTTCGCGGTCCCGGCGTCGCCGGCTCGCAGAACTTCCTCGGCACCGGCATCTCGATCCCGGCGTTCGGCACGTTCATCCAGGCGATCGCGCGCACGGGCGACACCGACCTCCTCTCGACGCCGCACATCCTCGCGCTCGACAACGAGGACGCCGAGATCAACGTCGGCGACAACGTCCCGCTGCAGACGAACCAGGGCCTCGGATCCCTCGCGGGCCTGGGCGGTTTGTCGGGCGCGACCGGTGCAGCAGGCGGGCTCGGTGCCCTCGGCGCGCTCGGCGGCCTCGGCGCCTTCGGCGGCGTCGCGCGCCAGGACGTCGGTACGAAGATCAAGGTCAAGCCGCACCTCAACGACTCGAACGAGGTGCGCCTCGACATCACCGAAGAGATCAGCGAGGTCGGCGCGAACGTCGGCGGTACGTCGGGCGCGTTCCAGATCGGCAAGCGCACCGCGACCACGAAGCTCGTCGTCGCCGATCAGCAGACGATCGTGATCGGAGGGCTCATCCGAAACGTCGTCGGACGCACGGAAGAGAAGGTGCCGGTCCTCGGCGACATCCCCGTGCTCGGTGCCCTCTTCCGCAAGCGCACCAACCAGAACGAGAAGCGGAATCTCATCCTGGTGCTCACGCCGTACATCATCCGCAGTCAGGATGACCTCCGCACCGTCTTCGAGCGGAAGATGCAGGAGCGTCAGGAATATCTCGATCGCTACTTCGTCTTCAGCGAGTCGCAGGAGTACAAGCCGCCGAAGGACTGGTCGCGAACGAACGGCCTGGTAGAAGACATCCGTCAGGCATACTTGAAGCTCGAGGAGCGCAAGCGTCTCGAGGAGATCGCCCGGCCGAAGACTCCGAAGACGCACGAACCGCAACAGCCGCTCGAGATGCCGCACAACATGCGGCCGCAAACGGGCGGAGCTGGCGGAACGTCGACGGCGCCAGTGCCGGCACCGGCAGGCACCGCGCCAGCGGCCGGCACGCCTCCCATCAACGTGAATCCTCCCGCCCGGAACGTGGACCGAGTGGAGAAGTAACCCGCAGCACCATCATGGAACAGCGCTTTCTCGGAGAGATCCTTCACCGTCGTGCCGGCGTCCCCGTCGAGCGCCTCGAAGCGCTCTATGCCGTGCAGCGCGAGAAGGACATCGACCTCGTCGACCTGCTCGTCAACGGCAACATCCTCGACGAGGCGACGATCGCGAAGGCGCTCGCGGACGAGTCCGAGCTCCCGTACGTCGACAAGCCCGAGCCCGAGCGCATCTCGACCGCGCTCGCGACGCGCCTGCCGATCAGCTTCGCGAAGTCGCACAAGATCCTCGTCACCGCCGAGGACGATTTCTCCGTCTTCTGCCTGATCGGCGACCCGTTCGACACCGTCGCGCTCGACGAGATCCGTGTCCTCTTCGGCAAGCCCGTCGAGGCGAGCGTCGCGCCCGCGGAGCGGATCGAGGACGCGATCAACCGCGTCTACGAGCGCGAGGCGGGCGGCGGCGAGCTCGAGAGCGACGAGGAGCAGGTCGACGAAGCGGGCGTCGGCGACATCCTCGACTCCGACGACGAAGCGCCGGTCATCCGCTGGGTCAACTCGCTCTTCCTCCAGGCGATGAAGGAGCGCGCAAGCGATATCCACATCGAGCCGGAAGAGAAAGAGGTCATCGTCCGCTATCGCATCGACGGCGAGCTCTACATCGCACGCCGCGCACCGCGGGCGTTCATGAGCAGCATCGTCAGCCGTATCAAGATCGAGAGCGCGCTCAACATCGCCGAGAAGCGCCTCCCGCAGGACGGCCGCATCACGAAGAAGATCGCGGGAAAGAGCTTCGACATCCGCGTCAGCACGATCCCGACGAGCCGCGGCTACGAGCGGATCGTCATGCGTCTCCTCAACAAATCGAGCGTCCTCCTCGACCTGCCGGACCTCGGCTTCAGCGCGCGCGACTACGCGCTGATGGACAACCTGATTCACCGGCCCGACGGCATCATCCTCGTCACCGGTCCGACCGGCTCGGGCAAGACGACGACGCTCTACGCGTGCCTGAACCGGATCAACCAGCCGAACATCAACATCCTCACGGCCGAGGATCCGGTCGAGTACGAGCTCCCGCAGATTCACCAGGTCCACGTCAACGCGAAGATCGGGCTGACGTTCGCGAGCGCGCTCCGCGCCTTCCTCCGTCAGGACCCCGACGTCGTCATGGTCGGTGAGATCCGCGACAAGGAGACGGTCGAGATCGCGATCAACGCGTCGCTCACCGGTCACCTCGTGCTCTCGACGATCCACACGAACGACGCCGCCGGTGCGTTCACCCGTATGGTCGACATGGGCGTCGAGCCGTTCTTGCTCCGCTCGTCGGTCATCGGGATCCTCGCGCAGCGCCTCGTGCGCGTGCTCTGCCCGCACTGCAAGGAGCCCTACGAGGCGTCACGCACGGACCTCGAGGAGCTCGGCATCACGAGCGAGCGAGCGGCCGCGCGGCGCAAGCGCCAGATGAACGCCGCCTCCCGCTACTACCCGCGCAACGTCCAGTCGGCGGATCCGCTCGAGGACGAGCCGCCGCCGTACCTCACGTTCTTCAAGCCGAAGGGCTGTGACCGCTGCGCCCAGACAGGTTTCAGCGGACGCCGCGGCATCTACGAGCTCCTGATGATGGACGACATCGTCGGGCCGCTCGTCCTCAAGGGCGCCGACGCGCAGACGATCAAGCGCGCCGCGATCGAGCACGGCATGGACAGCCTGCGCGACGACGGCGCGCGCAAGGTCCTCGCCGGGCTCACCAGCGTCGAGGAGATCCTCGTCGCGACCCAGGACGACGTCGAGGCGGAGTCCCCGCCGAGCGCCAGGAACGTGAGGGTCTGAGCCGTGGCGGTCTGGGTCTACACCGGGCTCGCGATCGCGAGCGGCAAGAAGGTGACGGGCGTCCGCGACGCGGACAACCAGAAGGCCCTGCGCGCCGCCCTCAAGCGCGAGGGCGTCCTCCTCACCGAGGCCTCCGAAGAGAAGCGCGGCAAGAAGCGCGGGCGGTCGATCGATCTCGGCGCGTTCTTCCGGCGCGTCTCCGTCGGCGACGTCGCGATGCTCACGCGTCAGCTCGCCACGCTCGTCGGCGCGGGCATCCCGCTCGTCGAGGCGGTCTCGGCGATGATCGAACAGGTCGAGAAAGAGGAGCTGCAGAAGACGCTCGCGCTCATCCGCGATCGCTTGAACGAAGGTACGAGCCTCGCGAAGGCGCTCGAGGCGCATCCGCACATCTTCCCGCCCATCTACACGAACATGGTCGCGGCCGGAGAGGTGTCGGGCACGCTCGAGACCGTGCTCGAGCGTCTCGCCGAGTTCATGGAGAAGCAGGCGCACCTCCGCGGCAAGGTCGGCGGCGCGCTCGCTTATCCGATCCTCATGCTGCTCCTCGGCACGGGCCTCATGACGGTCATGATGATCGTCGTCGTGCCGAAGGTGACGAACATCTACGCGACGCTCGACCGGGCGCTGCCCTGGTACACGGCGCTACTCATCTTCGTCTCGAGCGCGCTCTCGTCGAACGAAGCGCTCGGCTTCGTCACCTCGCTCGCCACGATGGTCTTCACGCGAAAGGCGCTCGCGCCCGGGACGAAGAAGACGGCGTGGACCGTCGCCGCTTCGATCTCCGCAGCGGCCCTGCTCCTCTTCTTCTTCGCCGTCGCGTCGAAGGTCTCCTATCTCATCGGCATCGGTGTCGGCGTCGTGATCGGGTTCGGGCTCGCGCGTCTGCTCGTCTACATGGGCACGCCGGCCGGGGAGATCTGGTTCGACGGAATCAAGCTGAAGCTCCCGCTGTTCGGTCCGGTGTTCCGGATGCTCGCGGTGTCGCGCTTCTCGCGCACGCTCGCGACGCTCCTCAAGAGCGGCGTCCCGCTCCTCAAGGCGATGGAGATCGTCCGACACGTCCTCGACAACGCGATGCTGTCGAAGATCGTCGAGGACGCGACCGGCTCGATCCGCGAAGGTGAGTCGATCTCGGTCCCGCTCAAGCGGAGCAAGCAGTTCCCGCCGATCGTGATCCACATGATCGCCGTCGGCGAGCGCTCGGGTCAGCTCGAGACCATGCTCGAGAACGTCTCGCGTGCGTACGACGCTCAGGTCGAGACGCGCGTGCAGGCAATGACGAGCCTCCTCGAGCCGCTCATCATCGTCTTCATGGGTGGAGGTGTCGGGTTCATTGCGTTCTCGATCCTCATGCCCCTCATCCAGATGAACGACTTCGTGCAGTAGAGAAGCATTTCATGAAGCGGCGGCGCACATCGAAGGTGTTCTTCCCGTGGGAGCGACGACGCGGCGTCTTCGGCGTCATCGGTCGCGCACGGGTGCGCATCGTCGCTGGCGCGATCGTCGCGCTTGCCGTGGTCCTCTGGATCCGGGGCAGGGAAGAGCGGTCCGCGGGCATCCGCGCGACGCGCGCCTCGATCACGACGATGCACCGCGCGGTGGCGAGCTACCGCGCCGATCACGCCGGGGCTTGCCCGAAGGAGCTCTCGGAGCTCGTCGTCGGCGGGTATTCGCGTGACATCCCGGTCGACGCCTGGGGCCGCCCCCTGCGGCTGACGTGTCCGGGGCGCCGCGACCCGCTGGGATTCGAGATCGCGAGTGATGGTCCCGATGGGGTCGCAGGTGGCCTCGATCGGGTGGAGTAGAACGGGACACCCGGGAGAAGACGAGTAGGATGCGTGGCACAAAAGGAGAAATGGAGATGAAGACGACGAAAATCCTCCAGCGAGTCAGGCGCGCCGCCTCCCGTGGCGTCACGCTCATCGAGATCCTGATCGTGCTCGCGATCGTCGGGCTCATCGCCGGCGGCGTCGCGGTCGTCGCGATTCCGAAGTACGCCGAGGCACAGAAGAAGCAGGCGAAGAACGACGTCATCGCGATCCACCCGGTCGCGGAGAAGTACCGCGTCGATCACCCCGGCCAGTGCGTCACGGTCGAGCAGCTCCGCGCCGAGAGGGAGCTCTCCGCGTCATCGAAGATCACCGACCCGTGGGAGACGCCGTACGCCATCCGCTGCGCCGAGGACGAGACGTACGTGCTCAGCTTCGGGCCGGACAAGAAGGAAGGCACGGCGGACGACATCCGCATCCCGGAAGGCCCAGTCAGCGACACGAAGTAGCTCTCTTCCGCCAGCCTCATTCCTCCGCCCTCACCAGGAGAGCCGAGCTCGAAGCGATCCTCAGTCATCAGCCGAAATAGGAAGTCCCCGTCATGAGCCTCACGTCCTCCGTCATCCGCCATCGAAGAGCAGAGGAGAGGCTCCGGCTTCCTTCTCTGGCTCTTCCGCATGGATCGGCCGGCGCGGACGGAACAGATTCGTCCTGCCACGTTCTCGAGGCAGATCGAACAGGGAGACAGGAAGACAGGGAACGTGAGGGCCCTGTTTCCCATCCTCACTGGCAGCTCGTGGGCGGCTCCCAAAACGCTTCGCGTTTTGCTCGCAAAATTGAATCTCACTTCCAGCCCGTGGGGTGGATCCACACGGTGCCGACCGCCTTGCCGACTGCATCAGCACGCCATGTGTTTGCAGTCGAGATGCAGCACGGCACGACGCGCCGGGGCCTCCATTCGCTGGAGCTCGCGACTGAGATTCAAATTTCCGAAGGAAATGCGAAGCATTTCCTGAGGGCCCCAGGAGGCGGCAAGACGGAAGAGAAGCGAGACCCTCACGCTCCCTGTCCCTCTGTCTCCCTGTTCCATTTCTCGAAAGGCGAGAATCAAGGTCTCGCCGGTCGGCTACGAGCTCGCCGCGCGGCCGCGCGCGGGATGACGCTCATCGAGGTGCTCATCGTCATGGCGCTCATCGCGCTCGTCTTGAGCGCGGTGGTGATCGGCTCGGGCCAGATGGCCTCGTCGCGGCTCCGCCACTCGTCGACGATGCTCACCGGCGCCATCCGCGTCGGCTTCTCGCGCGCGACCGCGTCGTCGAAGACCGTCCGCCTCGTGATGGACTTCACGGACAACGCGATCTGGCTCGAAGAAGGTGACCAGCCGCACCTCGTCCAGTCGAAGGACACGTCGGGCACGGGCGGCGCGGCGGCGGCGACGGTGATGGAGCAGTCGGCCCTCGAGGAGTCCTCGCGCATCCTGAAGGGACCGACCGCTCCGCGGACGTCGTTCAAGGAGATCGACGCGATGGGGCTCGTCGCGTCGGAGCCGGGCAAGGGGCACAAGCCGCTCGAGCGCGGGATCAAGTTCCGTAGCGTCCAGACGGCGCACGACTACGAGCCACGGAGGGAAGGCCGCGCGTACCTCTACTTCTGGCCGGGTGGACAGACGGAGCGTGCTGCGATCCAGCTCAAGGTCGGCGAGGGCGATGACGAGTCGCACACGGTTACGCTGATCGTCGCGCCGCTGACCGGCAAGGTCACGGTGAAGGACGGCGCCGTCGACATGCCCCAGCCGCAGGACGACAAGGAAGCGTCGGACCGCGAGGAGGCGGCGTTCTGATGGCGGCGGGGAAGTTTCTGCGAGCATCGCGACGACGCGTACGAGGAGGCTTCTCGCTCCTCGAGGTCATGGTCGCGATCGCCATCCTGGGGCTGACGCTCACGGTGATCCTCTCCGCGCAGGGCGGCCTGGCGGCGTCGAACCGGAGCGCCGCGAACATGGGCCAGGCCGTGCAGCTCGGGCGCTGCAAGATGACCGAGATCGAGGAGCAGCTCCTCAAGCTCGGGTACCAGGAGGTCGACCAGATCGACACGGGAGTCTCGTGCTGCGAGGACGCGACGCCCGAGGGCTTCACCTGCGACACGAAGATCGAGAAGATCGAGCTCCCGAACATGACGCCGGGCAGCGGCCTCGGCGACGGCGGACTCTTCGGCGGGGCGACGTCGATGCTCCAGCAGAACGCCGCGGGCGGGCCCGGTCTGAACCTCGACGTCGACGGCGGGCTGCAGGGCCTCGGGAGCTCGATCATGAGCCAGATCCCAGGCGCAGACCCTGGCGGCGCGGGCGCCGAGGGCTTGCTCGGGATGGTCATGAGCTTCCTCTACCCATCCATCAAGCCGATGTACGAGGCGAGCATTCGCCGCATCACGGTCAACGTGCGCTGGAAGGAGGGGCCGAACGAACGCGAGCTGCCGATCACGCAGTTCGTGACGAACCCGCAGCGCGGCGGTTTCGCGGGCAACGCGCTCATGCCAGACGGCGGCGCGATGGACTTCAGCGGGCCCATGGGCTCGCCGGGCGGTCCTGGCTCCGCGAACCCCGGAGGGAATTCGCCGTCCCCCCGGCGCCTAGGAGGAGGAGGGTCGCCGTGATCACGGCCTCGCACGACGCTCGTTCGTCTCGATCCGCATGGCGGATCCGGCGGCGGCGTGCGCGCGGCATGACCCTGCTCGAGATCCTCGTGTCGCTCGGGATCATGTCGATGATCGCGCTCCTCATCTATGGAGCGTTCGACTCGATCTCGCGTGGCAGACGCGGCGAGGCTCTTCGCGCCGATCGTGCGCGTCAAGGGCGTGATGCGATCGAGCGGATCTCACGCGAGGTCCAGAGCGCGTATCTGTCGATGCATACGCCGACGAACCAGGCGCTCGTCACGCGTACCACGGGCTTCTACGGTCAGAACAACTCCGACTTCGATCGCCTCGACTTCACCGCGTTCGCCCACCGTCGCATCGAGAAGGACGCGAAGGAGTCGGACCAGGCCGAGATCGGGTACTTCGTCGTGAGAGACCCCGAGGTCGAGGGGAAGATGGACCTTGTGCGCCGCGAGCAGGCGCCGATCGACTACGAGTTCAAGAAGGGCGGCATCGTCAACGTCCTCGCCGAGGACGTCGAGAAGTTCGACATCCGCTACCTCGACCCGATGACGGGTCAGTGGGTCGAAACGTGGGACTCGACGCAGATGATGATGCAGTTCAATCGTCTGCCCCTCGAGGTGCGAATCGAGCTCCAGCTCAAGCCGGTCAGGAACACGCCGCCGTTTCGGTACGTCACGAAGGTGATGATGCCGATGCAGCAGCCCTTGACGTTCGGGATCATGCAATGAAGGCCCGCGCTGTTCAGATGCTGCGCGCGGCTCGGCGCAGGCTTCAGCCCTCGGGCCTCGGGCTTCAGGGAGAGACGACCAACGTCTCGCCCGCGCGGCGGCGCAAGCGCGCGAAGCGCCGCGCTCGCGAGCGCGGAATCGCGCTCGTCATGGTGATGGGCGCCATCGCGATCCTCACCGTCATGCTGGCGGAGTTCCAAGACGAGACGAGCGCCGAGCTCGCCGCCGCGACGGCTCAGCGCGACGGCGTCCAGGCCGAGTACATGGCGCGCAGCGCGGTCAACCTCTCGCGGCTTCTCATCGCGAGCGAGCCGTCGATGCGCAAGGCCATGGCGCCGCTCTTCATGATGATGAAGCGGACGCCGCCGCAGCTGCCGCTCTGGGAGTTCTCCGATCGACTGCTCGGCGCATTCAACGACGAGGACTCGAGCGGCGATTTCTCCCGGACCGCAGGCGTCGACATCTCGCAGGGCAAGAACCTCGGGATGCCGAATGGCCGCTGGGAGCTTTCGATCGTCGACGAGGACTCGAAGATCAACATGAACCTCGGCGCGGCGAACGAGATCTCGCATATCCGCCTCGCCAAGGAGATCATGGGCCTCATCCAGCCCATGCAGTACGACGGGCTCTTCTCGCAGCAGGACGGCACCGGCAACTTCACCGATCGCTTCCAGACCTGCCAGGCGATCATCGACTGGGCGGACGTCGACGAGCAGGGCTTCAACTGCGACCTCAGCCAGACGACCGCTGCCGCGAGCGCCGGCATCGAGGACAACAACTACGCGCTTCTGCCGCGGCCTTACCGGCGCAAGAACGCCCCGTTCGACTCGCTCGAAGAGCTGCACATGGTGCGCGGCGTGAGCGAGGACTTCTGGGCCACGTTCGTCGATCCGAGCCCGGAGGATCCGAAGAAGCGCGTCGTCACCGTCTGGGGCCAGGGCGCGATCAACGTGAACACGGCGAATGCGCAGACGCTGCACGCCGTCGTCTGCTCGGGCGCGCTACCGGCGACCCCGATCTGCGTCGACCCGAACCAGGCCGCGATGTTCATCACCGGCGTCACGATGGCGCGCGGGATCTCGATGGGAGCGCCGCTGTTCGGCTCGCCCAAGGACTTCGTCGCCGCGCTGTCGGGGCAAGGTCAGCTCGGCCCGCTGCTCGCAGGAATGGGCATGCAGCCGGTGCAGTTCCAGTCGCCGGCCGAGTTCCAGAAGCAGATCACGACCGAGAGCAAGATGTTCTCGGTCTACGCTGTGGGGATCAAGAAGGGCTACCGTCGCGAGACCCGAGTGAAGCTCCACGCCGTCATCGATTTCCGAAATGCGCCTCAGATTGGTCAGTCGGCCGTCCCGGGCGCGGCAGGTACGGCGGGTCTCAACGGCGGCGCGAACCCGTTCAATCCGACAGCCAGCGCGCAAGGTACCGCGACGGGGGCAAGTCCCGATGCGATCGCTGCCGCAAACATGCCGAGCACGGGCGGCACGGTCGTCTACTTCAGGGTGGAGTGAAGAATGAGTACGTGGTTGGGCATCGACATCGGAGCGACGGCCGTGAAGGTCGCGGCCGTCCGCTCGGCATACCGGAAGGTGCAGCTCCTCGGGATGGCGAGCGTGGAGATCGTGCAAGTCGGCGGCGTCGCCGAGGCGATCTCGATGGCGGCGCGCGCCGTCATGGGCGAAAAACACGGCTTCGGTGACGCCATCGCGATCGCCGTCGAAGGCTCTCGCGCGACCGTCAAGGTCCTCAACCTTCCGGCCAGCGCGGCGAAGCAGATCGGAGAGGTCCTTCCGTTCGAGCTCGAAGCGTCGCTGCCGTTCGATCTCGCCGAGGCAGTGTTCGATTACCGGGTTCTTCCGGGCCTGCGGGAGAAGAAAGGCGAGGAGCTCGCCGTCCTCGCGGGCATCGCGAAGACGGTCGATGTCCAGGCGCGGATCGATCTCGTCAAGGGCGCGCTCGGCGTCGAGCCGGAGCGGGTTGGGCTCGGAGCGTTCCCGATCGCGAACCTCGTCGGCCACGTCCCGACGCTCGCGGAGGGCATCGTCGCCGTCGTGGATCTCGGGACCGTGTCGAGCGACGTCGTCATCCTCTCGAACGGAGAGCCGCTGTTCGCGCGCACGATCGGTCTCGGAACGAAAGGGTTGCCTGGAACCGCGCCGAAGCTCGCGCGTGAGCTCCGGACGACGATCGCGGCGCATCGTGCACAAGGCGGTGAGGCGCCGACACGCGTGCTGCTCTGCGGCGGCGGCGCGTACGTCTCGGGTGCCGAGGCGTTCCTCTCGAGCGCCCTCGAGCTCCCCGTCGAGAAGCTTCCGGTGCCGACCCTCGAGGCACCCACGCTCGTCCCCGAGCAGGTGGCCACGATGGCGCGGTTCGCGAAGGCCATCGGCCTCGCGCTCGGCTTCGGGCCGCGTTCGGGCGGGTTGAACCTGCGCCGCGGCGCGCTCGCATTCGAGCGCGGCATGGCATGGATCAAGGAGCGCGTGCCGCTGCTCGCGGGGCTCGCGGCCGTCATCCTCGTCAGCTTCCTCTTCTCGGCGTGGGCGCAGCTCTACGCGAAGTCGAAGGAGAAGGTGGTGCTCGAGGCCGCGCTCGCCACGGTGTCGAAGGACGTCCTCGGCGAGGAGACGACGAGCGCTCAGCGCGCGAAGGAGCTCCTCGCGTCGCAGACGGCGATCAACGACGAGGACCCGCTCCCGCACGCCGACGCATTCGACGTGATGGTGAAGCTCTCGGAGCAGATCCCGGAGTCGATGACGCACGACATCGAGGAGCTCGACGTGCAGAAGAACCACGTCATCGTGCACGGCATCGTCAACACCGTCGCCGAGGCGGAGACGATTCGCACGAACCTGAAGACCGAGCGTTGCTTCTCGGAGCCGAAGATCACGCGCACGACGCAGATGGTCGGCGAGAACCGCCAGAAGTACGTCCTCGAGTTCGAGCTGAAGTGCCCCGAAGACCAGAAGGGCGGCGACAAGAAGGCCGCCTCGGGTGCCGCGGGCTCGGCCAGCGCGGCTGCGTCCGCAGGAGGCAAGTGAGATGATCTCGATCTTCGAACGCTGGGGCCTCAACCCGCGCGAGCAGCGCGTCGCGACGATCGCCGTCTTCGTGCTCGCGGGCCTCCTCCTCCTCGCGGTCCCGGTCGGTCTCTCGTCGCTCGTCTCGAGCAGACAGGCCGACAACGACGAGCTGAAGGAGGCGCTGGCACAGGTGAACGGCGCGCGCGCGAAGATCCGCGAGCGGCAGGAGCGCAAGAGCTCGATCGTGACGCGCTACGCGAAGAAGGCGCCGCAGCTCGGCGGCTTCCTCGAGCAGAATGCGAGCGCCACCAAGGTGCAGATCGCGGAGTCGAGCGACCGTCCCGACGTCAATCACGGCAAGCAGTACGTCGAGCGGCACACCGTGATCCGCCTGAAGAACACGGGGATGGGACCGATCGCGAACTTCCTCGAGGCGATCGAGAAGAGCGAATACCCGGTCGCCGTCACACGCCTCAACATCCGCAAGCGTGCAGGCGAGCCTGACTCGTACGGTCCCGTCGAGATCGGCGTCTCCGCATTCGATCGCAACGCGCCGGCAAGCTCGCCGGCGCCCGCCGGGTCCGCGAGCGCGGGCAAGGGGACGAAGTGATGAACAAGTGGAAGGAGTGGATGAAGCGGAATGCGCCGAAGCTCGGCTACCCCGCTTTCTACCTGTTCTGCCTCGTCATCTTCCTCTCGTGGACGTTCCCCTACGAGAAGCTGAAGGACCGCGTCGTCGCGCAGTTCAACTCGCAGCAGCGAAACAGCGCACACCCTCAGGAGCTCCAGATCGACGAGCTCGATTCGCACTTCCTCACCGGCGTGAAGGTGAAGGGCGTGCGGTTGATCTCCCCCGCCACGGAGCCGGGCAAGGCGCCGAGCGTCCTCTCGATCGACGAGGCGCGTGCGCGCGTCTCGCTCCTCGGCCTGCTCGCCGGCAACAAGGACGTGAGCTTCCGGATCGACGCCTTCGACGGGACGATCAAGGGCACGTTCGAAGACTCCGGCAAGAAGCGAAACATCGACCTCGAGTTCGACGGCGTCGACATCGGCCGCGTCGACGCGGTCGCCGCGAACATCGGCTTCCCTCTCGACGGCAAGCTGTACGGGACGTTCAAGCTCGAGCTCCCCGAAGGCAAGGCATCGAAGGGCAACGGCAACATCGCGCTCGAGGTCAAGGAGATGTACGCGGGCAACCAGAAGGAGCTCACGATCAAGACTCCGATGGGCCCGTTCACGCTCCCGCGGCTGAAGGTCGGGACGTTCACGGTCAACGGCGAGGCGAAGGACGGCATCCTGAAGCTCTCGAAGGTCTCGGCCTCGGGCGGCGATGTCGACGTCACCGGAGACGGCAAGGTCCAGATGCGCGAGCTCGCGACGGATGCTCACCTGGATGCGAATTTGAAGTTCAAGATCAACGACGGTTACCGGAACAAGAACGACAAGACGAAGCTCCTCTTCGGCGCACCGGGCTCGAAGGAGAAGCCGATGCTCGAAATGGATCCGAAGATGAGCCGCGCGAAGTCGGCGGACGGCTTCTACACGCTCCGCGTCGGCGGCACGCTTGCGAAGCCCGACGTGCAGCCGGGCAGCGGCCTTGGCGGCCCCGCGACGGGCGCCGGCGCAGGCGGTTTCAACTTCAAGTGACGTCATCGCGCCCGGACTGCGCGGGCGCATCGAGGGGACTCGAACCCGAGCCCGAGCCCGAGCCCGTGACCGCGCCCGACGTGGTCGTTGAAAGCAGGCGAACCCGTCGGCCGTCGAGCTGACGATCGTACATGGCGGTCGATCACGAACAGCTCGACGCGTATCGACTCGGTGCCGGGCAGGCAGAGATGCGCGGGCGGATCGTGGGAGTGGTCGTGACGCTCGTTCCACGGTTCCACGCTGATTTTGAGCAACTAGGAACATGGGTAACGTCTTAGACCGGCCGGGCTGTTTTGTTACCTATGTACCCGGTCTGTACCGGTTCCACGCTGATTTCGGGCTCGGTCACGGGCTCGGGCTCGGGCTCGGGTTTCTTGCTCGGATATGCACTACGCTGGCGGCATGCTCGTCGGTGTCATTCATCTTCCTGCGCTGCCCGGAAGCCCTCGCTCGTCGATGTCGGCGAGCGATTGTGCGAAGTCGGCCGCGGCATGTGCTCGCGCGCTCGCAGGCGCGGCTTACGACGCGATCATCGTCGAGAACTTCGGTGACGTGCCGTTCTTCGCCGGTCGCGTGCCCGCGGTGACCGTCGCGGCGATGACCGCTTGTGCGCTCGCTGTCAGGGAAGCGGCGCCCGACGTCGAGCTCGGGATCAACGTCCTCCGCAACGATGCGGAGTCGGCGCTCGGCATCGCGATCTCGACGGGCGCGAAGTTCGTTCGCGTGAACGTCCTCACCGGCGCGCGCGTCACCGACCAGGGCGTCATCCAGGGAGATGCCGCGACGCTCCTGCGATCACGTCGTGCGCTCGGCGCAGAGAAGATTGGGATCTGGGGGGACGTCGACGTGAAGCATTCGGCGCCGCTCGGGCAGCCGCGTCCAATCGCGCAGGAGGTCGAGGACACGGCGAAGCGAGCGATGGCCGAGGTGATCCTCGTGACGGGTGAGGGGACCGGCAAGGGCGTGGATGTCGACAAGCTCGCCGCCGTCAAACGAGCCGCGGGAAAGACGCCGGTGCTCGTCGCGAGCGGCGCCACGATCGACGCTCTTCCGACGCTCGCGAAGCATGCCAATGGCGTCATCGTCGGCAGCGCGCTGCGCGCCGGCGGCGTCCCCGGAGGATCGATCGACCCGACGCTCGCGAAGACGTTCGCCGACGCGTTCCGGAAGGCGTTCGCGTAGCGCGTCCGACTAGCGTTCTACCCAGGACGCGCTCGAGTACGCGCGCTCGCCAGGACGCGCTCGAATACGAGCGCTCGACGCTCGCGATCAAAAGGCGCCTGCGACGCCGACGTACGAGGGGCCGAGCACCGCGCGGATCTGCTCGGGCGCAAAGGCCGAGGCTGGACGACGCTCGCGGGCGGCGTGCGCGGCAGCGGACTCCTTCTTGTCGCCGCCGGACGTGAGGAGACCCACGACGCCGACCGCGAGGCCGATGCCGCCGACGACGAACGCCGCTGTAGCGATGTTGCCTTGCGACTTGGCCGAATCGATCTCGCGTTCCTTTCCCGGAGGGCACTCGTCGTTCGGGCAGACCTTCTTCAGCTCGTTCGTCTTCGTCAGGCTCATCGTGCCCGTCACCGCGCCGACGCCGATGCCGACGACCGCGAGGCCGAAGCCGGAGTACATGAGGACCTTCGGCGCGGCCGAGCCGCCCGAAGGCGCTGGCTCCTCGGATTTCGTCTCCTTCGGGGGAGGAGGAGGCGGGGCCTTCACCTCGACATTGACCGTCTTCGTCTCGCGCTCGGCGACAGTGACGTCGACCTTCTTCTCGAACGCGCCCGCCTTCACGAGCACCGTATGCGCGCCGGGGTTCACCTTGCGCGGAACGTTGGCAGCCGCCGCGGGGATCGGCTCACCGTCGATGGACACCTGCGGCGCCTGCGCCGGATCCGCATTCGTGACGGCGACGAGGACCGAAGGGATCCTCGCCGCGAGCTCGTTGTTCAGCGTGTCGGCCGCCTTGCGCGCTGCGGTGAACGGCGCCGGCTCGCCTGGCTTCGCCGGTGAGCGAAGGATACGCCCCAACACTTCGCGTGCCTCGAGCAGCTCTCCGAGGGCCGCGTGCGCTCGCGCGACCTCGAGCCCCGTGGTCGGCACCTTCATGATGGCGTCGGCCGCCTCGTAGCTCTTGAGCGCCCCCTTCATGTCGCCGGAGTCGCGCTTCTTGTCGCCCTCGTCCATGAGGCTCCGCGCCGTCTCGCGGTCCGCGAGGCTCTGTGCATGCGCGTGACTCGTAGCGGTGAGGAGAACGGCTGCGGCCACTGCGGTGTAGACCAGGCTCTTCACGCGCATGATCGAAGCTTATCAGAACCCGCGATCGACCTTCGTGCTCGTCGGTGCAGGCGCTGCCGCCGCCGGCTTGGGCTTCGGGGCCGCCGGCGGCGACTTGTGCACGACCGGCGTGCTCGTCGCCACCGGCTTCGACGGAGGCGGATCGTTGTGAGCGACGGTCGCTGTCGCCGCGGTGGTCGTCGTCGTCGCCGCTGCGCTCGCGGCCGTCGCGGACGGTGATGTCGTTGCCGTCGCGGTCGAAGGCGCCGAGGCCGTGGACGGCGGCGCCGATTCCGACGAAGGATTCTCGGGCGGAGAATCGGGAGCCGCGATCGACGAGGCCGTCGTCGCCGTGGTCGTCGCGACCGCGATGGGCGGCTCGGCATGACGAGGCGTCGACGACGCTGGCTTGTTGTCTTTCACCACCGCCGTCGCGATGAGGATCGCTCCGATGACACCCGCGGCGACGGACATCCCGAGCGCGGCGGCCGCGAGGTATTTCCGGCGCCGTGAGCCCCCTTCGAGAACGGGCTGCTCCGGGAAGTACTCCATGTTCGCCGATCCGAGCGTTGCGGAGCTCGGCGTCTCGTTGAGGCCGCTCGCCTCGCTCGCCGTGCTTGGCGCAGACGGAGCTTCGTTGTGGACGAAGGGAGCGACGTGCCGCGCGCTCGACGGCGCCGGCATCGAGAACTGGCCCGTCGAGGTCGGACCGACCGGGTTCGCGAAGGATTCCCGCTGGCCGTTGTCGCGCCGGCGCGCGTTCTCGAGAGCGGCGTCGACGGCACGCTTGCGCGCGGCCTTTCGATCGGCGAGGAGCTGACCCGTGTAGTATGCAACGATTGCCGGCGTCGTCGGCTCGTTGATCTCGACCATCGCACCCTCGAGCGCGAGGTTCAGCTCGAGGGCGGTCGTGAACCGGTCTTTCGGCTCGTACGCGAGCGCGCGCTCGACGACGGCGCGGATCACTTCGTGGAAGGTCCGCGGCATCGGCGGCGGCGGCTGCCCGCTCGTGAGCTTGTGCAGCGTCGCGACCTCGTTCGGCCCGTCGTATGGCGGGTTGCCCGTGAACAGCTCGTAGAGCATCGCTCCGAGGGCCCACACGTCCGCGCGGTGATCGATGTTGCGACCGAGCGCCTGCTCCGGCGCCATGTAGCGGATCTTGCCCTTGAGCTGCCCCGCGCTCGTCTCCTGCGAGACGCGGTCGCGCGCCTTCGCGACGCCGAAGTCGATGATCATCGTCGCGCCGTTGTTGGCCACGAGGATGTTCTGCGGTGACACGTCACGATGCACGACGCCGAGAGGGGCTCCATCGCGGTCCTTCAGCTCGTGCGCAGCGTGGAGACCGGCGGCGGCGTCCGCGACGATGCGCATCGCGACGCCTGCGGGGATGCGCTGCTTGCGCTGCTCGGCCGCGCGGAGGACCTTCGAGAGCGAGTCGCCGTCGACCCACTCCATGACGATGTAGTAGTTGTCCCGCAGCTCGCCGACGTCGAGGATGCGGGCGACGTTCGAATGCTCGATGCGTGACGCGATGCGCGCCTCGTCGAGGAACATCTCCTGGAAGCGAGGATCCTGCGAGTACTGCGGCAGGATCATCTTGATGACGACCATCCGCTCGAACCCGAGCCGCCCGCCGAAGCGCGCAAGCCACACCGAGGCCATGCCGCCATATGCGAGCGGACACAGCAGCTCGTACCGGTCGAGCCGGTAGCCGGGCTGGAGTTGCGTGGGATCCATCTCCCCGCACCAGTATCGCCGGTCTCGACGCGCCAAGCGAGCAGAACGACGCCACCGCTCCGTGGCGCCGCTGCCGAAAAGGTGGGCAAAAAGGCGCTCGTCGGCGGCGATGAGCGCAGCTTCTCGCGGTCCGTAACTCCCGAAACCTCGGGGAAGAGCCGCGCCGTCGAGCCGAATCGGCGGACTCGTTCGAGCCTCGCGCGGGCCGGGCGCGGTGCCGTCCGGCGCGTCAGCTCGGGCGCCGCAAGATGGCCGCCGTCTGTTCCCGCTCGGGCGTTTTCCCGGTCCGGCGCGTCAGCTCGGGCGCCGCAAGATGGCTGCCATCTGCTCTTCGGTCAGGCTCGCGGCGCGCTGGCGAAGTCGCGAGAGGAGGGAATCGCGATCGGCCGGTCGCGACATCGCGCGCGCGTCCTCTCCGCGTGCATCTGCGGCTCCTCCTGCTTCAGGCGGCGGAGCGGAAGGTGGCACTGACGGCGTCGGCGGGAGCGGAAGGCTCGTGATCGCCTGCGGCCTCGGCGGGGTATCGCTCGTCGCGACGTCCGACGAGGCGCTCTCGGCGGTCGCCCCTTCTTCGACCGCGTCGCGCGATTCGGCTTCGGCTTCGGCTTCGTCGACGAGCGTGCCCGAGCGCGCATCGTCTTCCGCGCCAACAGGGATCGACGGAGCGCCCGCCGGTCGTTCGCTCCGATGAGGAGGGACCGAGCTCGGTGCTCTGGACGCGCTCCGGTACGAGCGCTCCTCGTCGTCGGAGGTCTCGTTCAGCGCGGGTGGCGGCGGCGTCGGCGAGGTGAGCATCTGGGCGAGGCCCGCATCGGGAGGCATCGACCCGTGCGAAGGCACCGGCGCCGAGGGCCGTACCGATCGCGCGGCCGGGCGAACGGACGCCGAAACCTCGGGCGGTGACGAAATCGCCGGCGCGGACGAAGAAGGAGGCGGCGGAGCAACGACCCGCGCAGCATCGCCCGCGAGGCGTGCTTCGCGGATCGCGGCGGCCCGATCGACGAGCGCCTTCGACTTCGGATCGAGCCGCGTGAAGCGCAGCGCGAGGCCGGGCTGCCCGCGGAACGCGCTCTCCTTGTGCGCGAGGACGCGTCCTTCTCCGCGAAGGACGGTCGCGCCGCTCGCGAGCGTGACCTCGAATCGGAGGATGACGCCCGTTGGTCGCGAATGCGCGCCGATGAGGATGACGCTCGTCTTTCCGACGGTCTCGAGCTCGTTCTCGAGGAATGCCTCTTCCGTTTCGTACGGACGAACGATGCGTACGGCTACGGGAGGTCGGGCGTTCTCGGCCACGGCTTCAGGCTACCACGCGAGCGTGGTAGACGGGCGCCCACGATGTCGAAGATCCTCGTGGTTGGCGGTGGCTCTCGCGAGCACGCGCTCGGTGCAGGCCTCGCGCGCGCGGGCAGCGGTCATGAGCTCCTCTTTGCTCCGGGCAACGCCGGGACGGCCGCGATCGGCAAGAACGTCGCCGTCCCCGCGTCCGACGTGCCCGGCCTGGTCGAGCTTGCCTCGAAGGAGCGGGTCGACCTGGTCGTCGTCGGTCCGGAGCTGCCCCTGACGCTCGGTCTCGTCGATGCCCTCGCCGAAAAAGGGATCCGTGCCTTCGGTCCGACGAAGGCCGCCGCGCGTCTCGAAGGCTCGAAGGCCTTCATGAAGGAGATTTGCCGCCGAGGAGGCGTCCCGACGGCCGATTTCGCCGTGTTCGACGATGCGGAGGCGGCGAAGGCGCACGTCCGCAAGGCCGGGCGCCCGTTGGTCGTCAAGGCTGACGGCCTCTGCGCGGGCAAAGGCGTGGTCGTCGCGTCGAGCGTGGACGAAGCGTGCGATGCGATCGACCGCATGATCACCCGCGCCGAGCTCGGCGATGCCGGACGCGTGATCGTCCTCGAGGAGCTCTTGCCGGGCGAAGAGGCGAGCTTCCACGTCGTCTGCGACGGAACACGCGCGATCCCGCTCGTCGCCGCCCAGGATCACAAGCGCGTCTTCGACGGGGACCGCGGGCCGAACACCGGCGGCATGGGCGCGTACGCGCCCGCTCCCGTCGTGACCGCGGACGTGGCGGAGCAGGTGATGAAGTCGATCGTCGAGCCGACGCTCCGGACGATGGCCGACGCCGGCGCGCCGTTCCGTGGCGTTCTCTTCGTCGGCCTCATGATCGAGCAGGGGCGCCCGCGCGTCCTCGAGTTCAACGTGAGGTTCGGCGATCCCGAGACGACGGTGCTGGTACCGATGCTCGACGGCGACTGGTTCGCGCTCCTCGACGGCGCGGCGCGCGGCGACCTCTCGGGCTACGAGGCGAAGACGAAGCCCGGAGCCGCACTCGCGGTCGTGATGGCGGCGGAGCGCTACCCGGCCTCTCCCGCGACGGGCGACCGGATCGAGGGCCTCGATGCGCCGATCCCTGCGGACGCATACGTGTATCATGCAGGTACGAAGCGCGACGGCGACGCGGTCGTGACCGCGGGCGGACGCGTCCTGACCGTCGGCGCGCGCGCAGCGTCGCTCGCCGAGGCGCGCGACGTCGCTTATCGCGTCGTCGGCGGCATCCGCTGGCGCGGAGAGCACCATCGTTCGGACATCGGCCATCACGCGCTCGACTAAGACGTCGCTCAGGCGGTCTGGCTGGTAACCCCGACGGATCAGTTCGTGGCGGGGGCGTCGGTGCTGTTCGTCGGAGGGGCGACGGGGACCGCGAGGAGGTGCATGTTGCGGCGGTCGTCGGGCGACGCGTCCGCGAGGTCGGGCTCGCCGACGAGCAGGAGAACGTAGCTCGAGGCGGCTGCGAACCATTCGGGCGGAACGTCGCGCGAGGAGGAGAGGCGTGCGACATCGGCGAGCGACTGCCGGAGGAGGAGCTCAGTCGTCGCCGCGTCGAGCCCGGCGTCGCCCGCATCGGCGGCGGAGGCGAGCGAGACATGAAACCCGACGCTGGCGAAGCTCGCCGTGTCCTCCGGGCGGTACTGGACCAGCATCGGCGTCTCGGGCACCACGTCTGCGAACGGCAAATCGTCCGTGATGAACGGGTCTGCGGCCGCATCGAGATCACCGAGCGCGACCGAGATCCGTCGTCCCGCCGCTCGTGATTCGAGCGCCGGCGAGAGCTGGACGATCTGGATCGGAAGGCTCGTGGTGTCCATGCGAGCGAATGCATCGATGTCGATCACGCGCAAGCTCACGTTGCCGGCATCTGCCGTCCACGTCTCACCGCACCTCTCGTTCGAGGCGACCGGATCGGCGCTCGTCGGCTGGCAGCCGGCGACGACGAGCAGGTGAGCTCCCGTCGAGAGATCGCGATCGATCGCGCCGAGCGGGATCGCCTCATCGCCGAGCGACTCGAGCAGATCCGCGCACGTCGGCCCCGGCTTGCCGGGCGGATAGAGGTTCCGGATCTTCGGCTCCGGAAACGCCCACACGGCCCCGATCACCGGCGTGATCGGATCGACGCGCACTGCGGTCCCGACCTCGACGCCGACGATGTTCGAGCTCGGCATCAGCTGATCGCTCGGCACGGGCCTGAGCGACTTGTTCGCATCGAAGCAGAGGCGGAACGCGGGAAGCGACGCTGCATGGACGATGACGAGACCGTTCGCAGGAATCGGAGGTCCGAGGCCGCCGTCGCCGAAGCGTGCGTCCGGATCACGACCGCCGTCGCTCACGGCCGGCAAGCTCTCGAGCAGCCCATCGTCGCCACATGCCACGGCGACGGCCATGGAGAGGCCCACTCCGACGATGCCGCAAAGCGCCATCCCGTGGCGCTTCGCGCGCTCCGTCACGTGTCGCTTCGCCGGAACCGTCACCGAGAGCCTCGTCAGCTGCCGCCGTCGGCGTCGGTGCTCGTCCCCGGTTCCTGAGCGCCGCCATCGGCTTCTCGAGGCTGGATGACGGGGACCGCGAGGAGATGCAGGTTCCGCCGCTCGCTCGGATCGAGCCCGCCGTCGTCGAGCTTCGGCGCCGGGTCTCCGAGCAAGAGAAGGACGTAGTTCGACGCGACCGCGTAATACGTGGGCGGGACCTCGCGCGGCGCGGAAAGGACTTGGACCTCGGCCATCGTCTGTTCGGCGAGGATTGCGTCGTCGACGGTGATGCGGAAACCGCGGCTTGCGTAGACGCCGACGTCACTCGGATCGAACGTCGGCGGGCTCGCGAAGTCCGTCGGCGGACCGCCGAGCGGCGGGTTCTCCGCGGCCACCGTGTGGCCTGCGTCTCCGGCGTCCACGTCGCCGAACGTCACTTTGAGCGAGCGCTGCCCGCGGAAGCTCTCGAGCGGCTGCGAGAGATGAACGACCTGCGCGGGGAGCTCGCTGTTGCTCTTGCGGGTTCTCCCCGTCAGCTCGATCGTGCTGACCTTCAGGTTGCCGGTGCTCTCGTCGTACGACTCGCCGCACTGCTCCTTCGTGTACGACTTGACGGGCGTCTTCTTCGCGCAGCCGCTCACGACGAGAAGGTGCACGCCCGTGGCGAGGCTCTTGTCGATCTTGCCGAGCACGAGCGGGACTACGCTCTGCGCCGGGTCGTCGATCAGCTCTTTGCAGGTCGGGCCGGGGCTCCCCGGAAGATAGAGCGAGCGGATCAGCGGTTCACTGTAGAGGTACACCTCGCCCGGAGCGCCGTTCAGCGGAGGGATGCGCACGGCGCTGCCGACCTCGACGCCGACCACGTTCGCCGCCGGCATCAGCTCCGAGTCGGGCGTCGGCAGGCGATCGAGATCGTTGGCGAAGCAGAGTCGGAACGAAGGAGCACCCGCAGCGTGGACGAGGATGACGCCGTTGTCCGTCGGACCGAGGTCCGAGTCGTCGCCCGCGCTCGGAGCAGAGCCAGCGTCGGGGAAGGAGCCACTCGGCTCGCCGGCGCGCGAGTCAGCGAACGCCGCGTCCATGCTCGAGCAAGCGACCAGCGACGCGACACCAGCCGCGGTCGACAAGCCCAGGCCGAGGCTCCAGAGCCTCTGCTGCGCATACGTCATGCATCGGGAGCGTAGCATCGGTCGGGCCAGGCCCGCCGGAGGCGTAATGAGCGCAAAAAATGGCGAGCGTCGGGAACATTCGCGTGCCGCCCCCATGGCCACGGTGTCATGGTCTTCGGGGCCGCGTCTCACGATGCACGCCGGAACGGGCCGAGCAACGACGGCGGCCGCCAAAGATGTTGCGGAAGATCGGGCGCTGGGGAATTCTTTCCACGTGCCCGACGCGCACGCGGGGATGATGGTGACGCCCAGCGTCAAACTTGTCCGCCCGCTCGGCGAGGGCGGGATGGGAGCGGTCTGGGTTGCCGATCACCTCGCGCTCCGCACGCAGGTCGTCGTCAAGTTCATCGCCTCCGGGCTGAAGGACAGCAAGGAGGCGACCGAACGCTTCTCGCGCGAGGCCGCCGCTGCCGCTCAGGTGAAGAGCCCGCACGTCGTCCAGACCTTCGATCACGGCTTCACGCCCGACGGCACGCCGTACATCGTGATGGAGCTCCTCGAAGGGCGAGACCTCGGGGCGTTCCTCGACGCGGAAGGTCGCTGCTCACCGGAGCTCGTCGTCGAGATCATCGCGCAGCTCGCGCGCGCGCTCGATCGCGCGCACGAGCGCGGGATCATCCATCGCGACATCAAGCCGGGGAACCTCTTCCTCTGCGACGGCGGCCGCGGCGAGGTGTTCGTGAAGCTCCTCGATTTCGGGATCGCGAAGGGGGTCGACGTCCCGAAGGTCGACAGTGGGACGAAGACGGGCGCGATGATCGGCTCGCCGTTCTACATGAGCCCGGAGCAGATCCTCGGGTCGAAGTCGATCGACCACCGTAGCGACCTCTGGTCCGTGGGCGTCGTCGCGTACGAGGCGCTCACCGGGGACAAGCCGTTCGACGCGGAGACGATGGGCGGGCTCGCGATCAAGATCCACTCCGAGCCTCTGCCGTTCCCTTCGACGAAGGTGCCCGGCCTCTCGCCCGCCGTGGACGCATGGTTCCAGCGGGCTTGCGCGCGTCCCGTCCCCGATCGCTTCAATTCTGCGAAGGAGATGGCCGAGGCGCTCGCGGCCGCGCTCGGAGGGGAGATGCCCCGGTCGGTCGATCTGCCTCGATCGACGACGGGCTCGCGTTCGGACCCGAGCGTGCGCGGAAGCGAGCCGACGCTCGCCGTCGGCGCGACGACGGACGCCGGGATCGTCTCGGTGACCCCGTCGCGACTGTCGCGATCGACGGAGACGACCCGGAACCGTGTCCTCGCCGTGATGGCGTTCGGAGCCGTGCTCTGCATCGGTACCTTCGTCGCGGTGAGCGCGCTCCGCAAGAACGACGCGCCGGCCAAGAACACGCAGACGCTCACGGCCGATCCGTCGCCGGCGACGACGCACGCGCCGCCCCCGACGACGATGACGACGACGACGACCACGAAAATCGTCGAGATGCCCGCGACGGCCGTCTCGACGTCGCCCGAGCCGCCCGCCTCGGTCGCGATCCCGGTCTCGACGCCTGCTCCGCCGACGCCGAAGGTCGCGGGGCACGCGGTTCACGTCACGACGAAGCCGACTACGCCTTCTACTTCTTCGCGTCCTCCCTTACCTTCGGCAACGACGGCGCCTCCGCCGCCGGCCCCAACTGGTCATGACATCTTCTAGGCGACGATCCGCGCTCGCCCTTCCGACGCTGCTCCTCGTCCTCGGTGTGTCCGGCTCCGCGCACGCGCAGCGCACGGCACAGGACATCGCGTCCGCGCGTCAGCTCTACAACGAGGGCATCGAGCTCCGCGACAAGGGCGACATGAAGGGCGCCCTCGAGAAGTTCAAGGCGGCGCATGCCCTCGGCAACACGCCGATCACCGGGCTCGATCTGTGTCGGACGTACTCGGCGTTGAAGCAGCCGGTCGAGGCGCGCGAGACGTGCCTCGGCGTCGGACGCATCCCGCTGCTCGCCGAAGAGAGCCCGCGTTCGAAGGACGCTCGCAACGACGCGGCGAGGCTCGCCGAGGCGGAGCGCCCGAAGATCGGATCGATTCGCCTCAAGATCACCGGCGTGCCGGAAGGCTGGCAGCCCACCGTGACCGTCGACGGCGCGACGGTTCCGCCCGTAGCGCTGAACGAGCCACGCGCCGTGAACCCTGGCGTCCACGCGATCGTCGCGAAGGTCGGCAGCGGTCCCGAGACACGCGCGACGCTCGAGACACGCGAAGGCGAGACGAAAGACATCGAGCTCGCGGTGCAGCCTCCGCCCGAAGGTGAGACGCCGCAGCCGGTCGGTCCGGCGCCGAGCACGCCGCCGCCGCCGCCACAGAAGAAGAACACGTTCGCGACGGTCAGCTTCGCGATCGCCGGCGTCGCGGGCGTCGTCGGAACGGTCGCCGGCCTTGCGGCCATCTCGGGGAAGAGCGACCTCGACAAGGACTGCACGAGCAAGATCTGCGGGCGCGATCAATGGCCCGCGCTCGACTCCGCGAAGACCTGGGGGAACGTCAGCACGGCGTTCTTCATCATCGGCGGCGCGGCGCTCGGCGCCGGCCTCGTCTCGACGCTTGCGTCGGGCTCGAGCAAGTCGCCGCCGCGGGCCGCGAAGGCGCCCAAGGCCGCTTCGAAGATCACCGTCGCGCCGGTGCTCGGCGTCGGAGGAGCAGGGTTCCATGGCTCCTTCTAGAAGGCGGATGCTCTGGGCGCTCGCGAGCGCGTGCGTGATGCCGCTCGCGCTCGCGTGCAACGGCATCATCGGGCTCTCGGACTACAGCCGAGCCGAGTGCAGCGGCGGCGGCGTGTGCAGTGACGGCGGGACCGAAGACGTCGTGACCGAAGCTTCGGTCGACGCAAGCGATGCGACCCCGGCCAAGGGCGCAGACCCCGTGTCGTGGGCACGCTGGACGATGCCGAACTACGTCATTGCCGATGCGGCAACACCGGGCACCGCGCCGAAGCTCGACACGAGCGTGGCCGGCGAAGTGAAGGACGTCGTCACGAGGCTCGTGTGGCGGAGCAGCCTCGAGGACAACAATGCGCTCGTCCCGCTCGAGAAGGCTGACGAGACGTGCCGCAACATCGCGCCGACCGGGACGTGGCGCCTTCCGAAGCGCATCGAGCTCGTCACGCTGCTCGACTACGGGCACGAAAAGCCGTTCATCGACACCGGCGCGTTCAAACAATTCGCCAACGCGCGCGTCTGGACGTCGTCCGAGGTCCGACCGTTCACGGGTGGCGCGAGTCAGCGTTACTGGACTGTGCACTTCGACACCGGCGCCGTCGAGCCCGAGGTCGGGACCAACTTCGCCGCAACCCTCTGCGTGAAGGCCAAGTGATGAAGCGTCGCCGCCTCGCCACGATTCGCTTCGCCGCTCTCGTGCTCCTCGTCGCGACGCCGGCGCTCGCGCGCCCGCCGCATGCTCCGGACGATCAGTACCTGCCGTTCACCGAGGGCACGGCCGTCATCGAGGACGCGCAGACGAGCCTCGCTTGGGAACGTCAGGTTGCGCCGACGACAGGCACTTGGGAGAAGGCCGAGAGTGATTGTCGTC
>JAEXCN010000337.1 GCA_023402175.1 Pseudomonadota bacterium | reverse complement strand
CTCACAAGCAATGGACCTCCCGGCTGGCAAGTTCTCTGGCGCGGGTACCAAGAGCTGCTCACGCTCGAGAGAGCGTGGGGGGCCGCGATCGCGAAGCTGAGATCCGATCAATCATGAGGCACTGCTGCCCGTCTCGCTCGTAGACCGCGCGGCGCACGCTTCGCGGAATCGCGGGCCGGCTCGCTCGTTTCGGCGCGTTCGAGCACGTGAGCGTGTCGGCGATCGTCATCTGCGTCTGCATCTTCGCCTTCGTCTTCGTCTTCTTCGTCTCCTTCTTCGACTTCGTCCCTTCGTTCTCGGCTCTTGGCCGATCCGTCTCGTTCGACTTCGTCCGCTGCTGCGTCCTCTTGCCGAAACGCTCTTTCTCGAGCTTTCCGATGAGTAGGTCGAGGGCCTTCTCGAGGATGGTCCCCAGATCTCCGCTCGGATTGCGATGGCGCATCAGGTCTTGCGCGTGTTGCAGCTTGTCGCGCAGCTCCTTCGATGCGGTGAGCTCGACGCGATAGCGCGCGGAGGCGAGCGGCTCGACGCGCGTCGGAGGATCCAGGGGCATGCTGACCGTTCGCGAGGGAGCAAGCGCGCCAAGGTCGAGCGCCGGCTGTGGAGCCGGCTGCGATGGCAGCTCCACGATGCGCGACGGCACGTCGGGCTTCGGAGATCGCGTCGCGATCATCTCCGCGATTTCGAGCTTCGACTTTCCCGATGCCTCGCGAAGGAGCTCCTCGTGGTTCTCATCGGTGAGGTGGTCGCGGAGCAGCACGAGCCCGGATAGATGAACGTCGCCGCGATCGAGAAGATCGATGATCCGCGGGAATCGCCGTGCGAGGCGAGCTGCCGTCATTCGACGAAACGCCTCGCCTTCACTCATGCCGAGGCGGCGCTGGCAGAAGTCGAAGAGCGACGAGCACGCCGATTCGGCATAGAGCCTCCTCTTGTCGATCTCCGCGAGATAGGACACCACGCGCGCGACCCAGCGGCGCTCTTCACCCAACGATGCCTGCACGCCCGAGAGCAGCTCCTCGTCGGACAGTTCCCCCACGTTCCGCATGAGGCGCTTCTACCATCGAGATTTCCGACGCACGCATTCGCGTCCAGACGCGTGAACGAGGCGCAAAACGGCTCGCGAGACCTTCTCGATGCGATCGTCAACGTGCCGGCCAACAGAGGGGATGGCGTCGGCATTTGCATCGCAACCTGCGCCAGCTCGCAGACGCGCTCCGAAATCGTGTCCATCGAAATCATCAAACGCCCACGAGAAATCTCTGCGCGCGAACGTCTTGCGGCCAACCGGCCGCGCGCGACCACGACACTGGGCCAGTCCCGTGATGGATCTGGCACCTTCCAGCGAGAGCACGCGTGCCTACTCGCGTGCAGCGCCTTCACCAAGTTCCGGCACGTGTGCGGCGGCACGTGCACGGCGGCACGTGTGCGGCGGCGCGGCGGAATTGGAGCACGTTCGTGAGGAACGTCAGGATGCGAGCATTCCGTGGCATGCCTTCGATCGTGACGTGAACGAAGTCGAGCGCGTCTGCGGAGATGGAACGAGCGGCTAGCGCATCGATTGCCTCGAGAGACTCAAATCTCTCTCGAGCTGCAATCGATGTGACAGCCGCTCGTCCTCGTGTTCGCGACGGGCGTATCCGGGCGCGACGGCACGCTACGACGCGAGCGCCCCTCCAGACCGAACACCGCGCAGGAAATCCTTCATCGAGGAGCGCGGGACAGCTCGCGCGAGCCTCAGCCGGAAGCGAGCGCTCGTGGGCGACGCAATCTCGCCCCCATCTCGTCCGTTCCCCACCGAGACGCGTCCGACGGCACGCGTGCCCGCGGGGCAGCTCCCCTCTCCAGCCCAAACAGCGCCATCGATTTCGCAGCGCGATTCGACGCTTCGCCAGGAGCGAAGACCGGTCACTACTCCGACAGCGGCAGCTCGTGCATTCCACACCCATGTCTACCGACGCCAGGGCGCAGGCGAGCTTTCCCCATGAGCATGACGGACACGCGCCGCGAGCGTGCCCCTTCACGCTCACTTTCGCTGGCGAAAGTACACGCTCAGATCTGGCGAACGTGCGCGCTCAGATCCGGTGCTTGCGCTTCAGCGCTTGCACTTCCTCGTCACACTTCGCCAGGCCGTCGTGTCCCTGCTTGAGCAGGACCTCCGCCTCGTCGAGCTTCTTCGGAAGCTCCTTCGCCTCCGGCGAGTCCTTCGACAACGTCCCGCTCTCGAGCGCCGGCAGCGCCTTCGCGACCTCGTTCTTCAGCCGCAGCGCCTTCGCCGTCGCCTCACCGGTCGCGGCGCAGTCGTCCCGCGTCTTGCACACGTCCGGCGCATGGCAGGGCGTCGCCTTCAGCGCGTCGACCATCGCCGGCGTCGACGCATTGTCCGCGGTCCGGAAGCGTGTCACCGCCACGACGACGGTCTCGGCATCGCGGCGCTCCGCGCTGTCGCACGCGACGAGAGGAAGGAAGATCAGCGGCACGAGGATCCTTCGCATCACGACAGCTCCACCTTGCTCCACATCTCTCGGAGCATCTTCTCCTTGCGACGATCCGTTCGCGTGATGACCCGCGCAACGCCCCATGCCGCGAGGAGCTCGCCTTCCTGGCCGAGCGAAGGCAGCACGCTCCGCCCCGCGACGAAAACGTTCCCGAGCGCCGTTCGAATCGGCTCACCCGCGAGCCCTTCGAGCTGCGGCGGAGACACGCGAAAACGCGGCACCATCGGCTCGGCCTCCATCGAGCCCCCGCTCGCGCGAAGACGCGCGCGGTCGACGAGATGCACCGGCAGGCGTCCGCAGGTTTCGTCATCACCGATCGTCGCATCCGCGCTGCTCGGATTGCGGAAGTCCCACAGCGGCCGGCCATCGTGGGGCGAGTCGCAGACGAGCAGGTGCCGCTCGACGAACGGCAGGAACTGCATCACCGTGCCGAGGATCTCCTCGCGTGCGCGTTCGGGATTCCACGTGCCGTCATCGGCGTCGACGAGCGCTTCGGCCACGAGCAGGGCGGTGTTGGGCGAAGCCTTCTGCGCCTTCTGGAGGTGAATCGCGCGCCCTGACTTCGGCAAGAGAAAGGACTCTGTCGCGAGCGGCTCCGGCAGGCCTTCCGGCCGGACCACCATCGAGACGACGAAGCGCGCGCCGTAGGGATCGACGTCCGGATCCTTGTCGCGGCGCGATGGCTCGAACCCCTTCGCGAGATCGAGCAGCATGGGCGTCGGCATGTCCGAGACGACGAACGTGACGCCGACGGGCGCGTCGTCCCCGTCGACGATGACGCCGCGCACCTTGCCGCCCTTGTGGACGAGCTCCTGCGCGCGATCGTTCATCCGCGTGTCGCCTCCGTGCGCGCGGACACGATCGAGGAGGAAGTCGATGAGCTCGTCTTCGCCATCCGCGAGGCGGGTCACCCCGCGCGTCCATGCTCCGTGAAGACGCGCGAGCGCAAACGCCGGGGCGCTTCCCTCGAGGTCCGACGCGAAGCGCGCGGGCACGGTGACGACCTCGCGGAACGCGTGCTCGCGCGGGAACTCGGCGAGAAAGTCTCTCCCATCGAGATACGGCAGCGTCGCGAGCACGCGCGCAGTCTCGCGCCGCTCCCAGAAACCGCCCGGCGGCCAGACGGCGTCGCGCTCGAACGCAGCGTCCGCCGCGGCGTTCGTGCGCGCGAGCTCCGCGTAGAGATCGTCGACGACTCTCCGCACGGCCGGAAACTCGCGATCGATCTCGCGCGCGAACAGCTGCGTGTCCGGCGGGAGATCGAGCCGCATGTCCGGCGCGAGCACCTGCAGCATCGGATCGAGCGAGGAGAGCCGGCGGCGGAACGTCTGCGACTGCGCGAGCTCGACGAGGATACGTCCCCATGCAGGCGATGACGCCGACAGGAACGTGAACGGCCGCCGCGCGAGCGTGAGGCCGTCGTAGCTGTACGTCGGCCGCCGCCATCCGTGCCCGAGGATGAGCACTCTCCACGAGCGACGCGCGAGCAGCGCGGCAGTAGCAAGGGCGCCGATCCCGCCGCCGAGGACGACGACGTCGTAGTGCTTCGAGGCCGTGCTCATGAGCGAGGACGGACGCGCACGCGGGGGCGTCGACCTTCGGGCTGCTCCACCACGACGCGCCCCTCGGCGAGCCACTGGAGCACCATCGGGAGCAGCTCGTGCTCCTTCTCGAGAATGCGCGCACTGAGGGCCGCTTCGTCGTCGGTGTCGAGAACGGGAACCGCCGCCTGCGCGATGATCGGTCCGGTGTCCGTCCCGGCATCGACGAAGTGAACGGTGCAGCCCGAAATCGCCACGCCGTACTCGAGCGCTTGCCGCTGCGCATGGACGCCGGGAAACGCCGGAAGGAGCGCCGGGTGCACGTTCACGACGCGGCTCGGAAAGGCGTCGAGGATCGTCGACGTCACGATCCGCATGAACCCCGCGAGCACGACGCAGTCGACGTGATGAGCCTGCAGGACCTCGACGATCGCGGCATCGAACGCGGCGCGGGAAGCAAACGCCTTGTGATCGACGACGATCGCGGGAACGCCAGCGGCCTTCGCGCGATCGAGCGCCTTCGCGGTCGCGACGTTCGAGATGACGACGCCGACCTTCGCCTCGAGCGTGCCCGCCGCGATCGCATCGAGGATCGCCTGGAGGTTCGTGCCCGATCCGGAGACCAGGACGCCGAGAACGAAGGGCGCCGGCTTCACGCGCGCTCCCCGCTCCGCCCCTTCTCGTCGAACATCACGCGGGCCTCGAAGTCGGTGTCGGCGGACACCGTGACGACCTCGCCGAGATCGATCGGCGTCTCGCCCTCGGCGGTAAGCGCGTCACAAGCGCGCGCCGCGTCGTTTGCAGCGACGACGAAGACGAAGCCGACGCCGAGGTTGAACACGCGGCGAAGCTCGTTCTCGTCCACCTTCTCCGCGATCAGATCGATGATCGCCGGCCGCTTCCACGGCGCGCCGAGGCGGACGCCGAGTCCGTCCGGAAGGACGCGCGGGAGATTGCCGGGAAGACCGCCGCCGGTGATGTGGCTCATCGCGCGCACGTCGACGCCCGCCGCGAGCACCGCGCGTACGTGCCGCGCGTAGAGACGCGTCGGAGCAAGAAGCGCCTCGCCGACGCTCTTGCCTTCGAGCTGCGCGGGTCGATCGTTCGGCTGGAGCTTCATCGCGTCGAACAGGACGCGGCGAGCGAGCGAATAGCCGTTCGAGTGCAGGCCGCTCGAGGCGACACCGATCACGCGGTCACCGGCGCTGACGCGCTTGCCGTCGACGATCTTCGAGCGCGAGACGACGCCGACCGCGAAACCTGCGAGGTCGTATTCGCCCGCGGCATACATACCGGGAAGCTCCGCCGTCTCTCCGCCGAGCAGGGCGCAGCCGGATTCCTTGCAGGCCTCGGCGATGCCCTTCACGACGCTCTCGGCCGTGCCGACCTCGAGCTTGCCCGTGCCGAAGTAGTCGAGGAAGAAGAGCGGACGCGCGCCGGTCGTGATGATGTCGTTCACGCACATCCCGACGAGATCGAAGCCGATCGTGTCGTGGACGCCCGTGAGGAACGCGACCTTCAGCTTCGTTCCGACGCCGTCGGTCCCGCTCACGAGGACCGGATCGTCGATCCCGCCAGGGACCGCGCAGAGGCCAGCGAAGCCTCCGACATCCGCGAGCACCTCGGGGATGCGGGTCATCTTCGCGAACGGCTTGATGCGCTCGACGAGCTCGTCCCCCGCGTCGATGTCGACTCCGGCTTCACGGTAGGAGATGGACGCCATCGGGCGTGACCCTTAGTCCCGAAGACGTTTCGCCACAACAGCGCCGAGCTCCGCTCGTGCACCAGCCGTGGATCAGGGCGCCCGCCGCCGGACGATCTTTGCCTTGACCGGCTCCGGCGGCGGCGGCGGCGGCGGAAACGCGGCGTCCTCGAGCAGCTTCTTCACGAGCGTGCGATGGCAGCGGGCGGGATCGACGCAGGCGGAAGAGCACAGCAAGGTCATCGTCTCGCCATTCCGGACCCTGCCCGCGAAGCTCTCGATCCAGTAGCGCTGGCGCTTCATCTCTTCCGCGAAGCGGCGATCGTACTCCAGCCAGGGGATGGGCTCCTCGCCGTCCTTTCCGTAGGCGGCCGCGTGGAGCTCGACGCTCGGCGCGAGCGCATTGCACCAGGCCTCCCACGGCTCGCCGTCGCGGGGCACGCCGCGCGGACGATAGCGGCAGATGAGGAGGCGGTAGCCGTCCTCGGGCTCGACCGGATCGTTCCAGCGCTTCGTGCGGATGGGCACGGCCGAACCATGCCTCGACGTCGCCGTCGAGGAAAGCTCGGCCGTAAGGATCTCAGTGCGCGCCGGCTTCGACCTTCACGCCCTTCTTCGGCTTCCCGAGGAGGAAGACGAGCGGGATCGAGAAGAGGACGAGGGCGCCCGTCAGATAGAACGTGTCGTTGAACGCGAGCACCGAGCTCTGGAGACGCGTCATGCCGTCGAGGAGCGAGAGCGCCTGCTGCTTCGCGGTCGTGACGTCGGCGCCCTTCGACGCGAAGCTCGCCGTCATCCCCGCAACGCGCGCCTGCACCGCCGGATCGGTCACCGAGAGGTGCTCGATGAGGACGCTCCGATGGAACGTGCCGCGACTGCCGAGGAACGTGCTCAGGAGCGCGACGCCGATGCTGCCGCCGAGCTGACGCGTGAGGCTGAAGAAGCCCGTCGCCGCGGCGATGTCCTCCTTCGGGATCGGACCGAGCGCCGCCATGCTCAGGGGCAAGAACATGAAGACGGTGCCGAACGAGCGCACCATGAGCGGCCAGAACAGATCGCCCCTCCCCGTGCTCGTCGAGAGCGTGCCGAGCCACATGACGGCGCCCACCAGGATGAGCGCCCCCATCGCCAGGAGCGCACGCGGGTCGATCCGGCGGACCAGCGCGGAGGCGATCGGCATCGTGAACGCCGACGCGAGCGCGCCGGGCAACATGAGAAGACCAATCTGCTGCGCCGTGAAGTGCAGCACCGACGAGGCGAAGACCGGGACCGCGAACATCGCGCCGTAGAGGGCAATGCCGATCACGACGGACAAGGCGCTGCCGGCCGCGAGCGACCTGTGCCGGAGCACCCGCAGATCGACGACCGGGTTCTTCGACGAGAGCTGGCGAGCGACGAAGAGCACGATCGTGATGATCGACGTGACGAGGAGAGCCGTGATGAACGGCGAATCGAACCAGTCGTCGCTGTATCCCTCTTCGAGGAACGTCTGGAACGAACCGATGCCGATCGCGAGCAGCGCGATCGCGTACCAGTCGACGGGCGCCTTTTTCGCGATCGCTCCGTCCGCAGGGAGCGCCCACATGCACATCGCGGTCGCGAGGATGCCGACCGGAACGTTGATGAAGAAGATCCAGCGCCACCCGATGCTCGTGACGATGTAGCCGCCGAGCGTCGGCCCGATGACCGGACCTGCGATGACGATGGCCCCGAAGAAGCCCTGCGCAGCCGCCTGCTCCTCACGTGGGAACGTCTCGAACAGGATCGCCTGTGCCTTGGCGAGCAATCCGCCGCCGAAGAGGCCCTGGAGCACGCGCGCGACGGTGAGGACCCACAGTGACGTCGCGATCCCGCAGAGGATCGATGCGAGCGTGAACCCGATCATCGAGAAGACGAAGTAGCGCTTCTTGCCGAAGCGCATGCCGAGCCAGGCGCTCAGCGGAAGGACGATGACGTTCGCGACGGCGTAGCTCGAGACGACCCAGCTCATCTGGGTGATCGTGGCCCCGAGCGACGCCTGCATGTCGCTGACGGCGACGTTGACGATCGAGGTGTCGATGACCTCCATCAACGCGCCGAGCGCGACGGCGATCGCGATCATCCACTTGTTGGGCGCTCCGGTGCTGCTCATGAACGGTGTGCCGCGATCACTTGTTGGTATTGACCGTGAGCTCGACGCTCATGCCCGGTCGCAACGTCACGCCTTCGGGGACGCCCTCCAGCTTGATCCGCACGGGGACGCGCTGGACGACCTTCGTGAAGTTGCCCGTGGCGTTGTCCGGCGGCAGAAGCGCGAAGCGCGAGCCGGTCGCAGCGGAGAAGCTTTCGACCGTGCCGTGGAGCGACCGGCCGGGCACTGCGTCGACGTCGATCTCGACAGGCTGCCCGACGTGCATGTTGGCGATCTGCGTCTCCTTGAAGTTCGCGGTCACCCAGACGCCCTTCGCAGACGGAACGAGCTGCGCGATCGGAGCGCCCGTCGAGAGCGTCTGCCCGACCGCGATGGTCTTCTTCGAGACGACGCCGGCCTGGGGAGCGATGATCTTCGTGTACGAGAGCTCGAGAGCCGCGAGGTCGCGGACCGCCGTGAGCTCGGCGACCTTCGCCTGCGCTGAGCGCGCTCGCGCCTCCGCCAGCGCGACGAACGCGTCGACGTCCTTCGTCTGCTCGACCTTCGCCGAAGCCTCGCCGATGTGGCTCGCGGCCTGGGCCGCGCTCGACTCGAGCGACGCGAGGCTTGCCTTCGCCTGAGCGAGGTTCGCCTCCGCGGTCGCATGTGCGGTCGTCGCCTGGTCGAGCTGCGCCTGGGACAGCGCCCCCGACTGCGCGAGCCGCGTCACGCGATCGAGGTCGGTCTTCGCCTGCGTGAGCGCCGTCTCGGCTGCCGTCACACGTGCGCGCGCCACCGCGATCTGCTCGCGCGAGGCGGTCGCGCCCGCGCTCGCCGCCGACAGCGATGCGCTCGCGGCGCGGTTCGAGGCCTTCGCATTCGTCACTGCGAGGCGGGCGTCGGTCTCCGCTGCGGCAGCTGCCGCACGTGCTCCTTCGAGGTTCGCCTCTGCTTGCGCGAGCTTCGCCTTCGCCGGCTCCGGATCGATCTCCGCGAGGACGCGTCCTTCCTCGACGCGCTCGTTGTCCTCGAAGCTCACCTTCACGACGACGCCGCCCGTGCGCGCCGCGAGCGCGACGAGCTCCGCGTCGATCTGGGCGTCGTCCGTCGACTCGAGCCCACGATGGGCGAGGATCCAGCCACCGGCGCCTGCGCTGGCAAGCCCGACCACGAGCGCGCCGATCAGGCGTTTCCGCGACGTACGCGGCGGTGCCTCATTCGCTGCGGGCACGTCCGCGGCTTCATTACGGCTCAACGCTGCAGTCATCTCGGGGCTCCCTTATCGCTACGAATCATTGCCTTAGTGATCTATGACGCCGGGCTTGCAAAGGCAACCAGTAGTTGCCATTTATCGTGACGTGGTCGACGAGATCGGACCGGCACGGCGGACGACAGGCGCGCGGACGGGCGGCCGCAGCGAGCGCGTGGTCACGTCCATTCTCTCCGCAGCGCTCAGCGAGCTCGCGCGCGTCGGCTACGATGCATTCCGCCTGGAAGACGTTGCAACGCGCGCAGGGGTCGCGAAGACCACGGTTTATCGCCGGTGGCCGACCAAGGCAGAGCTCGTGGGCGCGGCGATTCGGCAAGCAGGAGCGTACGACGAGACGCTGCCCGATACGGGCTCGATCCGCTCCGACATGCTAGCGATGGTCGAGCGAGCGATGGAGCTCATCGACACGCCGGAGGGCCGCGCCGTCACGCGCATGACGACGACGGACACCACCGATCCGGAGATCCACGCGCTCGTGCGGAGCCTTCGTGAGGAGAAGCGGAAGAATCGCGCGCGGATCGTGGCGCGCGCTCAGGAGCGTGGCGAGCTGCCGAACGACGTCGACCCTCTGTTGATCACCGAGCCGGTGTTCTCGTACGCGTTCACGCGCCTGCTCCGCCTCGGCGAGCGCCTCGACCGCGGGACGTGCGAGCGGCTCATCGATCTCGTGATCACGGGAGCGGAGCACGGCGCCGGCAAGCGCGCCTCACGGCCGCGCCGCGGGTGAGAAGCGTCTGATCGCTGCCGAGAAGTTGCGCGCGATCGGGCGACCATCGTCCACTTGCACTCATGAAGATCCGAGCCGGGCAGGCTGCGCCTGCCGCGATGGTCGTGTGCGCGCTGCTCGCTGGCATGACGTTCGCGGGTCCGGCGGACGCGCGGGACAATCATCATCGCCGAGCCGTCTTGCGGCGCACGTCGGCCGTCGCGGCGACTGAGGCGCAGGCGAAGGACGACACGCCCGCTCGAGCGCCGCTCCGCTGGGTCCGCGGACGGCTGCCCGCCGGCGGCGCGCTCGTCGACGACGGCGTCGTTCACACGATCCGCGACGGCGAGAGCTGGCAGTCGATCGCCGAGGCGTACCTCGATCTCACGAGCGTCTACGAGGCGTCGGATCTCGCGAAAGAGATCGTGAAGGCGAACCTCCCCGCTTCGAAGCAGGGCGCGACGCCGGGGCTTCGCGTTTCGATCCCGCAGATCCTCGCGACCGCGCCGAAGACCGGCGCCGCGGCCCGCATCGGCCTCCCGAAGGACGGCGTCATCAAGGGCATCTACGTACGCGGCAGCACCGCGGGAGCGAAGACCTACCCGGCGCTGCTCGATCGCGTCGTCGCGCACGGGATGAACGCGATCGTCCTCGACGTGAAGGACTACGACGGGCCCATCACGTATCCGTCCAAGGTTCCCCTCGCCGTCGAGAGCGGCGCCGTGAACAAGCCGCCGATGCGCTCGTATGCACGCGCTGTGCAGTTCGCCCACGATCGCGGCGTCCGCGTCATCGCGCGCGTGTCGTGCTTCAACGATCAGCACATGTCGAAGGCCCATCCCGGGATGGCGATCCGGGGGATCTCGGGGCACGTCTACCGCAACGGCTGGCTCGATCCGAAGAACGAGAGCGCGCAGGCCTACGCGATCGACCTCGTGAAGGAGGCGCTCGACGCCGGCGTCGACGAGATCCAGCTCGATTACGTCCGCTTCCCGGTCATCGGGATGAAGAACATCGACTTCGGGCTCGACACGAAGAAGAACCCGAACGCGAAGGTGGAGGTCATCACGAAGTTCGTCGAGCGCGTGCACTCGGTGACGCGCGCCCAGGGCGTCCCGCTCTCGCTCGATGTCTTCGGCGTGATCGCCTTCGGTAAGAAGGTCGATATCCAGAACCTCGGCCAGGACCCTGCCGAGCTCGCCATGCACTCCGAGTTCCTGAGCGCGATGGTGTACCCCTCGCACTACGAGCCGGGATTCATGGGGCTCGAGCAGCCTGGTGATCACCCCGAGCTCGTCGGCCTCGGCGTGAAGCACATGCTCGCCGGGATGGAGGAGCGCGGCGTCGACCTGTCGAAAGCGGCGAAGATCCGTCCGTGGCTGCAGGCGATGCGCTGGGGCACCACGAACTACGGCGCGCGCTACATCCAGGAGGAGATCCGCACGGGCGACAAGGCCGGCGCCAAGGGCTGGCTCCTCTGGAATCCCGGACAGATCTACGACGTTGCGTGGAGCGCGGTCCCGAAACAGGACACGTCGACAAAGCTAATGCGAGCCTCGCTGAAGCGTCGCTGAGGGGCATCGAGCTCATCCGATTTCGAGACAAAGTTGGCCCGATCGCGCTGGGCCGCTTAACCGGGGATTGCAACAGGGGCTCGCGCCCCAACCACCCGGGGAGTTCTCTCATGCGCCGAAACGCCGCGCTGTTCCTTGCTGCACCTGTCGTCGTCCTCTCGCTCTTCGGCTGCGCGAAGAAGCCGATCGTGAAAGAGCCGATTGAGACCACCTCGGCGCGTGCGAAGAGCAACGTCCGCGTCTCCGACGACATCATGAAGGCCTGCAAGATCCACGTGGACAACGTCGATCGCGCGCCGAAGTTCGACTACGACGACGCCGACCTCCAGCCCGAGGATCGCGACGTGCTCGAGCAGGTCGCCAAGTGCGTGACGACCGGGCCGCTCAAGGGCCGCCACCTCTCGCTCGTCGGCCGCTGCGATCCCCGCGGCGAGGTCGAGTACAACATGATCCTCGGTGAGTACCGCGCCGAGAGCGTGCACGACTACCTGGCCAAGCTCGGCGTCGATCCGCAGACGATGGCGAAGACGTCGCGCGGCGAGCTCGACGCCGACGGCAAGGACGAGGACGGCTGGCGCCGCGATCGCCGCGTCGATATCTCGCTGCAGCCTCTGAAGGCGAAGAGCGGCATCGCCCAGCGAGACTGAGGGAGGCTTCGCCGCCCCTCGACCGCGCGAACTCTACCGTCCGTAATCGGGACGCCCGCCCGGCCTCGCAGTATCATGCGAAGGTCCCATGGAAGCGGCCGAGAGCACGCTCGTACCCGGATACCGGCTCGATCGGTACGAGCTCCTTTGTCCGATCGCCTCCGGCGGGATGGCGATGGTGTGGCTCGCGCGGCTGCGTGGCAAGCGCGGGTTCGAGAAGCTCTTCGCCATCAAAACCATCAAGACGGAGCTGATCTCCGATCCCCACTTCCAGGAGATGTTCCTCGACGAGGCGCGGATCGCCTCGCGGATCATCCACCCGAACGTCGCGCAGATCCTCGAGCTCGGCGAGCAGAACGACATCCTCTATCTCGTGATGGAGTACGTCGACGGCGACTCGCTCGCGAAGATCAACCGCCTCGCGCTGAAGCGCGGCTCGCCGCTCCCACCGGGCGTCTCGATGCGCATCGTCGCCGAGACGTGCGCCGGGCTGCATGCAGCCCACCAGCTGAAGGAAGCGAACGGCGAGAGCCTCGGCGTCGTGCACCGCGACGTGTCCCCACAGAACATCCTTCTCTCGACCGACGGCACCGCGAAGGTCATCGACTTCGGCCTCGTGAAGGCGAAGAACCGCACCGCCGGCGAGACCGGTCAGGGCGTCGTGAAGGGAAAGATCCGCTACATGGCGCCCGAGCAGGTCGCCTCGAAGGGGATCGACCGTCGCGCCGACGTCTGGGCTGCCGGCATGTGCCTGTACGAGCTGCTCGTCGGGCACACGCCCTATCACACCGAGGACGATCTCGACGTCGTCAAACGGCTGATGGGCCCGGACCCGCTGCCGGTGCTCGACGTCGCGCTTCCTCCGCAGATCGAGAAGATCCTGACGAAGGCGCTCGTGAAGGAGCCCGAGGGTCGCTACGAGTCGTGCGCACAGATGCGCCGTGCGATCGAGAGCGCGATCCACGAGCTCGAGCTGCCCGCCGAGAACGAAGACGTCGCGGCGTTCGTGAAGGACACGCTGCCCGAGCTCGCCACCAAGCGCGCGAGCACGATCGCAAAGGCGATCGAGGCGGCCGATGCGCGACACGTCGTCGCCGATTCGCTCGAAGGGCTCGGTGCGCCCGCGGACATGGCCTTCGCCGCGACCGAGGTATCCGCGCGCGGTCGCAACACAGGGGACACCGAGCTTCCGCTCACGCGCCGACGCGGACACGAAGAGAGCAGCGAGCCGGAACGCATCACGTCCTCGACCTCCGGCGCGACGCGGACGACGAGCGCCACGTCGCTCCGAGATCAGCTCGGCGAGCAGAAGCGACGTAGCGGGCTCGGGATCTGGGTCGCCGGTGTCGTCGCCGTCGCTGCGGGCACGTGGATCCTCTGGCCCCGTCCGGAGGCGACGCCCGGGCCAGAAAACGCGAGCGCGACGGCATCCGCAGCTCCGTCCGTATCGGCGGAGGCGGCAGCTCCGTCCGCGAGCGCGTCGAGCACGACTGCGGCGAGCGCCGAGCCGTCGACCGCCGATGCCGATGCAGCGACGCTCTCGCTCGATCCGACCGCGGACCTCGATGCGGACGCGCCCGCGGCCCCCTCTTCGCCGGTGCAGGCGCCTCGTGCTCCGACGCTCGCGCCGCTGCCGCCGGCCGACACGGCCCAGCCGACGCCGACGTACAATCCAGCTTGGTCGATCCTCACGAATCCGCCCGAAGCCGGAGTGTATCCATCAGCTCCCACGCCGACGACCTCGCACACGTCGTCGGCGCCCTCGTTGCCGCCGCCGCTGCCCGAAGATCCGAAGTAGCCGCGCGCGAGCATCGCGCGTGAGCGTGAACGGTCGGGATTCCTGTCCGGCTTGATTTCGTTTCTGTCTGGCTGATGTCGAAGCAGAGCAGCATGTGCCGGCCGAGGCGCTGGAGCGTTGCGCCACGTGACAGAGATGCCGTGCCGCGGCGACGTCGCTGCTCGCGCTGCTTCGCCCGCGCAGGCCGCCCGACAACGTTCGGATCAGGACTTGCTGTCAGCGTCGAAGAGATCGCGCGAGTCGGCCGCGTTCGAGCTCTCTGCCCGATCGGGTCCGAGAGGCTCGCGATGCGATGCGATGCGAGTCGTAGGAGCAATGACCGATGCAGCGGACGGACGCCCATGGCCCAGGCCCCAAAACCTCTCCGCCCGCTCGAGAGCATCGACGGTCGAGCCGGCGCCATCACGGCTATGTCGAGCACCTCGAAAGCGGCCTGCGCTCACTCCGGGACGCGCTCCGAGCGGCACGCCAGGGGGACTTTTCCGTCCGGCTTCCGGTCGACCGGGCCGACGTGCTCGGCGAGACGGCGCTCGCGTTCAACGCATTTCTGGAACGAAGCGAATCGCTCGAGCGCGAGCTCTGCCGAGTATCGCGGAGCGTCGCTGTCGAAGGTGACGTCAGCGACCGCGCCTCCCTCGGCTCGGCAGGCGGAGCGTGGGAGGGAGCTACCCGATCCGCCAACGTTCTGATCGAGTCGATGGCGTCCCCTACCCTCGAGGCGACGCGCATCCTGGACAGGGTGGCGGCGGGCGACCTGTCCCAGGAGATGCCGGTTCACCTCGATGGGCAACCGCTCCAGGGCGCGTTCAACCAGCTCGGTACGAGCGTGAATGCACTCGTCGGCCGGTTGCGCGCCGTATCCGCCAGCATCTCTCGCGCCGTCAACGAGATCCGAACCGATGGAAAGCTCGGTGCTCGGGTGGCGGTCGACGATCTCGACGGGACGTGGAAGAGCCTCGTCGAAGACGTCAACCTCCTCTCGACGAACCTCTCCGCGCAGCTTCGAAACATCGCCCTGGTCACGACGGCCGTCGCAAACGGCGACCTTTCACAGAAGATTACCG
>JAEXCN010000266.1 GCA_023402175.1 Pseudomonadota bacterium | reverse complement strand
CCGCCACGGCCGCCGCCGCCGCCGCCGCGGCTCTGGCGCTCTTCGGCCTCGTTGACGCGCAACGGACGGCCATCCATCATCGCGCCGTTCGTCTCGGCAATTGCCTTCTGCGCCTCGGCGTCGGTCGCCATCGTGACGAACGCGAAGCCGCGCGAGCGGCCGGTCTCACGATCCATGACGACGTGAACGTCGGTGACCGTGCCAGAGCTCGCGAACCAATCGCGGATGCTGTCGGTCGTCGCGTTGAAGGAAAGATTGCCTACGTAGAGTCGGTTTCCCATGAGTGTCTCTCGATTCGTCGGACGGCGTCTTGAACCAGCCTGCCGCCCTGCGCCGTCGGGGATCGGAAGGAGGCCCGCGGAACCCATGTCCCGCGTCCTCACGTGACGTATCTACCCGAGCGAGCGCGATCCCGTGACCGAGAGAGCAATCGTTGCAGAGAAACGCTTCAGTGAGCGGCGTGGATATTAGCTCCCCGCACGCGATTCGCAACGCTGATCTTGCTCGTGCGGCGAATTCACTCACTCCCTGCCGAGCATGAGCCATCCTTCGCGGAGGGCCGCTCCCGGATGGGCTCGCCGCGGAGCAGCGTGTCCCAGGACGATTCCTGGCCCATTCCGGCGACGCGAAACGGTTCGTTGACCGTCGCGCTCATGGCGGCGACCGCCGAGCCTTCGGTCGTGGGTGACCGCGGGCTCGCGTGCCTATGGATGAGGCTCCTCCTGCGCGTTCTCGGCATGGCCGGGCCATCCTGACGGCGCGGTAGCGTTGATCGCGTGGGCGCTCGTCGCGCCGTCGTCGCCGGATCCCAATCGAACCCTCACGACGTTGTCGAACCGCTCGTGATCGGTCGGCGACAGTTCTTCGGATCGATGACCGTGATGCTCGCGGCGTGTCGCAGCGAACCAGCGCGCCCGCCCGCGGTGCTCCCATCGCCCGATGTGCGGCCGGTGATCGGGCTCGAAGCTGTGTTCGGAGAGCTTCGTCATCTGCGAAGCGTGCTCGAGGGGACGTCGGCGGGCGCGGTCTCGACGAGCGGTTGGGACAACCTCGAAAAGACCGAGTGGCCGTTCTTTGCGTTCATCTTCTACGCAGATGCGGCGACGCGCTGCGCGAGTCTGCCGATTGCGCCGAGTCGACGCGAGGTCGTCATCGCTGAGGCTCGTTGGGCGCTCGAACGCGCACACGCCGTCGGGATCAAGGGCGCCAATCCAGTGCTTCCCGACGGGCACCTTCTGCTCGCGCTGGAGCGGTTCGCGCGCGAAGGTAGAGAGTCGGAGTTCGGCGCGTTGCGGGATCACCTTGCCAACGATCTCGGGAGACGCTTCTCAGCCTCCGAGAGCGGAATGTTGCCGAGCTATCCGTCGATGTGGTGGACGCTCGATCCGGTGCCCGCACTTGCGGCGTTGACGTTGCGGGGCGCGGGCGCTGCTCCACGCGAGCGGTGGGAGGCAACAGTCCGCGCGTCGGCGATCGACCCAGCGACAGGCCTCGTCATCGCGGGATGGAATCCGGAACGCCGGAGGGCGATCGGCACACCGCGTGGATGCGCGCTGATGCTCGCGTTACCCGATCTCTACGTTGTTTCGCCGGGCCTCGCGCAGGAGCAATGGTCGCGCGCTCGCAGCCATCTCGTACGCACCGTCCAAGGCGTGACCGGCGTGCGGGAGTACCCTGAGCCAATCGATCTGCCCGCAACGACCGATAGCGGTCGGATCCTCTTTGGTCTCGGTGAAGCGGCGAGTGGTTTTGGTCTAGCGGCAGCCGCCGCGGCAGAGGACACGCTCGTTCTCGCGGCGCTCCTTCGCAGCGCGCGTCGCGTTGCGCCGCCCACCTGGCACGGCGACGAGCTGGCTCTCCCCAACGTGCCTCCCGTTGGACAAGCCGCTCTTCTCCGCGCAAAGGTGTGGAACACGACTGCCGCCGCCGTTGCTGGGAGAGCGTAGGCGGCTCGACGAAGAACCGAACCCGGTCGCTGCCTCCAGGCCAGGACGACGCGGCACGCGCTGGAAGAGCTCTGCCGAGCGTGGGCTATACGGTCGAGCTCGCGGGCCCTGCGTTCCGTGACCGCGTCGTGCGACTCGCATAGAGTGCTCGAGGGCATGCGTGCATCGGGACTGCCACGATGACGAGAGCCACGGTGGCGGTCCTCGTCGCCTGCGCTCTCTTCATGCAGACACGGTCCGCGAAGGGGGCTCCCTTCGACCTCGAATGGTCGGCGCCGGAAGGGTGTCCCTCGCGTGAGGCCATCGTCGCCGCGTCGCTCGCGCGGCTCGGGGAGAGTGGATCGAGCGCGCCGCCCGAGCTCTACGTCCAGGGTACCGTCATGGTCGAGGACGGCGCGATCGTCGCCGAGCTCCGCGTGAAGGATGTCACGGGCGCGGACCTTGGTGAACGCCGCGTCCGCTTCGACGAGCCGCGCTGCGAAGACATCGTGGAGTCGACGGCGCTGGTGCTCGCGATGATGATCGCGGTCGCACAACCCCGAACGCCGGAACCCGTTCTCGAGCCCGAACAGCAGCCCCCGCCCACGGCACCTCGTGTGCGGCGTCCATTGCCGCCGGCTACGCCCGCGCCGGCGCATGTGCCGATGACGCTCGGCGCGTCCGCGGTCGCGAGCCTGGGGCTTCTTCCGAACGTCGGCTTCGGCGGCGCGCTTCGATGGACGGCGACGCTCTCGCCTCCGCTCGTTCTCGGCGTGGAGGGGAGCTTCGAGACGTCGCAGCCCGTGCGAGTGCTCGGGGCGGAGGCGACGTTTCGGTTCGTCGACGCGGCCGCGCTGGTCGGCTTTCGGGCGGTGCGTTCGAAGTGGCTCGAGCTCGTCCCGCTCGTCGAGGCGCGTGGTGGGTTCTCCATCGCGTCCACTACGGGATTTCGCTCCGCCTACGACGCGACGCGCTTCGTAAGCATCGTCGCGGCCGGCGTGCTCGGGCGGGTTCCGCTCGGTCGGGCCTTGCGTCTCGAGGTGCTGCCCGACATCCGTGTGCCGCTCGACTCCGCTGACTTCCTGGTGCGAGACCAGGGCGAGCTCTTCCACGTACATCGCCCCGCGCTCGTCGAAGGACGGCTAGCGGTCGGTATTGCATGGGAATTTTAGTGATCCGTCGATCCCGCGTCAGAAAAGTGCGCCCGCTTTTTCAAAGATGGCGGGGTCGGCGCATAGAAGGTGCGTGACCGCGGCTCTCGGCTTCGCAAAGGGATTCCCAGTCGTGGCGGTGTCGCGGCCCGGCCTCGAAGAGTTTTTTCTGGCTCACGCGGACTACGTGTGGCGGTCGCTCCTCCACCTCGGAGTTCGTGAGGCCGATATCCAGGACCAGATGCACGAGGTCTTCCTCGTCGCCTATCGCCGCTACGCGACGTGGGACGGCGAGCATCCGCGTGGTTGGCTCTTCGCGATCGCGCGGCGCTGCGCTGCCAAATACCGACGTCGCGATCCTCGCCGCCGCGAGTTTACCGTCGAGCCTCTCCCTGAGACCGGCATCGAGGTCGATCCGGCGGTCCGCATCGACGCGGAGCGGCTCGATCGCGCGCTCACCACACTCGACGAAGACAAGCGGACCGTCTTCGTCCTGTTCGAGATCGAGGAAATGTCGATGCGCGAGGTCGCCGAAGCCGTCGGGTGTCAGGTGGCGACCGCATACGCACGCCTCTACGCCGCCCGTCGCGAGCTCGCCCGCCTGCTCTCCGAGGAACGATGAAACTCGACGATACCGATACCGATCCGCCCCGCGTCGTCGAGGGCCAGGACACCGAGCTCGCCAGACTCGTGCGCGCATCGCGGATGCGACGATTGAGCTCGCGGACGACCGCGCAGATGGTCGAGCGCCTGGCCGCGACGAGTGCCTACGCTGCCGCCGCGCGCGCGTCGTCGACCAGACCGAGCCTCCTCGGCCGCGTCGGAGGGACGAAGCTCGTCGCGCTCGCGCTCGTCGGCCTCGGCGTGGGCATCTTCGGCTGGCAAGCGCGGAACGTCGAACAGGCGGCGGCTCCGCCGAGCGAGGTGGCGGTGCAGAGCGCTGCGCCCACGCCGGCGTCGCCGCCTTCGCTGTCGCCGCCGGCCGTCGAGGTGGCGCCGACTCCGGTCGAAGCGCTCCCTTCCTCGGCCACCGCCGCCGTCGTCGCGAGCACCCCCCACCGTGCCGTCGCGCCGCGTCCGCCGTCGTCGGCGGTGGTGGTCTCGACGTCGACGGAGGCACGTACCCCGCCTTCGCGGGAGAACGAGTTCGCCCTCGTTCGTCGCGCGCAAGACGCGCTCGTTTCGGACCCGGCGCGCACTTTGATCCTCGTGCAGGAGCACGCACGCGCGTTCCCGACCGGCGAGCTCGTGCAGGAGCGCGAGGTGCTCGCGGTCGAAGCCCTCGCGCGTCTCTCTCGCATGGCAGAGGCGAGGGAGCGCGCGGACGCCCTCCGCGCGCTCTATCCACGCACGCCCTACGGGGCTCGCCTCGACCGCGCCCTCGGTCTCGGTCCCGGCGAGGGCAGCTCGCCCGTCGCTCCCTCGAATTCCCTCTATTGATCGCCTGCCTCAGACGAGGAATCGATGCTTCGCAGCTACATTTCACTCGCGGTATTCGTCTGTATCTCGCTCGCGTCGATCGCGGCGTGCTCGCAATCGGTCGTCCTCGCGGAAGGAGCGCCCGCCTCGTCGACCGGATTCGGCTCCGCCGACTCCGGCAGTGAGGGCGATGGTGACGCGTCGCTCCCCGAAGAGGTGCCGATGTGCCCGGTGACGACCTGCACGCATCCATGGGAGACGTGTCCGTCATCGGAGTTCCCTTGCAGCACCAATTTGCTCAGCGACAATGAGAATTGCGGCGGCTGCGGGATCCATTGCCCGCGCGCAGATCTGGGGACCAAAAGCAGCTGGACCTGCGTCAATGGCGAGTGTTCTCTCATTTGCCAGCAACCCTGGGGAGATTGCGATGGGGACCTCACCAACGGCTGCGAAACCAACATAACTACCGCTTTCAACTGCGGTGGCTGCGGAATCAAGTGCACAGATGGAACGCAGTGCACAGATGGTGCCTGTGTCGACTGGTGCGTGTACCAGGGCTTGCCGGACAAATGTGATATTCCCTATTTCCCCGAGTGGCCCGATTTCGGGAGTTACAGCGCCTGCGTCGACCTCGCGTCGGATAACGAGCATTGTGGAGCTTGCGAGATCGCCTGCGACCCAGTCGACCCCGCCCTGCCGCCGCTTCCGGACGACATGTATTACGGATGTGCTAATGGAGAGTGCGGCGCGCCCAAGTGCAAATATCCTTTCAAGGCAGATTGCAACGATAACCGGGCGGATGGCTGCGAGGCCATCCTCCACACCGATGAGAACTGTACCGACTGCAACGACACCTGCTCGCCCGGCACGTCCTGTCGCCAGCCCCCGGGCGCCAACAGTTACTTCTGCGCGGAGATCGACTCTTGTGCGCGTCAAGATGATCCTCAAAACTGTGGAAGATGTGGTTACGGGTGCCCCGGGTACAGAGCCCCGCATTTTGATGCGGTATGTAGGCGAGGCATCTGCGGCGGGGACTGTCAATATGGATACGCCGATTGCAACGAGCTCTTGGCTGACGGCTGCGAGGTGAACATGCAAGTCGACAACCGAAATTGCGGTGCGTGCGGCAATGCATGCTTGCCCGAGCAAGTCTGCTCCCAGGGCAAATGCCAAGTCGCGCCTTGCGACGGGGGCGTACAGGGAGACCCGACGAAATGAGCACCGCTCGCTGCCGTGCTACGTTCTCCCGATACGCCTCCGCGGCTGTCACTAGGTGCATCGTGCTCGCTTCGTCGCTTCTCGCGTTAGCCGCATGTGCGACTGCGGAAGCTGCGGACGGGGCCGACGCCGCTAGCAACGTCATCATCCCTGTGGGCGACTCGGACGACGGCGGGGCGCGCGATGCTGCGCAAAACGTGGATGCGGAGGCCGCCCCGTGTGCTGTTGGCAATCTCTGTCGCGTGCCGACCGCACTCTCCTTTGGGGGAGTGACCGCCATGAACGGTCGCTCGAAGAACGACGTATGGGCGAGCGGCGTCGATGTTGCCGATGGCGTCTTGATCCATTGGGATGGTCAGCAATGGTCGAAGCTCGATTTCGACGTCCAACTATCGGATTCATCGAATCCCTATCGACCGGGCGCCCTCTTGGGCATCTTCCTTTCGCCGGAAGCAATGTGGGGCGCTATAGATGGCAACGCGATATTTCGGCGTGAGCTCGAGCTGGCGCCCGGCCGTGTGGCCTTCAGTAATCTCAGTAGTTACAACGCGATCATGGTGGACGTCGCTGCCGTGCTCGAGAGAGAAGACGTGTATTTAATTGGCCGGAAATATCAAACCAAGACCACGCGGCCCCTCTTTGGATTCAATTTTGAAACAGGAACGCTCGACAATCTACCTGGACCGTTCTTCCCAGGAACCAACGAAGAAGCGGAATTGACCATCCGGGCGAGCTTCTTCGTACCGAACAAGGCGCTCTGGCTCGTGGGCGATCAAGGCGCAGTGGCTCGCTATCCAATGTCGAGCACGGGAGACGGCGGCGCTGCTGCGTCCGCCTTCGGACGAGGGGTCGTGCTCCCTGTCCCATCTCACACAGACTTGCGCGCCGCATGGGGCCATGGCGAAGAGCTCTGGGCTGCGGGGCGCAACGGAGCGCTCCTTCATTTCGACGGAGCCGAGTGGCGCACTGAAGAGACTGGTACGAGAGCGATGCTCAACGCCATCTTCGGTGTCTCGCCGAACGACATATGGGCAGTCGGGGAGGCGGGGACCGTGCTGCACTTCGACGGTAACACGTGGTCCCCGGTAGGCGTCGGCGGGTACAGCGGCAACCTCAAAGCCATCTGGGGCTCGGCGTCGGACGACGTCTGGATCGGGGGCGAGGGCGGCATGTTTCACTGGGGAGCGCTCCAATGAGGCACGGGACGTACGTGATCGTCGGCCTGTTGGTGACGGCGGCCGCCTGCTCGGCGAGCGGCGGTGGGAACGAGCCCGAGCCGAACGCAGGGCCTGCGGAGACCGATTCCAACGCCGACTCCGGAGCTTCGATCGTCGACGCCGCGGTCCTCGAGGACGCAGCGCCCGAGCCTGAGGCCGAGCTCGATGCGGGGCGACCGCTCGTCTGCGGCGACGCGGGGTTCTGCGAGACGCAACTACCGCGGTCCGATCTCGGTCTGCCGCTCTCACTGCGGAGCGTCTGGGTGGCGGGTCCGAAAGATGTTTGGAGCGTTTCGATCGAGGGATTCGTCCTGCACAACGATGGGACGCGCTGGACGACCGAGTATCGGGTGAACCACGAGCTTTACGCCGTTTGGGCCACGTCGACGGGCGTATGGGTCGGTGGCGAAATGGGGTTACTCTTGCATCGGAGCGCGGCGGGAGAGTGGTCCTTCGTCGAGACCGGGCACCTGCAGCCCATCCGTGGCATCTACGGTACCGGCGATGACGACGTGTGGTTCACGAGGGATGACGACGCTGTCGATCACTACGACGGTTCAACCCTGAAGAGGTATCCGCTCGACGTTTTGGGCCTTCGGATCACGACGGTCTTTGGACGCCCGGGCTTCGGGACTTACGCCGCCGGTTACGTACCGGGCCCGATCGTTCAAAAAGTCCGCCAGGATCAGCCCTACATGTTCGAGCTGTCGACGACGGGGGTCTCAAACTTCAATGCGTTGCTGACGACAAAGAGAGGCTTCGTCCCTCACTCGGGATACGTCACCGATGCGCCGGACGAGGGGCAAAGGATATTGCTGACAGGATATTCGTTCAGCAATCAGCCCATCTCGGCGTCGCAGGTGCTCGATGTCTATACGTTCAATTGTTCATTTCTGGGACGTGACACTTCGGTTTCAATCGACACCCTGGACCCTTACGGGGTGACGGTCGACAAGTTGGACGGGGGCGCTCGTTTCGACGAGATTAGGCCTTCGTATCCGATGCTGGTCTACGGCTGGAACGATATTTGGTTCTTGTGGTCCCCGGGGTACATTCGGCGCTGGATCGGGACTGGTTTCGAGACTGTGGGCTACTCCTCAACCAAGATTTATTCGCTCGCCATGGGGAACGTCCCGCCGGCCGCGATCTTCGGAGCTCATAGCAGCCCCACGGACGCGTGGATCGTCGGTGACGGCTTCGCGCTGAGGAGAGCCATCCAATGATTCCGCGGTGCTCGTCCATTGATGCCTTCTCGCTTTACGCCAGCACGACGCTCGGCGTCGTGCTCACGCTGGCGTCGTGCTCTTCGTCGGAGGGGACGCGACCGTTCATCGCTGAAACGGACGGCGGCGATGGGGTCATCTCCGACGGCGGTGGACTGAGCGCGTCGGATGCCGCGAGCGATGCAGGGGAGCTCGACCCGCCAGCTCCTTATGACTTTGCGGTGACGTGCGCCAGCGATCCATGCGTTACGCAGCTCGCCGCGCGCGGCGGCTCTCACGCGTGCGCAGTTCTCCAGGATGGCTCCGTTCGGTGTTGGGGTGCAAACGCGTCCGGTCAGCTCGGGACGGGACCAAGCGACGCAGGTCCGATCGCCGCGTACGAAGCAAGGCCAAGGCGCGTGGTCGGCACGTCGACCGCCAAGCGTGTCTCGGCAACGGGTGAGGGCACGTCGGGTACCACCTGCGTCGTCGCCGTCACCGGCGATGTCACGTGCTTCGGATCGGACGTTTGGGGGCAGCTTGGCCGCGGCTCCAGCGGCTCGCAAGCGCCGAATTCGGATCCCGCTCTGGTGCCGGGGCTGCAGGCAAAGTCGGTGACGCTCGCGAGCTCATTTGCGTTGGCCATCGGTACCGACGATCGTCTCTGGTCGTGGGGCACAAACGACGCATTTCAGCTCGCGCGAACGACGTCTGCGGACGACGCCGGCTCTTCGAGCGGCGCGGCACCCGCCGATCTGATTTCGAGCGCCGTACGTTCCTACGCGGGCACGTCCAAGACAGGCTTCATCGTCGCCGAGGACGGATCGCTGCTGTCGTGGGGAGGAGGCATGAACGACCAGGCGGGGCGCATCGCTTCGACGGTTCAATACCTTCTCCCTACGGCGATAGCCCTCCCGGACGTATCGAGCGTGGCGGCCGGCGCGGCGCATGCGTGTGCGATCAGTCGTGGACGTGTCTACTGCTGGGGGGACAACGAGAATGGACAGCTCGGCACCGGGAGGAAAGCCCGGGAGCTGTTGCCAGCGCTCGTCACCTTGCCGGCAGACGTCTACGCCGTCGCCGTGGCCGCCGGCGGTAACAACACCTGCATTATCGCCGCAGACGGCGACGTCCATTGCTGGGGAGCGAACGCCGGCGGTCAGATGGGCGCGGGGACGCGGCTCGATCACGTCACGCCCACACGCATCACGGGGCTCGACGAGCAGACCGTGGCGGTTGCGATCATGGACACCGCCATCTGTGCCCTGCTTCGCGACGGTTCAGTCGCGTGCTGGGGAGACAACCTTTGCGGCCAGCTCGGCCGTGGGAGCCGCGATGCCGAGCCCCATCCGCAGCCTGAGCCCGCCGTTTTCGAATAAGAAGCAGTCAGGTGAGGAAGGTCAGGCATTCATGCGCAGGCAACTGGTTCACATCTTCCTTCTCATGTTCGCCGGCTGGGTCGGCTGTTCGTCTGACCGAGCTTCGTTCGAGAGCTCGCCTGGAGTAGATTTTTCCAAGCCTGACTCCGCAGTCGATAACGTTGACGCGGGCTGCTCCGGGCTCATCTGCTCGCCAGACCTCCACTCCGTCCGCGATTGTTACGGCAACGTCGTCAAGGATTGCGGGCCGGACAAGGCATGTGGCAAAGGCGAGTGCATTGCGCCCTGCGACGCCGCAGCCATCAACGAAGGATCCATCGGTTGCTCCTTTGCCGTCCCTTGGTCGGTTGACTTTGACTATCGCGGAAGCTGCAATGCGCTCCTGATCGCGAACAACTGGACCTCGCCCGCGACGTTGCGCATCGAGTACAAAGGCGAAGAGCGATCCCTCGAAGATGCCGTTTGGGTGCCGATCGTAGAAGACGGCGTCGTGAAGCACAAGAAGCTCGACGGGCCCATCCCAGCCGGAGGTGCAGCAGTCGTCTTCCTATCGGACGACAAGCCAGATGAGAATATCAACTGGGTCGGCTGCCCGAAGGGCGTCAGACCCGTCCTCGATAAAGATGAATCGATACCCTTTACCGGGATCGGTCATGCCCTATTCGCTGGCACGGATGTGCCGACATCGATGTATTCAATCTATCCTTATGGAGGAGTTCCTTCCCATGTGACTGCTTCGACTTTGCTCTTTCCCACGACGTCGTTCCGGAATAACTACATCGCAGTAAGCACCTGGGAGGACGCTGTTCTTGGTAAGCCGACGCTGCAGATCGTCGCGACGGAAAACGATACCTTCGTCGACGTTCTCCCGAAGGTGAAGCTCGTTGGCGGCTACGGTATTCAACCTGGTCCGGCAAACGCGGTCACGCGCTACACGCTGCAGCGCGGCGAGGTCATGCAGCTCACGCAAGCGAACTCGCTCGTAGGGTCGGTGATCGAGTCCAGCAAACCCGTCGGGCTCTTCGGTGGTATGACGTGCGTGTATATTCCTTTTACCAGCGTCGCATGTGACGAGGACAACACGCAGATCCCGCCGGTCTCCGCGTGGGGTCACGAATATGCGGTCTTGCCTCCCCCCGATCGGCTCAGCTGGCGCACCAACGGGACGAGCGCGGAGGGAGCCCGCGGCTTCATTCGGATCGTGGGCGCCGTCGACGACACGAAGCTCACGTACGACCCCTCGCCGCCGGAGGGAGCGCCCGCTGCGCTCGAATCGGGGCAGCTGGTTCGGTTCGCAGCCGACTACCCTTTCGTCGTGCGCACCCAAGACTCTGCGCACCCCGTCTACGTGGCAAGTGTTATGACGGGTAGGGTGGTGTCCACCACGGATCTTGGTGATCCACAGACGGCGCTCGCGATTCCGACGGACCAATGGCTCGATTCGTATCAGTTCGTCTCCGACTATACGTACCCGATGAGTGCGGTCTTCGTCACGCGCCGAAAGACTAACGGAGAGGCTCATGACGTCACCCTCGACTGCGCTGGGCCTCTCACGGGGTGGAAGCCTATCGGCGGAGATTATGAATGGACGTACGCAGACCTGAGTCGCGCCAATCAGCCGGTCTCCTATCCGGACGGTGGTGCATGCACCGACGGCGCGCATCGTATTTGGAGCGACGCCCCCTTCGCCATGACGGTCTGGGGAATCGGCTGGGCGGTGAGCTATTCGTATCCAGGCGGCGCGGGGCTGCGCCCCATCAACGACGTGCACGTGCCGGTCGTGCATTGACGTGCCCATCGCTGCTGAAGGACGAGCTCGGGTACTGACCTCGAGTCGGTCGAGGTAGGCTCGGTACGCATGCGCGCGGTCCCATGTGCTCGAGACGCGGGGCGCGCCCAGGCCCCGCGTCTCGACCCGTTCTGGCCGCCCGGGCCATAGGGCAGGGGACACGGGCGGCTTCCACCGACGGCTCTTCCGTTCCTTTAGCTCGACCGTCGAGACCCGGGCGCGGAATAGCCGAGGGCAGACAGGGAAGGGAGCGCGAGCGGACGGAGCGAGCGTCGCGGCGTAACCGGTCGCGAGAAGCACGGGTGAGCTTGGAAGCGCGCGCTTGAACGGGCAGTAGGACCTGCGCTATTCGTTCGTCGAATCGGGCGTATCTCCCAACGGTAGGACGCCCACGGTCGAAGCCCGTGGTCCCACGGCGCTCACCGTCTTTTGCGAAAGAAGCAGGGTTTTCTTGGGCGCTTCTTCGCCGAGCACGTCGGGGGAAGCAGCACTGCGGCCGCCGAGACATGACGGCACCGGCGTCCGTCGCGCGTGCGATTTTCCGACAAAGTTTCTTCCGGCCGCCATTGCAGTGGCGTGCACGCCGAAACGCACAAGCTCTGGCTCGACGCGCGTGGCACCAGTCCCCCCGCGTCACTGATGCCCCGTCCGACGTTCGAGCAAGTGTACGACGACCACGCGTCGTTCGTTTGGCGCTCCCTTCGTGGGTTGGGAGTCCCGGTCGCGGCGCTCGAGGACGCCTTGCAGGACGTCTTCCTCGTCGTCAATCGGCGTCTCGCAGACTACGTGGAGGTCTCGAAGATCCGGGCTTGGCTCTTCGGGATCGCGCTTCGCGTCGCCCGGGATTATCGACGCCACCACAACAAGAGGATCCTCGCCGCGTCGGAGACCTTCTCCGACGACCAGCTCGCCGATGGCCGTGCCAATCCGGAGCACGCCGCGTCGTCGGTCGAGGAGCTGACCCTCGTGCAGCGCGCTCTCGACGCGCTCGACGAGGATGAGCGCACGCTCCTGTTCCTCATGGACCTCGAACAGATGAGCGCGAACGAAGTCGCCGAAGTCCTATCCATGAAACCGACCGACATCTACCGGCAGATCCGCAAGGCGCGCGCCTCGTTCGCCCGTGCCTATCGAAAGGAGATGCGCCCGTGAGCAGCGACGAACGAGATGCGCTGAAGCGTTACTGGGAGGCCGTCGCGCCGCCGCCAGAGGCGCTGACGCATGTCCGCGAGCGGCTTCTCCGCGAGGTCGCGCCGCCCGCGCCGCCCGCGCCGCCGAAGGCGCAGTGGCTTCGTAGCTACGGCTGGCTCTCCGGGGTCGCGTTCCTTGTTGCGGTCACGGCGTGGTCCGCCCGCGGCGTCGATCGGAGCCCGGCCGATACGGTGGGAATTGCGCCGGTGACGCCGTCGATCGAGGCGCATGAGCCTGAAGCGCCCGCAGCGCCGCCGCCCGTCGTCGCGAGCCCTCCGAGCGTGAACGTGCGCGATCTGCCCCCAGCGCCGGCCAGCGTCACCCCGCGAGCCGCGCTCGGACCTTCCCGAGGCGGCGCGACGACGACGACGACAGCACCGAGCGCGATGGCGAACGCGCCGACGTTGGCCGACGAGCTCGCGATGATCGATCGCGCGCGGGCCGCGCTCGGCGACGGCGACGGTCGGCGCGCCTCGAGCATCGTCGACGACTACGAGCTCCGATGGCCACGGCCGCGGTTCGCCGAAGAGGCGGCGGCCATCCGCGTGGAGGCGCTCGCCGTGCAAGGCTCCGTCGAGCGGGCGAGAGCCGCACGCGACGCCTTTCGCGCGCGTTGGCCGAATTCGACCTACGTGCCGCGACTCGAGAGGCTCTCGCTGCCTTGATCCGGGAGGCTTCCGGCATGATGAAGAAGACTTCAGTTGTAGTGCTCGCCACGGCAATCCTCGTGGCGTGCGGATCGGTGAGGCGCGTCGACCTGAGGGGCTCCGACTCGAGCAGCTCCTCGGACGCGAGCGCCCCGTCGTTCACCAAGGAAGATGCCGCCGCGACGCTCGAGCACGACGCGGGTGGACTCACGTCCTACTGCCCCTCGGACAAGTGCAGCGAGCCGTACACGACATGTCCGAGCTCGCGGTTCCGCTGCGACGTGAACCTCGCGAGCGACAATGCGAACTGCGGTGCGTGCGGCGTCGTGTGCCCCGTGGTGCCGGGGCTCGGTGGAGAGTTCCAGTGCGTCAATGGCAAGTGCGAGCTCAAATGCTCGAACGCCGCGAGGCCCACCGCCGACTGCGATGGTATTCCGGACAACGGCTGCGAGGCCAGCCTGGGAAGCAATGACAATTGCAACGCGTGCGGGGACAAGTGTCCCGATCCAGACAAGCCGTGCATCTTCAATATTGATACGAAGGTTGGCAAATGCGGGTGTGAGTCGGGCTTCAGCTACTGCAAAAACGCCCTCCCCGACAAATGCGTTGATCTTCAGAGCACCGACAACAACTGCGGGAGCTGCGGCACGGTCTGTAGGGCCGGACCGGATGCGGGGCCGCCGCCGCCTCACTCCCACTACGGATGCGCGCAAGGCGAGTGCGGCCATCTGAAGTGCGATGCCGGTTACGCGGACTGCAATGGCGATCTCGGCGCGCCGAACAGCGACGGATGCGAGAGATCCCTCCGATCGACGACGGACTGCGGCGCATGCAACAGCGCCTGCAATCCCGGGCAGACGTGCGCCGTCGACTCCAAGACGAAATTGCCCCGGTGCATGTGCAATCCCGGAGAGCGGAACTGCGGGACCGCCGCGTCACCGGCGTGTGTAGACATCAGCACCGACCCGTTCAACTGCGGCGGCTGCGGGATCCAGTGCAACCTCTATTACCTGACGGGAGCCGCCGACGGCATTCTCTCTCACTGGGTCGCAACCTGTACGGCGGGATCGTGTGGCTTTGCCTGCGAGAACGGGTGGGCCGATTGCAACGGTCGCATCGATGACGGGTGCGAGGTGAATACCAACTCGGATCCCGGCAATTGCGGTGGTTGCGGCAAGACCTGCGACGCTGTCGCCGGTCAAGCCTGCGTGAATGGCCAGTGCGCGGTCGAGCCGTGCGTCGACGAGGAAGGACCGACGAAATGACCACCTTCCTCAGGGCTGCGGCCTTCGTGAGTTGCGCCACGTCAGTTTCCCTCTTCGTCGCGTGCGCGACCAACGAACTGGCGCTGCCACCGGGAGACGAGCCCGTGGTGATCCCCCCGGCGTCGACTCCGGACGCCGCGGATTCCGCCGACGCGGCGACCGACGGCCCTCGAAGCGGAGACGTTGATTCTGGGCCGTGCGACGATTGCGCGTACTTTCCGGAGACGTGCACGGCGGACGTGCTCTGTACGCACCCCGTCGTCGACACGCTTGCGAGGCTGCACTTCATTCGCGGACGTTCGGAGACGGACGTCTGGGCGGCGGGGGCGCGCGGCACGCTCCTCCATTTCGACGGGACGGCCTGGAGTCATTCGAACGCCGGAACGGACGAGACAATCCACAGCATGTGGCTCCGTCCGTCCTCCGAGGTCTCGTTCGTCACGCTCGGCTCGATTTACAGCCGCGGCATCACGGTGCCCCACGCCGGAGCGCCGTCGGCCGACGGGTGGACCGCGCAAGGGGTGCCGGACGGAGCGCCGTTCGGGTACGAGAACTCTCTCCAGCTCGAAGGCACCTTTGCGGCGCCCGGCGCCGAGTGGCTCTGGTGCGCGACGATGGACGCGTTCGCGTTCATCTTGCCCGGGTTCCTCGGTAGTGGCCTCTGGCGCTTGCGTGTGTCGCCTTCGACGAACGCGCTCGAGGCCGACTACGCGATCCCTCTGTCCACATGCGCGGACTATCCGTGCAGCTCGATGAGGAGCGTACACGGCGCTTCGGCCGACACGCTCTGGGCAGTGGGCTTCAAGGGCGCGACCTTCCGGATTACGGACGCGCAGGGCGCGACGCCCGGGATCGAGCAGCTCAACAGCCAGACATGGGCCTCGCTCTTCGGCGTGTGGGCCGCGGCGGACGACGACGTGTGGTCGGTCGGCGGCGCGGGCGTGATTCGTCACTATGCGGGGACCGGTCCGGCATGGGACGTCGTCGCCAACGTCCCGACGACGGAGAACCTCAACGGTGTGTGGGGCTCCTCGAGCAGCGACGTCTGGGCGGTCGGAGATCGCGGCGTCGTCCTTCACTACGACGGCAAGTCCTGGTCGCGCGTGAACATCGCCGGCCTCGGCCTTCGCCGCCCGAACCTCTACTCCGTATGGGCTCCGTCGCCGGGGCATGTCTGGATCGGCGGCGACGGCGTCCTCCTCTCGCTCGGAGGGAAGCCATGAGGACTTCGTTGTACGGCGTCGCGGCCGCGGCGCTCTGGACTGCAGCTGCGGTCGCCTGCGCGACCTCGAACGAAGCGGCGCCGCCCGCCGAAGAAGAGCCCGGGCCGAGCGTGATCGGGGACGCATCTGTCTCCGCGGATGACGGCAGCCCGACACCGGATGCTGCCGACGCGTCGGACGCGTCCGACGCGTCCGCCCCGGCCCAGCTCTGCAGCACGGCGGGCTGGTGCAAGGTCGACTTGCCGGACGAAAGCCTGTCCGTCGTCGATATTTGGCCGCTCGCCAATCGCGCGTTTGCAATCGCAAAGACTCCCTATCTAGGGACGAAGGTCCTCGAGTGGGACGGCGCCGCGGACGCGTGGACGTATATCGACGACGGGACGGAGAACGAAATCGACGAGACCGGCTTCTTCCGAGACGCCTCCGCGATTTGGGCGCCGAACGACCACGAGGTCTATTACACCATCGCATCGAAGACGTCGGGATTCGTCTATCATGGGGAGCGGCCCGTGCCGCCGGCGACGGCGTGGAAGTGGACGCGCTCCGTCTTCCAGACGTGTGACGCCGTGAAGCTATGGGTCTACGGCACGGGGCCCGACGACGTCTACGCCGGTTCGTGCAACACGATCTACCGTAAGGGCGCCGGCGAACCGGACGATGCCGCGTCCGACGTGCCGGCAGGCTGGACCGTCGATCACGTCGAGAGCGATCCGATCAGCGACGCTCTCTTCGCCGGCGCGAGCGGCACCGGGCCGGCCGATATCTGGTTCGCCGGCGGGCGGCGAAAGCGGGGCCTGACGAACGCGTGCTCGCTCGTTCTCCATCGCACGGCGGCCGGCTACGAGCCGATCGTCGACTCGAAGGTGGAGAGCAACGGGAGCTGCACGAAGAAAGACGGCGTGCTCGCGTTCAGCGGCGGCGTCTTCTCGTTCCTCCATCAGACGGGGCCGGGGCGCGTCGTCGTCTTCGCCAACCCCTCCATTCCCGTGCGCTTCACGCAGAACGCGGACGGCGCCTACGGCTACGCGTTCGCCAATGTGTCGCCCCCCTCCGGGAAACTGAAGTCCGCATGGGTCCCGTCGGAGGACGAATTTTGGATAAGTCGAGATACCAGCGGTCAGGTGCTGCGTGCCCGATCGATCTGGGGTGATGGCGGCGCTTATGAATATTCGTCCATCGCGTTGAATGGGGCGGCCATCCTCACTCCCATGCAGCAGATCCGGGGGACCTCGAATACGAATCTTTGGGCTGTCGGAGGCAACTATGTCTTTCACAAGACGACTCCCTGATCGGTCGCGCTCGGTCGCCTTCGTGTTGGCCGCCGCGGCCGTCGCGGGGAGCGCCGCGCTGAGCTGCGCCGAGGACGCTCCGCCCCTGGACGCAGTCGACGTCCCGGACGCCGCGCCCGAGGCTTCGACTCCGCAGGCGGACGCGGAGCATCCGACGACGCAGGACGCGGGCAGTGGCGACGCGTCGAAGATCCTCGACGCTGCGAGGTCGGACGCAGCGCCGCTCCCGGTCGTCTGCGCGTCGTCGCCGTGCGCGACGGCGCTCACGACCACGCTCGACAGCGAAGGCTTCTGCGCGCTCTCGAGCGACAAGACGGTCGCGTGCTGGGGACAGAACGGCAATGCGCAGCTCGGGCGCGGTGCCGACGCCGGCCTCGCGGACAGCGCGACGCCGGCGCGTGTGGCCAATCTGACGGACATCGTCGCGCTCGAGCACACGTGCGCGATCGACTCGAATGGCGTGGTGTGGTGTTGGGGCAAAGGCCCTTATCTCCGAAGCCGCGCCGTCGCGACGACCACGGAGCGGACGCCGGTCAAGCTCGATCTCCCGCCCGTGGACAAGCTCGGCGTCGCCGCGGAGACGGCGTGCGCCATCATCGAGGGCGGGGTGCAGTGCTGGGGCGCGAACCTCAATGGGCAGGTCGCCGTGTCCGGACCGAGCGAGAGCCCCTCGACGCTTCCAGCGCAGGTGATCGCGACGCCGCCGGGGGCGCCGATGCGCGATCTCGTCGTCGGTAACGCGAGCTTCCTCCTTCGCGCCGACGGCAGCGTCGTCAGTTGGGGAGCGAACCCACCGCTGGGACGTGTCTCTTCGATGATGCCCGATCCGTATCCCCTGCCCCTGTCGCTCGCGAATGTCTCGGGCGTTGCGGCGGCGGCGGACAGCGCATGCGCGGTGGTCGAGGGCATCGCGTACTGTTGGGGCAGTACGCTCTTTACGGGCTCCGGCACACCTGCGCAGCCGTTTCCCGAGCGCAAGCTCCCCGAGCCGGTGCTGACACCGGAGCCGATCGTACAGATCGCGACCACGCGGAAAGTCCCCTATCAGTCCGACAGCGTCCCTGCGCTTCCGCAGCGCGCGTGCGCGGTGGGCGTATCGGGCGCCGTCTACTGTTGGGGCCACAACGGCAGCGGCCAGGCGGGAGACGGGACGACGTCGTATGCCTACGCGCCGGTCAAGGTCGTGGGCCTTCCGGGCCCCGCCGCGCGCGTGGCGACGACACCAAAGACGACCTGCGCACTCCTGACGAGCGGCGCGGTCCATTGTTGGGGCGACAATTTGAACGGGCAGCTCGGGCGAGGCAAGGGCGGCCCGCCGAGCTTCGTTCCGCAGGAGGTGCTCTTGCCATGAACTCGATTCGAGCAGTGGCTTCTTTCTTCGCCCTCTCGCTCTGCGTCGCGGCGATGACCGGCGCGTGCGGAGACGACCGAGACCGCTTCGACGCTTCGACCGAGCGCTTCAATCCGGACGCCTCCGTCGAGGAGGATGCCGGCGCCCCGGACTGTCTCCGGCAGTGCTCGCTCGATGGGCGCTCGGTCGTCGATACGTGCACGGGGCAGACGCTCGAGCAATGCCGACCGGAGCTCGCGTGCGGAGCCGGCGTTTGCCAGAACCCGTGCGACGCGGCGGCGGCCGATCGAAGCTCGAATGGCTGCGAGTTCTACTTGCAGCCGCCCTTCGTTCGCGAGTCCGTGCACTCGTGTTACGCGGCGTACGTCGTCAATACGTCGACGTTGCCCGTCGAGCTGTCCCTCGAGCTCGAAGGCAAGAAGCTCGACATCTCGAAGGCGACGTTCACCACACGATCCGGCGGGGCCGCGCTCGTCCCGCACGAAGGGACGGTGCCTCCGGGCGAGAGTGTGATCGTCTTCGTGTCGGACCTCGAGCCCGGCGCGACCGGCGACAGGCTCGTCCGGTGTCCGAACGGCGTCGTCGCCGCGACGGTCGCCCAACCCGTGCCCAGGAGGACGGGCATCGGCGCCTCCTTTCATCTGACGGCGAGCGCGCCGATCAGCCTCTCGGCGATCTACCCCTTCGGAGGGGCTTCGAGCTTCATCCCGTCGGCGACGCTCCTCCTGCCCGTCGCGACATGGGGAACGCAGAACATCATCGTGAATGCCTGGGGCGCCACGTTCAATATCGGTTCGCCAGGTGCGCAGATCGTCGCATCCGAAGACGGCACGGAGGTCACGATTCTACCGACGGAGGACATCCAGGGCGGCGTCGGCGTCGTCGGAACAGCGGCGTTCGCACCGTCGACCTACCGCATCGACAAGGGGCAGGTGCTCCAGCTCGTCCAGGACAAGGAGCTCACCGGCAGCGTCGTGATGTCCGACAAGCCGACGAGCATCTTCGGCGGACACGAGTGCATGAACGTCCCGGAGGGCCGAAGCTACTGCGATACGGCGCTCCAGCAGCTGCCTTCGCTCGAACAGTGGGGATCGGAATACGCGGCCGTCGGCTATCGCCCTCGTCTCGGCGACGATCACGAGCAGATGCCCTACCGCATCGTCGCGGCGCGAGATGGAACGCGCCTCGACTATGATCCCGCGGTGCCGCGCGGCGCTCCGGTGACGATGTCCGCCGGCCAGGTCGTCACCTTCTACGCCGCCGCGGGCGAGCCCTTCGTCGTGCGCACTCAAGACGTCGACCACCCTGTTTACCTCGCGGCGTACATGTCCGGCAGCGCGGAGCCGATTTCGGGCGATCCGGTGGGGAACGTGGATTTCCACGGCAACGGGGATCCCGATTTCGTCAACGTCATCCCTGCAGGTCAATATCTGAGCTCGTACAGCTTCTACGCGGATCCGACCTACAGGGAGACCTCTCTCGTCATCGTGCGGGGCAAGACGCGCGGCGAGTTCAAGGACGTGACGCTCGAATGCGCCGGCACGCTCACCGACTTCCGGCCGCTGGGGACGCGAGGCGACTACGAATACACGCGCGTCGATCTCGCGCGGAAGGGCGGTCCGGGCCAGACGTTCGGCACGAGCACCTGCACGAACGGCGTCCAACACATGAAGAGCGAAGGTCCGTTCACGGCCACGCTGTGGGGTTGGGCTCCGTACGCGAGCTATGCGTATCCCGGAGGCATGGCGCAGCGGAAGCTCGTGCAGACGCCGCTCGCGCCGATTCGCTGATCAACGACGTCGCGAGCGACGTCTACGCGCAAGCATTCGGCCGGCCACGACGAGATGACAATTCGCGGCCGTGCTTGAACGACCGCATCTCCATGATAGCGTTCGCGCGTGCGCCGGCGGCTGCGGAGGTTGACGCCGGTTCGATGCGCGCTGGCGCTCTGCACGATCGCGGTCGCCGGTGATGCTCGCGCCGCCGACGCGTCGGCGCCTCTGCCCGTTCGGCTCGTCTATGACGTCGCCTCCTCGAGCGACGAGTGTCCGACCAAGGAACGTTTTGCTTCGGCGCTCGTCGCACGCTCCGACAAGATCGTCCTCGCCTCGGGGGCGGGTGACTTTCGTACGGTGACGATCGCGATCGCGCCGCGTACCACACACGATCCCGGCCCGCGCGTCTGGGTGGGGCTCTTCGAGCTGACCGAGCCCGGCACACGAGCTCGCCAACGAAACATCGAAGGCGAGAGCTGCGAAGAGGTCGCTGAGGCGCTCAACGTGTTCGCCGCGCTGGCGCTCGATCCGGAGGCGCGGCAGGGACGAATCGAAACGTTGCCACCTGCCGCGCCCCTCCGCCATGAGGTTGCCGCGCAAGCGCGACGTCCACCGCAGCGGCGCGCGAAGCCTTCGGTGCGTCCGAGCGACAGGCCTGCCTTCATCCGAGAGATCGGCATCGGTCCGTCGGCTCTCGTCGGCTATGCGCGTCGCATCTCTCCTGGGATCTTCCTCTCCGGAGGCCTCGAGCGGGCTGCGAGCACCACCCCGAGCGCTCCGGTGGTCGACCTCGCGCTCCACCTTCGTGTGACCGCGGGCCTCCGTGCGAGCGTCGCGTCGACGCCAGTCACGTCGGCGCGTCTCACGACGGCGTCGCTGCGCGTGTCGCCATGCCCGGTGCGCGTGACCATCTCCCCATCGATCGACGGCTTCGCCTGCGCCGACGGCGAGATCGACCACGTGTCCGCGCGCGCCATCGGAAGCACGGCGAGTCAACGAGAGCTCATCGTTGCGGCCGGCGGCAGCGCTCATGTCCGCGTGCGGCTCGCGCGCAGCGTACGCGCAGAGGCATTTCTCGGCGCGCTGGTGCCGTATCCGAGATTCGCTTTCTACGTCGACGGCCGAGGGCTCTTCGCTCAGTCGTCGGTATTCGGCGAAGTCGGCCTGTCGACGACGTTTCAGTTCTGATCGAGAGAACGTCGAGACCTACGCCGGTCCCTTGCCCGTCGCCGGATCGGCCGAGAAACCGGCGGAGGCTTCCGAGGGCTCCGCACCCGTGCCGCATGAACATCGTCCCGTCGTCGTAAATTCCCGAAGTGCGCAATTGTCGATTTTTGCGCCGCTCGGACTTCCTGCTCTCTCCGATGTGCGGCATCATGCTGGGGACGCCGCTCGGAGGTGGGCATGGAGCGCGATTTCTTCTTCTTCAGCACCGCGTTGGTCGTGTGCGTAGGGTGCGGCTCGGACGCTTCCCTCGGGAGCCGCGACGCGAGCTATGGCGATCGTGAACCCGCTGGCAGCGCGCAGGTCGGGGACAGCGAGGGTCATACTGAATCGCAAGGTAGCGACGGCGGCTCGCCAGGCGGAAGCGACGGTGGCGGTGATGCGCAGCATTGGAGCAAGCGCTTCGGGGGTACGAAAGGCTACGACTTCGGATTGGGAGTCGCGGTGGACGGTGCGGACCACGTCGTGGTCACGGGGCAGTTCTGGGGCGCCGTCGACTTCGGTGGCGGGTCACTGCCGGGCGGGGAGGCCTCGAGCATTCTGCTCGCAAAGTACGACCCGGCGGGAAACCACGTCTGGAGCAAGTCCTTTGGCGGCTTGGGCCTTCCCCGCGGAGGAGGGGCGGGGGTCGGCGTGGCCGTGGCGGCCGACGGTGCGGGCAACATCGCAGTGACCGGGGGTTTTGGAGGCACCGTCGATTTCGGCGGCGGTCCGTTCGTGAGCACCGGCGACGACGAGTCCGACGTCTTCCTAGCCCGCTACGATGCAGCCGGAAAACACCTATGGAGCAAACGCATTGGCGACGG